>JANNGP010000113.1:0-33194 GCA_031403915.1 Betaproteobacteria bacterium
CGAGCGCATGGCCGAAGTCTGGTTGGACTTGAAACGTGGCATCGCCACAAGCTATACCCTAGAACGCAGAAATTTTGTGAACTACCTGGCGGAAGATTTGACCATGGCCTCAGGTAAGTTGGCGATGCAAATCGAGCGAGAAGCCGAAACACCTACCGCCCGCTTGCTCGACCTTTCACTACGGCAAAGCATGTTGGTTCAGCGCCTGGCAAGGTTATACATGATGACGCTTGCCGGTGACAAGTCCTATGGACGGCAAGTGGATATCGAACAGACGCGCAAGGAATTTTCTTCCGCATTAAACGAGTTGCTTGTCGCACGCGAGAATTCGCAAGCAAGCCGCGATGCGCTTGAACTGGCCAAAGTACAGTGGGTATTCTTCGAACATGCCCTCGAAAACCTGAAGAGCGGACAAGACAGCAATCCAAAAAATGTCGCGACAACGAGCGAGCGGATATTGGAGTCTCTGGATAGCGTCACTGCCCAGTATGTTCAGGATGGCAGCCTGATGACCAACAAAAACGATCCGCAACTGGTGCTAGGCAGTGCCCGCACCCGTCGCAACTGAACGACCCGATGGCTACTGGCACGCGTAGATGCGGGTCAGGAATCCTTCAACGTCCACGCCTGCTGGTTCGCGGTAGGTTGACGCGGCAATTGCTCTCAGCCCCCCATCCCTTTGCCCGCCTGCAGCCCAGGAAGCGTACAGCACCTCATCGCTATACTCGTCGTTGTGATGGTTGCACGCCTCATCCAGCGCCCGAACCGAGTTCATTTCCATGATGCTTAGCATTTTCTGACCTCCTTCGATCGACTGGACGACAAGCCGAATAACGGCCAGGTCTGAAAAAGGTTGATTGCTTCAGGAAACTATTTCAAATTCACCTGTTCAAATTCAAGCAAGCGTTGTAATGTGACCTACAAGCGTCGAGGAAACGGCAAGGAGAGAATGATGGATATCAACAGTGTCGGCACAGTTTCAAGCACACTCGCTCAAGCCAGAACAGGCGACGCCGTGGCCATCCTGGTCATGAAAAAAGCCATCGACCTTCAAGCGCAGGGCGCTTTGCAACTGATTCAGGCCTTGCCCCAGCCCGCTGCGGTCAATGGCGTCGGCGGCAGCATCAACACCTACGCCTGATCCTGGTCACTGCGGCACCAACATGCCGCGCTGCACCGCCGGCCGGGCGTTAATTGCGTCATACCAGCGACGCACGTTCGGGTAATCGGCCAGATCAATTTTCTGCCACTCATGCCGCGCCACCCACGGGAAGGTGGCCACATCCGCAATCGAGTACCCGCCCGCCAGATAGCTGGCCTCGCCCAGACGTTTATCCAGCACGCCATAAAGCCTTGCTGTTTCTGCGCTGTAGCGTTTGATGGCGTAAGCGATCGGCTCCGGAGCAAAGCGCAGGAAATGATGCGTCTGACCGAACATCGGACCCACCCCGCCCATCTGGAACATCAGCCATTGCAAGGCTTCGTACTTGCCACGTTCACTTGCCGGCAGAAACTTGCCGGTCTTGGCTGCCAGGTAAAGCAGAATGGCGCCGGATTCAAACAGTCTGATCGGCTTGCCGTCCGGCCCTTCGGAATCAACGATGGCCGGGATTTTTGAGTTTGGGTTGATCACTACAAAGTCGGCGTGAGACTGCTCTCCTTTTGTAATGTCCACCGTTTTAACCCGATAGGGCAGGTCGCACTCTTCCAGCATGATGGAAACCTTGCGGCCATTGGGCGTACCCCATGTGTAAAGTGTAATCATCGCGCCTATCCTTTATCGAAATTTAATCAGGAAGTACCAAAGCCTGTTTGACGGCCGCCACCCGCGCCGCATGCAAACGTTCCGGAATTTGAGACGCATCGTCACAACTTCGGGCAATCCCGGCGGCATCGACCGCACGTGCCGCCGCCAGCGCCTGCATAAAGAGTTCGGGAGCGGGAATTGGTTTGTCTTCCCAGCCTAGGCGGCCATGAAAATCACAGGCACAGGCCTGCAGCAATTGCTCGAAACGCTGCGGACGGCGCAGGGCGTCAGCGCTCTCCAGCAATTTAACGATGGTTGCGGCACGCAGCTCCGGGCCACGCCGGATATCACCGTGATATCGCGCTACCAGCAGCGCCAGTTCGCGACAATCCGCCGGTGTTTTCAGGCGGGCACTCACGGCGTCGACCAGCTTGACGCTGCGCGCTTCATGACCCGGATGACGCGGCAAATCCTGCGCTGGCGTCAGCCCCTTGCCCAGATCGTGCATGAGCACGGCAAAGCGAACCGGCAACGCATAGTTGTGCCGTGCGGAATGATCGAGCGCCATCATCACATGCACGCCGGTATCGATTTCCGGATGGTAATCGGCGCGCTGCGGCACACCAAACAAGCGATCAAGTTCGGGCAACAGGCGCGCCAGCGCGCCGCACTGGCGCAACACCTCGATCATGCGCGAGGGCTGCGTTTCCATCAGCCCCTTGGCCAGTTCCTGCCAGACACGCTCGGCGACCAGATGATCCGCCTCACCGCTATCCACCATCTGGCGCATCAGCGCGATAGTTTCAGCCGCTACGGAGAATTCTGTAAAGCGTGCGGCAAAACGCGCGACACGCAGAATGCGCACCGGATCCTCGACAAAGGCCGGCCCGACATGGCGCAAAATTCGCGCCTCAATATCAGCTACACCGTGAAACGGATCAGTCAGCGAACCGTCTTCGGCTTGCGCAATGGCATTGATGGTCAGGTCACGACGCGCCAGATCGTCTTCCAGCGTGACCTCAGGTGCCGCATGAAACTCGAACCCCGTGTACCCATGGCCGGCTTTGCGCTCGGTACGCGCGAGGGCATATTCCTCGTGCGTCTTCGGATGCAGAAAAACCGGGAAGTCCTTGCCGACCGGGCGGAAGCCTTGCGCCAGCATGTCGTCAGGCGATCCGCCAACGACAACGTAGTCACGATCCTGCACCGGCAAACCCAGCAACTCGTCGCGCACAGCACCACCGACCGTGAAAATTTGCATGGCGCGTCGAAGTGAATGCAGGGGCTTACTGGCCTTTTTCGGCCAGCGCGGCGGTGCGCCACTCCTGCATGGCCGGCAAAGCGCACATGGTTTCAACCCACGCACGTGAGACCGGGGGCAACTCCACCGCATACGTGAGAAAACGCCAAACGATGGGAGCAAACATCGCGTCAGCAATCGAAAACTCGCCGAACAGGAAGGGGCCCTTCGCGTCATAGCGGCTGCGGCAGCTTTCCCAGATGGAAACGATGCGGTTAATATCCGCAATCACATCTGCCGAGCGCCCGTCATGCGGCTTGGACGCGTGAATCTCCATCGGCATGCTATGCCGTAGAGCACCAAAACCAGCGTGCATCTCGGCGCTGATGGCACGTGCCTCGGCACGTGCCTGACGTTCAGCCGGCCACAGCGAAGGCGCTGCCTCGGCAAGATACTCACAAATGGCCAGCGAATCCCAAACTATCGTGTCCCCATCAATCAGACAGGGTACCTTGCCTGAAGGCGAATACTTGTAAATTTCAATTTTGGTCTGGCTGTCGCGCAGACGAATAAGCACTTCGTCAAAGGGCAAGCCGGCCTGCTTTATGGCCAGCCAGGGACGCAGGCTCCAGGAGGAATAGTTGCGATCGCCAATTACGAGTTTCAGCATGACACAGATCTCCAGATTCTCTCAACGTCCGGCACGGCAACGGTAGCCGTCAAAACGCAGTTCGGGTTTAACAGGTGAAAGGTAGGTGGGTGCTACGGCTTCCAAAGATTGGGGCTTCCAACCGGGACAATCATGTTGGCCGTCGGTGACGCTATCCAGTTGCATCGAGCGCAGATTGTCTGGCGACAGCGGCGGCTTGGGCAACAGACTCAGAAAAGCAGCCTGCAGATAAGCCAACGGGCCGGGCAAGCCTATCACCAGGCGGCGCTTGCCAATCAGATCACCGGTGTAGTCAACCAGTTCGCGCAAGGTGTAAACCCGCGGGCCGCCCAATTCGTACACCTGACCGAAAGTAGCAGAATCGGTCAGACACGACACGAAGGCATCGGCCACATCGCCGATATACACCGGCTGAAAGCGAGCCGCGCTGCCAGCGATGGGCAGAACGGGAAAGAGTCCGAGCAGAGCAGCGAAGGTATTCAGGAAGGAATCGCCCGGTCCGAAAATAACCGAGGGTCGGAATACCGTGATGTCCAGATCGTTCGCCGCGCGCAGCACGATGGCTTCGCCCATCGCTTTTGAACGGAGATAAGCCGATGGCGCATGCTCACCCACCTTGAGCGCACTCATGTGCACCAGACGGCGAACGCCAGTCTGCCCCATTGCCGCAACTATTTTGTGGGGCAGATCAACGTGCGCGTCAAAAAACCGTTTGCCAAACGGGGCTGTGGAATCACGGTCGTGCAGGATGCCGACAAGATTGATCACTGCATCCACGCCCTGCATCAGCGTAACCAGCGCCTTCGGATCGTGCACATCGGCCTCTTCCATACAGACCGTCGGCAACAGGGTCAACTGCTTGGTGTTGTCCCGATGGCGCGTCGGGATAACGACGCGGATACCACGGTCAGAAAGCCGGTTGGCGATCCAGCCACCGACGAAACCGCTACCGCCGATCAACAATACCTTCTTGAGTTCCATGGCAACCTGACGATGAATTGAGTATCGAAGAGCGGATTTTACGGCAATTCTTCGCCCTTTGGCTCACCTGTCGAACGCGGACCAATAACGCCAAGCCGACTCTTGATCGACTGCGGTTTGCCATCAAACAGCGTCGAGTAATAGATCGAATTGCTCATGACTTTTTTGACGTAGTCGCGCGTTTCGTTGAAGGGAATGGTCTCGGCGTAGACCGCACCTTCCAGCGGGACATCCGCACGCCATTTGCGGGCACGTCCGGGACCGGCATTGTATGCGGCGGAAGCCAGTACCGGATGATTGTCGAGGCTTTCGAGCACCAGGCGCATATAGGTCGTGCCGAGCAGCACATTGATCTCCGTATCGTTCACCTGACCCTGATGAAAATCCTTGAGACCGATTTTCTTTGCCACCCACCTGGCTGTGGCCGGCATCAACTGCATCAGACCGGAAGCGCCCACTGTCGACTTGGCGTTGGTCACAAATCGGCTCTCCTGACGCATCAGGCCATAAACCCAGGCATCGTCCAGCGCCTGATTCCTGGCGGCTGGACGCACCTGTTCGCTGTACGGCGACAGGTAGCGCAAGGAATAGTCGTGTTCATTCTTTGTACGGTCAGCGGCCGCAATGGCGCGATCGAAAACGCCAGCACGATGGGCAAGATCCGACGCCGCCAGCAGATCCCGATCACTCATGCCGCGCAGCGCCCAACTCCATTCCTTGACCCCTTCGCTGCGCATATTCACCCGCATCAAGGCCAGACTACGTTGCACCCCATTATTGGCGGTCACCCGGATACTTTCTTCACGCGTTGGTGGCGCGGCCTTGGGCGGCGCCACAATGGAACGCCCCAGCTCTTCATACGCCAGATTGCTGTAGAAATTCGGCTGCCCGCCAATTTTCGAGAACAACGCGTTGGCCTCTTCAACACGGCCACCCGCCCGGTAGGCGCGCCCCAGCCAGTACACCCAGGCGGGCTGTTCGGCCAGCGCGGGCGGCATTTTTTCAATGGCCGAACGCACCATCCCCCAGTCCTGGGCACGCAGTGCGGCACGCACTTTCCACTGCGCCACTTCGTCGGAAAGCGCGGCATCGCCAGCCTTGCGATACCATTCAAGCGCCTCAGGGAGATGCCGCTGCGCCGCCTGCCAGCCGATCTGTCCCCATGCCCAGCTTTTTTCTCCCGCTTGCAGACGGTTTTCGATCTTGCTTAATTGCTCGGCCGCCATGCGCGGGTCGGTGCGCGCAATACGGCTGATGGCCAGTGCAGCCAATTCGCGATTCATCCGGCTGCTGGCGCTGCCGGCCGGCAATTTGACCAGCCACGGCAGGGGCGTATCGCTTACCGCCAGCGCCACCCTGGCGTCCGGCGTCTGGCTGGGCGGCAGATAGTTCATGCTGTAGCGCGCGGCCGCCAGCTTGTTCGCTTCAAACTGGCGACGAATACGCGCCCACACCTCATCGGCCAGCACGCGTTTTTCCAGAATCAGCGCTTCGAGAACCGGATAGCAGGATTCAGTCGGCTCCATCAGGTTCAGCCACAGCGGCATGGCCTCGTCGAGTAGGGTCGCATCACCACGCGCCCGCCGGCTTTGCAAGGCGTAGCAGGACAGTTCCTGATCGGGCTGTACCATTTGCGGGTACTCGGCATCAAACTCTGCCCACTGCTGCCGCTTTCCCAATTGCTTGAGCCAGTCGCTACGCAGCTTCTCACCGATATAGCTTTTATCGTGACGGGCGAGAAAGCTTTTGATCGTCGCCGGATCGGCACTCGCCAAATCGAGCAGTACGCGCCAATAATCCACGTAGGCTTCCAGCTCGTAACCCTGCAACTCGGGGGCAATGCGTTCAAGCTTGGCGCGGTCACCGGCGCGCGCAGCGTCGCGCGCCGCCAGGAAGCGCTCGTCGGATGACACCCCCCCGGTGGCCGCATGAGCCATAAAGCTGAAGAGCGAGAGGAGAAAGGCAGCAAGACGAAACTTCATGATAAGCTGAGATACCCGTAAACACTGAATTTCAGCATACCACATGAACACCGGTTTGACGCCAGAAAGCTACCGCCGAGAATTACGCCAACGGCTTGTCGAGCGCCGCATGGCCTTGTTGGCAGAGACCTGTGCGCAGCTTTCTTCGTCGATCTGCACACAGTTGAAGGAACACTTTGCGCAACTGGCTGGAATGCGCGTCGGCTTTTGCTGGCCGGTAAAAAACGAACCGGATCTGCGCCCGCTGATGGTCTCGTGGTTGGCCTCCGGCGACCCTGGTTTTGCAGCACTGCTGCCGGTCGTCACCGGACCGGGCGCAGCGCTTTCATTCCGTGCATGGACACCGGCATCCCCGATGATGCCCGACCGTTATGGCATTCCCACGCCGGCTGACGGCGAATTTCTGCTGCCGCAGGCCCTGCTGATCCCGGTCAATGCCTTTGATGCCCAAGGCTTCCGCCTCGGCTACGGTGGCGGTTTTTTTGACCGCACGCTGGCCACGTTGAATCCCGTACCGCTAAGCATTGGCGTCGGTTTTGAATTGTCCCGCGTGGATTCCATCCACCCCATACCGCACGACGTCCGACTCGATGCGATGGTCACTGAGGCAGGTGTTTTCAGACTCGATTGAACTTGGAATGACAGTGCTTTTGGGCTCCCCGGGAGTCTATTTTGCGAGGTTTTCCAGCCGACTACGCAAATCGTCAGGCGCAAAAAACAGATAGGCGTTTCCCTTTTTTTGCCTTTCCAGCAGGCCGAGAGTTTCAAGATCAAGCAAATCATTCCGGGCTGTTTGATACACCACGTTGTGAGACCTCTGATGCGCGTCGACCCGGTAGCCTTCACCCTGGGTTTTTAGAGCGTGCGTGAGCAATGCCACCTGACGATGATTAAATCTCGTCCGCAACTTCGACGAGCCGGATAACAGCTTCTCGGTTTCTTTCAGCTCGTTGGTTTTCCGCTCCATGTATTCATGCAATGCAGCGATCGCTTTACGGATCGTGGCGAGTTGGTGAAGGAAAAAGTAGCTGGTGTCGTTGTGACCGGTTTCGGTATGCAAATAAGCGCGCATGTACTGGGCAGGCGCTTTGCGCAGGATATGGCTGATTGACGTATATTCCATCAGCCAGTAACCGCTGCGCGCCATCGACCAGTAGAACAGCGCCCGTGCGGTACGGCCATTGCCATCAGCGAAAGGGTGGTCGTAGCCGATCATGAAGTGTAGCAGGATCGCGCGCAGAACAGGATGAACAAAGGGGAGTGAGAATTCATCCGCGTTAGCGAATGCGCATAGCCGTTCCAGTCGCTCAGGCAACTCCGTATGGATCGGCGGCTGGTGAAGAACCGTACTATCTCTGCTATCGACAATCCGGACATCATCGGTTTTTCGGAATCGCCCCACATCGGCCGAATCGTCGAGCGTACCCTCGGTCAAAATACGATGCAGTTCAAGAATCAAATCGGGCGTGATAGCTTCCTTCTTGATGGATCGCAGATGCTCCATCGCGCGGAAATTGTTGAAAATCATCGTTTCGCCGTGATCGCGCGGCTTCCGCCCCTCGCGCAGCATGGCTGCTGCTACCTTGCGCGTTGTCGCTGCACCCTCAAGTTGGCTTGAGGTAATGGCTTCCTCGATCAGCGAGCTTAAGAGGTAGCGGTTCGGATCTTCCTGAATCGGCGAGCCTGCGGGATTGTGGATTTGCCCTGCGGCATTCCGGTCGATGTGGTGCAGGTCAATCAGTATTGGGCTGGGCGTAGCAAATTCGAACGGTTTATTGCACTTATCCAGCAGAGGGAGTTGCTGCATTAGCGGCATGCGACCGATCAGTACTGAAGCCCACCATTTCTCATGCGAGAACCCGTCTGGAGGTTCTCTGTGGAGAAGCTCGTCCCAATGAAGGTAACGTCCGGCTAGTAAAGGGCTTGCTTTCTCATAGACCAACGGCAGCTCTTCCGGCGAGAAGCGCTGAAAAAGCGAGCTTAGATCGGGGGCTGTTTCCGGCAGTTTCATAATGTCTACTAATTTCGTAATAGATTAGCAGGCATTAGTATAGGTAACGATTATTGGGATTGTCTACTAATTTATAAAATTATTAGTACAAAATATACGTGCTTAAGCGGTGTCGGAAAATCCGCCAGCGCCTGATCAATAAGCTTCAGGTCGCTTGATGGTTGCGCACAAAGGCTTCCAGCTGATCTGCTGGCATCGGCCGTGCGAACCAATACCCCTGGATTTCGTCGCAATGAAATACGCGCAGCAGATTGGACAACTCTTCGGTTTCAACACCCTCGGCAATTGTCTTGAGCTTCAGGCTGTGCGCCATCTGGATGATGGCGCGCACAATGGCGGCATCATCCGGATCGGTGACCAGATCACGCACGAAGGACTGGTCGATCTTCAGTTTATCGACGGCAAAACGCTTCAAATAGGTCAGGCTTGAGTAGCCTGTGCCGAAGTCATCGACCGACAGTTTGACGCCAAGCGCTTTCAAACGCCGCACCGCATCCAGCGTGGCTTCGGCATCCTGGATCAGGATGGATTCAGTCAACTCCAATTCAAGCCACTGGGAATCAAGATCGGAAAGCACCAGCGCATTAATGACGGTGGTCACCAGATCCAGGCGCTTGAATTGCACGGCAGAGAGATTCACGGCAATGACAAAGGGCGGCAACCCGGCATTCTGCCAAGCTTTTGCCTGATGGCAGGCTTCGTTCAACACCCAGGCACCAATTGGCACAATCAGCCCGCAATCCTCGGCCACCGGTATAAACCGGGCGGGAGAGACCATGCCGTTTTCCGGACTGTTCCAGCGGATCAGCGCCTCAACGCCAATGATAGTACCCTCATGCAAATCCAGTTGCGGCTGGTAATGCAATACAAATTCCTTGCTATCCAGCGCCCGACGCAACTGGGTTTCCAGCGTCAGGTGCTCGACAACCTGCTGGTTCATCTGTTCGGTGAAGAAGCGGTGCCCATTCCGTCCGGCCTCTTTAGCGTGGTACATCGCCGTATCGGCCTTTTGCATCAGACTATCGAAATCCAGACCGTCATTGGGATACAGCGCAATGCCAATCGAGAAAGTCGTATTGAGTGAATGCACTCCAAGCACCACGGGTTCGGCCATGCGCTGGTGAATCTTGTCGGCCACCCGCGAAACCGCTTCGCTGTCACGCACATCGTTAAGCAAGATGACGAACTCATCACCCCCCTGCCGGCTGATCGTGTCCGAATCACGCACACAACTTTTCAAGCGCTCAACCACCTCTTTGAGCAGCGCATCTCCCACCGGGTGACCGAGCGAGTCGTTGATGGTCTTGAAGCGGTCAAGATCCAGGAACATCAGCGCTACGCAACTCTGCATGCGGCCGGCCAGTGCCACAGCCTGTTCCATCCGGTCACGCAGCAACAAGCGGTTGGGCAGCCCGGTCAGCGGGTCGTGATGCGCCAGGAACTCGATACTGCGCTGCACCTCCATGCGCTCGGTCATATCCGAGAAAATGTAGATGTAATGCTCGTAAATGCTGCCTTCTTGCTTTACCGCCGAAACGCCCAACCACACCGGGCATAACTTGCCACTCTTGCAGCGCAACATGATCTTGCCCTGCCAGTGGCCGACGTCGGCCAATGCCTGCAGCGGAAATTCGCTCATGCTTTCACCCTGCACGTCCGAATCAAGCAGAGCGGCGTTCTCGCCGACCACCTCATCCGACGCATAGCCGGTCAGCTGTTCAAAGGCCGGGTTCACTGACTCGATTGTTTGCCCGACACCGGCCAGCAAAATGGCTTCTCCACTGCCCTTGATGGCGGCCTGTGCCAGCCTCAGCTGGGCTTCCGTATGCCGGCGTGCGGTAATGTCGTAATAGGTTATGACCGCGCCTGTCGCCTTGCCTTCTGCATCAAACCCGAGCGGTGAGCAGTTGATTTTGCACCAGCGTATGCGGCCGTCGGGATAACGGAATCCCATTTCGGAATCCCAGACCGGTTTTCCGTCTTTCAGCACCCGTCGTGTCGAGTATTCTTCCGGCGGACAAATACTGCCATCCGGCCGCAATCGTTCAATCTTGATATCCAGCGGCGTGTTCCCAACCAGCGCACCCGGCAGTTGACCGAGAATTTCCTCGGCCACCGGATTGGCATAGAGCCAGACCCAGTCGGCAGAAATAACCGCCAGCCCCTCCGAGATAACTGACAGCACACCACGAAAGCGATTTTCGCTTTCCTGTGCCCGCTCGATGAGATCACGCAGCTCGGTAACGTCTTCCTTGATGCTAACGAAATTTGTGATCTTGCCGTCATGATCCTTGATCGGCGAGATCAGCACATGCTCCCAGTACAAACTGCCGTCTTTTCGCCGGTTTTGCAGGTCGCCTTGCCAGTTGTTGCCGGCGGCAATCGTCGCCCACAGTTCCTGATAAATCTCAGGGCGCATGTTGCCGGATTTGACCAGCCGGGAATTTTGTCCGAGGACTTCATCACGCGAATAACCTGTCGTCAGGATGAATTGTTCATTCACATATTCGACGCATCCACTGGGGTCGGTGATGATAATCGACGCCGGGTTCTGCTCTACGGCCTGGGAAAGTTTTTCAGCCCAAAGTTTGGCGGCACGCAGCTGCTCCATATCCTCTTCGCGGTCAGCCAGCAGATTTTTGGTCAGCGTTCTGCGCAGCAGCAAGCCGTGCAGGGTGAGCAGCAACAAAATAGTCGTCAGAATCCCGAGCAGCAGAACATGGTGGTGGTAGCCACTCGCCAGGAACGACTGGTAGGCCAGGACAGTCATCAGCAAGCCAAACAGGCCGGCAGCAACCAGAATGGCCTGCCGGGGATGCTGAATAAACCGTAGCTGTCGCAAGAATGTCATTTGAGTTTTTTGCGCACCAGACATTGACCGAAACATCGTCAGGTGTGCACCATACCTCACGCAGCCAAATTGCAACAAGCTTTTTTCATTCTTTCAATAGCACAATCAAGAGTTTGGCGCGGACATCCAAAGTTGAGTCTTACCCAGCCTGGCAAACCGAAATCGGTGCCGTTTGAAAGCCCGATACCGGCCGTCTCAAAAAAACCTGCCGGGTCGGGAACACCCAGACCGCGCGCATCAATCCAGGCCAGATAGGTCGCTTCGACAGGCGTCATGCTCAGTCCGGGCAGGGCGGCGACCGCGGCTTCAACCCGGTCACGATTTCTGCGCAGCACATCGATCAGCGCCAGGCGCCAGTCTTCACAATCGCGATAAGCCGCTTCAGCCGCTGCCAGACCGAGTATGTTAACCTCCGGCACGATGCCGCGCATTGCCCAGCAAAAACGACGCCGTAACGACGCATCGGAAATTACGGCAAACGCACAGCCAAGGCCGGGAATATTGTAGGTTTTTGACGGCGCCATCAGCGTGATACAGCGCTGCGTAATGTCCTCGTCAAGACTGGCCAACGGGATGTGCCGGCGCTCCGCATCAAGCACCAGGCCACAATGAATTTCATCAGAACAAACGATGAGGTCGTGACGCTGACAGAAGTCCGCCAGTTCGGCCAACTCGGCCGCATGCCATGCCCGCCCGACCGGATTGTGCGGGTGACAGAGCAAAAGCAGCCGGGTATCGGGTTTTAACGCCGCTTCCATTGCCGCGAAATCCCAGCCCCATTGCCCATCCGACAAACACAAAGAGACCGTCACCAGTTCCCGGCCGGCCAGGCGCGGTGCGGAGAGAAAGGGCGGATAGACCGGCGTCGCCGTCAGCACACCACCTTCAACCGCGCGGCAGGCGACGTTGAGCCCGCTGACCAGCCCCGGCAGCCAGACCAGCCACTCCGGCTCAACACGCCAGGCGTATGCGCGCTGTAGATACCCGAGAACGCTATCGACCAGCGCCGGCCACGGTTCGGAATACCCGAGCACGCCCTGCTCAACGCGCTTATGCAGCGCAGCCAGCACCGCCGGTGGCGCGGCAAAATCCATATCCGCCACCCACAGCGGCAACACATCACGGCCGGCGTATTTGTTCCACTTGAGCGAGTCGCCGCCCGAGCGGTCGGGAACAAGGTCGAAGTTGAAGGAAAAAGACGAAGACATGGTTTAACCACAACGACACAACGGGCACAACGAAAGGCGAAAAACGGTTTTTTTAAAATCGTTGTGCCCGTTGTGCCCGTTGTGGTTAATTTTCAAACCTCTAAATGTGAATAAAGCGCCGTCGACAAATAGCGCTCGCCAAACGACGGAATGATCACCACCGTCAGCTTGCCCGCATTCTCCGGCCTGGCCGCCACTTTGAGTGCCGCCCACACCGCCGCCCCGGAAGAGATGCCGACGAGCAGCCCTTCTTCGGTCGCCATGCGCCGGGCGATGGCAAACGCATCATCTGCGGTAACGCGTACCACGTCGTCGTACACTTTGACATTGAGTACGCCCGGAATAAAACCAGCGCCAATCCCCTGAATCGGGTGCGGGCCCTTGGTGCCGCCGGAGAGCACCGGTGACGCATCGGGCTCCACCGCGACAATTTGAACGGCAGGTTTTTTCGCCTTGAGCACTTCGCCGACGCCGGTAATTGTGCCGCCCGTACCCACCCCGGAAACCAGAATATCGACATTGCCATCGGTATCCCGCCAGATTTCCTCGGCCGTTGTGGCGCGGTGAATCGCCGGATTGGCGGGGTTCTCGAACTGCTGCGGGATGAAATAGCGCGCATCGCTTGCCGCCATCTCCTCAGCGCGCCGGATCGCGCCACCCATCCCGTCCGGCCCCGGCGTCAATACCAGTTCAGCGCCGTAGGCCTTGAGCAGCAGTCGCCGCTCACGACTCATGGTTTCCGGCATGATAAAGCAGCACTTGATGCCGCGCGCCGCACAAACCATGGCCAGGCCGATCCCGGTATTGCCCGAGGTCGGTTCCAGGATGATTGTATCGGCAACAATCTTGCCCGCCGCTTGCGCCGCATCAATCATGGCCACGGCAATCCGGTCCTTGACACTGTGCGCCGGATTGAAGAATTCGAGTTTTACCGCTACGGTGCCATTGATGCCGGCAGCCAGGCGGTTGAGTTTAACCAGCGGTGTATTGCCGATCAGATCAGTGACGTTGTTGGCGATTTTCATGGTGTCTCCTCGGTTTCGCGTCTAGTAGCCAGTCATGCTGAAGCAAACCGACTTTTAGGTTTTGTCATTCCGGGCTTGACCCGGAATCCATTAGAGCATCCTTGGATTCCGGGTCAAGCCCGGAATGACGGATTCTGCTAGGTTCATTCGATTCATCCTGACTCGCGTCTAGGCCAGAAAGAGTTTGTACGCTGGATTGTCGGTTTCGTTCCAATGCGCGTAACCCAGCGTCTTCAAAAATATCCGGAACTCGCCCATTTCACCGGCCGGCACCTGCATGCCCACCAGCACCCGGCCGTAATCCGCGCCGTGGTTACGGTAATGAAACAGGCTGATGTTCCAGCCGGCACTCATTTTATCCAGAAAGTTCATCAGCGCGCCCGGTCGTTCGGGAAATTCAAACCGGTAAAGCAATTCATTCTTGAGATTTGAAGAATGGCCGCCAACGAGATGCCGGATATGGCCCTTGGCCATTTCATCGTCGGTCAGATCGAGCGTGGCATAGCCGTGTTTGCGCAAATGCTTGACGAGCTTGACTGACTCGTTGCGCGAAGCCACCTGCACGCCGACAAAAACGTGCGCCTCTTTCTGGTCGTTGAAACGATAGTTGAACTCGGTAATATTGCGTGCGCCGATCAATGCAATGAATTTCCGGTAGGCACCGGGCTGCTCGGGCAAGGTCACCGCCAGTACCGCTTCGCGCTGCTCACCGACTTCGGCACGTTCGGCGACAAAGCGCAGACGGTCGAAATTCAGGTTGGCGCCCGAGGCAATGGCCACCAGCGTCTTGTCCTTGAGCTTGTGCTGCGCCGCATAGGCTTTGGCCCCCGCCACGGCCAGCGCCCCGGCCGGCTCCAGAACCGCGCGCGTATCTTCAAAAACATCCTTGATCGCCGCACAAATGGCATCGGTGTCGACCAACACCATTTCATCAACGTATTGCTGGCACAGACGGAAGGTTTCTTCACCGACATATTTCACCGCCGCACCGTCGGCAAACAAGCCGACCTGTTTCAGGCGCACCCGTTTGCCGGCCTTGAGCGATTGCGTCATGGCATCGGCATCAACCGCCTCGACACCGATGATTTTGGTCTCCGGACGCAGGCGTTTGATGTATGCCGCTACGCCGGAAATCAGCCCGCCGCCGCCAACGCAGCAAAACACCGCATGAATCGGCTTCGGGTGCTGGCGCAGGATTTCCATGCCAATCGTTCCCTGCCCGGCAATCACTTCCGGATCGTCAAAGGGATGAACGAATGTGAGCTTCTCGGCTTTTTCCAACTCCAGCGCATGGGCGTAGGCGTCGTCGTAGGAATCGCCGGCCAGCACCACTTCGCCGCCACGCGCCTTGACCGCCTGCACCTTGATCGCCGGCGTGGTGGTCGGCATGACGATCACCGCCCGGCAACCGATCTTCGCCGCCGACAGCGCCACGCCTTGCGCATGATTGCCCGCCGAAGCACAGATCACCCCGCGTTTGAGCTTCTCCGGCGAGAGCCCGGCGATCTTGTTGTATGCCCCGCGCAGCTTGAAGGAGAACACCGGCTGCATGTCTTCGCGCTTGAACAGGATGGTGTTATTGATGCGCGCCGACAGATTGGGCGCGTAATCCAGCGGCGTTTCTACGGCAACATCGTAGACCTGCGCGTTGAGAATTTTTTCGAGGTAATCGGGGTGCATGGCGGCTCAGAGTCGGCTTGGAAAGAGCTGATTCTAACAGCCCTTGCCCCGTCATTCCGCGCTTGCCCTTCTACCCCGTCATTCCGGCGAAAGCGACCTGTAGGTCGGGCTTCAGCCCGACATGCTTTCTAAGAAGTTTTTGTAGGTGCCCGGCTGTGCTGGGCAATCACCGCCTTTCGCGCAGCACAGCTGGGCACCTCCCTCCCTGCCAAGCATGTTCCGCGGCACGATCCTCTGCAGAGCTCGCCAAATGGCGTTCTGCAGATTGCATTGCCTGGAATGCTTATGGATATTAACTCCCATGGCACAGGCATTGGAGGCTGCCGTATTAATTGGCTCGCAGGGCGTCCGTGCGGAGCGTCATTCCGCGCCTGTCCTTCTACCCCGTCATTCTGCGCTCGCCCCTCTCCCACGTCATTCCGGCGAAAGCGGCCTGTAGGTCGGGCTTCAGCCCGACATGCTTTCTAGGAAGTTTTTGTAGGTACCCAGCTGTGCTGGGCGATCACCGCCTTTCGCGCAGCACAGCTGGGCACCTCCCTCCCTGCCAAGCAGGTTACGCGCACGATCCTCTGCAGAGCTCGCCAAATGGCGATCTGCATATGGCATTGCCTGGAATGCTTATGGATATTAACTCCCATGGCACAGGCATTGGAGGCTGCCGTATTCATTGGCTCGCAGGGCGACCGTGCGGAGCGTCATTCCGCGCCTGTCCTTCTACCCCGTCATTCTGCGCTCGCCCCTCTCCCACGTCATTCCGGGCTTGACCCGGAATCCAGACCCAGTTCGTTCACCTTCGGAACACTCCCGCAACGCCTTTGCGGCACCAACGCCCGGAAACGACCTACAACCGCCACACCCGAATCCCCGCTGCCACCAGTTCAACCGCATCAAAGCACGCCTTCACATCGATAAAGCCCCCGCCCTTGACCAGCCACTTCTGGAAACCAGCCCGTCGCCTCCCGCATTCAGCTTTTGACGGCAAGACCTCCGTTACGCCGCATTACGCAATCGAACTCAATGATGCCCAATTCAGTATCGCGCGTAACAGGGTACAACCCTGTTATTTTGAAGCTGATTTTATGAAAACTTTCCAATGCCGTATTCATATTTGGCATGCCGTCATAGATCGGTTGCACAGAAACTTCTGACTGCATCGCCAACAACTGCTCGATCACAACACCCGCACCGTGGAGGGCTTCAAGGTCAAAACCTTGCAACCGGATTCCAGTGACCATCCATTGGCAAAAATTATGCTTCAATCACCTCGTCTGCCACATCAGCAGTCCAATACCGGTCCACCAACTCCCTCGTATTACGAATATTCCCCCGGCTCGAAGCACCAAACACAATCGCCTCGATATTAGGCTGCTGGCACACCCACTCAATCGCTTCTTTCGGCGGGATAGCGCCCGAAGCAAATACCGACATCGCAATAGCCCGGAACTTCTTCTCGCGCAATGCACGTTCATACGCCTCAAAACCACCGCACATGCGGAATCCGATCTTGTTGATGTTCGAGCAAACAATCGGGTTTTCGACGCCAACATTTTCGAGGGCATCCAGCAACATCGGCATATTCATCGTGATAAAGCCCGGTTCAGCGTTGTAGCGCTTTTTCACGTGGTCGGCAAAAATACGGAACGCCTCATTAAAGCCTAACCCAAGCAGTAGATCGACCACCACGTTCTGCAAAAAAATCACTGGCGTGTTCAGCCCGGCAAACATCTTCATTTCCGCATCGACCAGCAAGGTCGTAATGCCTTCGACGTCTTTCTTGGCCAGAGACATGCCGCCACGCATGGCCGCATTCAGAAAGCCTTCGTCCGGCATGAAGCGTTTGAGCGTGCCAAGAATGCCGTCTTCAGTTACGGCATTGGCGTACTTGTGCGCGTAGGGCATGCAGGGCATGAACTTGAAATCTTTGTAGCGCTCCGGGTTGGCGCGCATGTGGTCGCACACCAGCGCAATACGATCGTGGGTGGTGCACATGAAGCTGTTCACACCTTCATCCATCGCGTTGTCGAGCACTTCGATCACGGAGCCGATGTCCTGAAAACGCATCGCTTGGGCACGCGCTTTTTCTTCAGACATGTGGTTCACACCAAAAAACTGATTGTCGCCAAACAACAAACGGTCCATTTAAAACTCCAGAATTGAATTCAAATCACGAGCCGACTTGGCTCAACGCCGATTGCCGAAGAAACCTTTTTTCTTTTTGGGGGCTTCCGGCAACGCTTCCTCTGATGTCACCGAAGCGCCTTTCGCGGCGTCGGCGATCATCATCGAGATCACCTTGTCGGTCATCAACGCATCCTGAAATGAGTTAACGTTGTCGTTCGCTCGATTTTCCTCAATGCACTTGACGAAGTAGTCGAGCTGAGCCGAGTACTCTTCGCCACGGAGGTAGAACCACACGGGCTCCGTCAGATCAGTCGTATAACGCATATTCCAGCCCTGCTGGTAGCCAGCAGGCAAGGTAGCCGTATCGCGCAGATAAACCTGGCACTCCTGTCGGTCCGCCGTAATGCGGCCTGCGGTTCCCCAGATCGAAATCTTCGTGCTCATCTTGCGGTAAGACTCATCGCACCAGTTCACCGAAATTTGCGCGCTTTTACCATCGGCAAAAAACAGCGAGCCAAAAACCTCGTCGTCTGTTTCCTTTGAGAAAACACTGTTTAGCACCGTGCCGCCAACACCCTGGGGGGCACCAAAATACCAGTTAACCAGATTAAGCGGGTGAGCCGCATAGTCGTACAGACAACCGCCGCCTTCAGAACGCTGCGTGCGCCAAGAAGACCCCTTCGGCTTGAGCACCACCGGGCCATAGGCCTCCGCCAGCACATGGCTTACCGCTCCAATTGCATTGGCTTCCAGCAAGCGCTTGACCTCCTGGAATGCACCAACAAAACGATAGTGATAGCCGACCTGATTGACCAACCCTTTTTCTGCCGCCGTTCGAGTTGCTAATTCACCGTCTTTGGTATCCAGGCAAAACGGCTTCTCGCAAAACACATGCAAACCTTTGGCCAACGCGGCGTTCACCATTTTTGCGTGCATGCTGGATGGAGTGGCGATGATGATGGCGTCTAACGGCACCTCGGCCAACATGGCGTCAAAATCCGTGAATATAGGCACACCGGTGTACTTATTCAGCACATCCAGCACGTAACCCGTGGCATCACACACGGCATCAACCTTCACGCGCGGATGCGCATGGATCATGGCGAGGTGGGACAAGCCCATCTTGCCGAGTCCTACGACAGCTAGTTTTAACACTTTAAAACCCTCCACAAATTTAAACTTGTTTCGGCAAATAGCGAAGCAGCAGTTGTTCGTACTGCCCGGCTACATGCTCCCAGGTGAATTCTTCCAAATAACGGCGATGGCTATTTGCGCGCATGGCAGCCAAGGTTGCGGGCGATGTTAAAAGTTGGTCAACCGCATTGCCAAAACTTTCCGCATCGCTGAAATAGATTGCTGCATCCTCGGCGACCCATCGGTTATAAGGATTGTCATGCGCAATAACCGGGTTACTGGCAGCCATGGCTTCGACCAGCGACGGATTCGTACCGCCTACCGTGTGGCCATGAGCATAGGCCAGACTGTGAAAGCGCAACGCCTGTACCACGTGCTTATCGTAGATCGGGCCGAGAAAAACCACCTCATCGCTTGCCGCATCCATCACCTGGCGATGGTAGGCATCAAGCTCAGGCTCATAGTTGCCCAGCACCGCCAGCTTGCAACCACGCGGTTTCATCGAAAAACCCCGCACCATCTCAAAAATTGAATTCTCGGGGATTGAGCGCGCAACCAGATTCAGGTATTTCCCCGGCTCCAACCCAAATTGGATTACCCGTTCAACCGGGGCATCAACCAGAGGGTCTGCGCCATAGGTAAGCGTGGTGATCTTGCGCTTTGGTGCCCGTGACAGCAGATACTTCTCAATTACCGGATGGTCGGCAATCAGGTGGTTCCCCACAAAGCAGCCAATGCGCTCGTTGATATAGAGAATGGCTTGCTTGGCAAAGCCCCAGCGAGCACGTGACCACTCAATGCCATCCATGTTGATTACATTGGGGATGCCTTTGAGGCGCAGCAGCGTGCTGAACAGCGCAGTGTTGTAACCAAAGGTCAGGCACAAATCCCTAAACTGGCATGCATGCCTGATGGTAATCCAGTCAAATTTTGAGGTGCCTTTCCAGCCCGGAATGTTGATCGGGATGGTTACCCGCTCAATTCCATTCCAGAGGTCTTCGCGGATAGGTCCTTCGCCATCGATCTGGCAATAGACAATGACTCTCCATCCGTTTTTAACCAGAAACAAGGCTATGTTCTCGGCGGCAGTTTCGAACCCCCCATAATTGGCAGGAACGCCATGGGTGCCGAGAATGCGAACAATCTTGCTCATCTCAATTGGCATTTCACTGGCAAATTTTTTTTGGCCTAGACTGCATTTTCTGTTGTGCATTTCAGGCAGTCACTCCCAAGTCTGCATAAACAGAAAGAACTCGTTCGAGATATTGGGCGCGAGAGAAATGAGATGTTACGAAGTCGCGACCGGCACGACCCATTGCAGCCAATTCGGTAGCACTTCGCTGGTTTGTTTGAGCCAAAACCTGTGTCAATTCTGGGACACTGCCGCTAGCAAACGACCAACCCGTTTCACCATCAATTACCAATTCCGGTATGCCACCAATACGAGCGCCAAGAACCGGTTTGCCTAGGGCATAACTTTCGAGTACGGTCATGGGCGCGTTCTCATACCATTCTGACGGCAGTACAACAACTTTTGCGGCGCGTATCAAATCCAGCAGTTCATCCCCACTCCGGTATCCAAGAAACTCAACGTCACCTGGAAGATTTCCGGCCAAAGCTTTTAACACTTCATCCTCGGGCCCTGTACCCACGATTTTTAAAGGCACCTGCGCCGCGCTGGCGGCTCGGATCAGTGTTTCCACGCCTTTCTCTATGGACAGCCGGCCAAAATACAGAAAGTAGGCACCTGGCTCGTATTCTGGCACCAGCCTATTGGCATCAACATAGTTTGGGATATAAATCACCTTCTCTTTCGGCCAACCCCATTCAATATATTTCTCAAGATAAAAACGGCTTGGTGTGATTAATTTGCTAACGTTTTTTCTGTAGGTATCCAGTGTTCGATGAACAAATGTTTCAATCGCAACGATTGCGCTTGGGGCAAATGAGTTTTTGATGCATCGATACTTCAAAACATTTAGAGAACTACCATTCTTGCAACGCTCGCAGACACCGCCGCTATTTCGCATAGAGATCGCAGGACAAATTGCTTTCAGCTCATGCGCCGTCATTACTACTGGAATTCCTCTTTCACTGAGAACAGGCAAGATGGATGGCGACAAGTGATGAAAAATGCAGTGTGTATGCGCAATCGAAGGTTTAAATTTATCGATCAGCCGGGCGATTTTCTCTTGCGCCTCGAATGAGTACACCACCTTCGTAGCCATTACCAACTTTTGCGCAATTGAATACTGATGGCCGTACTGAAGTTCGTCCACAAAATAATCGGACCATTCCGAGGCAATATTCTGTGGATGGTGCATTGAAAAAAATGCATTTTCCCAGCCAACGGACTCCATCAGGCTCGCGTGGTCAAGATAGACGACATCCGATCCGCCGCGCCGATAGTGATAGCTGTTGATGCTCAATAAACGGGACACTAAATGCCTCTCAAAAGATATTCGGCAACAACATAACAGCACAAGCACTTTTGATTAAATGAAGTTCTTTGCTATTCTGAATTTTCTATATCGAAAGTGGTTTGTTACACAGTTGCGTAACTTCAAAACATGACACAGAAACTAGGCGCGCTCTTTCTCTTGAATTTACCCCCTGATAATGATGCGCGCAGGCACACCTACAGCCAATGCACCTGACGGCACATCATTGATAACAACAGCATTTGCTCCAATCTCTACGTCGTCACCTACAACAATTCTCCCCAGTATCTTGGCGCCAGCACCTACATTGACCCTGTTGCCTAAAACTGGGGCCCCAAGCGGATCCTCCATTCGGCGGTTGCCTATGGTCACGCCTTGTCGAATGATGCAGTCATCGCCGATTTGTGCATTGCCGTGAATGACGATTGCGCCTGAGTGTTCAATTCTCAAACGCTTCCCTATTTTTGCAGAATCTCCGATGACTACACCGCATATGATCTCGGCCAATTTAGACAGAATCAGATGGACTAATCCAATAGGAATCCGAATAAGTTTTGACTTGTATTTATATCGGAAGTGTCCAAGCCGATAAACTTGGATCGCCCAGAAGCCCAAAGAAAGAACGCCTTCTCTTGCGATGCTGAGGTCTTCAAAGAAAGGCAATTTACTTACTCCGTCCAGATAAAGTGTCGTAAACCAATTTTGCTGTCTCGCATTATCACATTACGATCAGATCAGTAGCGATAGTGTCGCTTACAGAGAGCAATGTTTCAATGAAACCGCAGGCAGTGCTCGACCGGTGGGCGGCAAGAGCGGGCTACAACGAATTTTTCAGGTAGCGTACCTACCGCTATCAGCATGATCACTTGCTCGGATGGCGGTAGATTCGCAGCCTTACGTAATCGCAAGTCATCGCCTCGTTCCTTGGACCAGTTCAAGCAGCATGTACCGTAACCAAGATCGTGCAAGGCTAGGCATAGCGACATCGAGAACATGCCGCCATCAATCCATGCCTGGTAACGCTCTGCCACTTCGACAAAAGTGCCCAACTCCGAGGTGACGACCAGGACTGTCGAAACATGCTCGGAAAAACCTCGACTGCCACTTTGTATCTCAAGCAGCGCTTGTCTCTTTGTTCCATCAGAGAAGACGTGCACACGCCAAGACTGGCGGTTGCAAACCGAAGGAGTTTTCTGGGACAAGGCCACAGCCTTGCGGATATCGCCCTCAGGAACTACGCCCCCCGCAAAGTTGCGAACGCTGAAGCGGGATTCAAAGAAGCTGGCAAACGAACTGGCGCGCGCCTCCATCAGGCTGGCTCGGCTCACCGTACTCACCCCCCCAGCCCATAAAGCGCTGGCCTCGTGGTCTATCTTGTGTTTTTGCCTTATTTGATTCAGCCGATCGCGCACATAGCATGCGTCATGACCCACCCGGCTGTTGAAGTCTACATAGCTCTGCAGTGCGGCCAACGCGGTCGTTGCCGGTACGACAACGCCATAAGCAGAAATGTAGGTGTCAACATCGTTGAGCAGGCGAGGAATTATGGTCATGCCGAAACCAGGGCGGGGTTTTGCCAAGCTGAGGCCTTTTTCAACCTGGTGATAGAAAAGCGTTATGTGCGCAGCTCGCTCTATCTGACAAGCCCGGCTTTTGTTCATTCCCGAATACCGATGAAAGCGTCGGAAATCGTAAATATAATTGGGCAGCATCTTGAGGGAAAAGTAAACGTCGCGAATGAACTCGTGCACAAATACCGGCGTCAGTCGCAGAATGATGGTCTTGTAAGACATGCTTCAGTCCCTGGGAAAAACACTAGCCAGATAGTCCCGAGAGGTCTTCTGGAGTTCGGCCAACCGCACATGGAATTCATCGTAGGGTGCCGGATCATTTAATACCAGTGACAGTTGTTCTATGTCCACTAAAATTCGCGAACTCATACCAAACTGCTCCAGCAGGTAACGCACCTTGTTCGAATTGCTGCCCCACTGGCTTTGGTCGCGAATCAGCGCGGCAAACTTCTTTTCTGCTTTCAGTGCGAAGATACTACCGTGAAAAGTGTCGGTAATCACAAAGGCAGCGTCTTCGAACAAACGCAGCAATTCAAAAGGCGTCACGACCACATTTTCGTCACACCAATTGTGAAAAAAGACTGCCGACACGACACGCAAACCCTCACTACGAGCAAAGGCCTTGATGGCTCGTATCTCTGTCGCTGATTCCATCCGGCCTTCATAGGCATAGACCAGGACATAGCCGGGACTATGCACGGGTTGCCGGGGCATCTCGGCAGCAAAATCGTAGATAAGTGTCGGGTCTATGACCATGGTCGGCATTTTGCCGGAACAACTCTCGACTAGGACCCTCGTGTTCTCGTCACGTACCGCAATATGCTTCATGCGCCTGAAGCCACTGGCCAGTTCCTCGCGCATGCCATCGCGCTGAACATCATCCCAATTGGCATAGCCGGCCGAGGCGGCATAGCTCACAATGATCGGCGCTTCGATTTCATGCCCAAATAGGCAGGGCACATAGCCAAAAACATGATTCTGAGTGTAATTAAACACTTCGTCACTGCCGATAATCATGGCATCGGCACGCAAATCATAATTTGGCCTCTCAGACACATCCAGCAATGGCCAGCAAACGCTCTTGAAGCAGTTAGCAATCTGCTTTTGAAACACACGCTTCTTCAGTGCTGCGATTGCATTCAGGATTTTCTTCGGATTATTGATAATCTTTAGCAACACCCCCGGCGACACCACCTTTTCCCCGATGTGGCGCGGTTCGCCTGCACGAAAATCACGGAATTCAACCTGATGGCCTAGGGCTTCGACGCAACGTTTCAAGGCAAAGGCTTGCATGAAAGAGCCGTAATTTACCACTCGGTGCATTGTCAAAATACCGACCTTCATTGACTTCTCCAAACATGGCGCTGATTGATTATTTTAGAAATAAGCGCTGAAGCAGACACAAAACCTCTCTGAAAACTATTTTTCTTAAGCCATGATCACGATGTCTTACCCACCAACTCGCGTGCAAATAATATCGAGTCGTGCAAAATATACCTCGCAAACAACCCTGAATAAATTGCGCCTGTTATCAAACTTACGACACCCCAACTGGCTCCAAGCCATTTCGAAACAAAGCCCGCAGAGACAGAAGCCAAAAACATCATGCACAGAATTCCCGTACCTCGCCAAGCATGGCTATAGTCGTAACCAAGATTCGCCAGCCGACCAATCAGCCAGTAATTTGCACATAGGAGCGCTAACCCATTCGCTATCGGAAACGCCACAGCGCCCATCACTGGGTAGAACGCAATGCCCAGCAGAACAGACGCTGACAGAAACAGATTACTCGGGATCATCAATTCATAATGCTTTACTGACTGGGTCAACACTTCAATTATCAAACGCTGTGTTTCCAAACCTAGCAGCACCAACATTGCAATCAACAGCCAGACACTCTCAGCGCCGTATTTACCGGCAGAAATCAACGACAGCAATTCATCGCCGGCAACCAACAGCACCGCGACCGCCCCAAATAGAAAGACCAAGTTGATGTGCAAGGCTTGGTCACACAAAGTGGCGGCAGAGGAAAAATTGCGGCTTACTGAATAGCGCGCGACTACGATGGGTCGAATCAAACCGAGGAGCAACTGAGTTGGCAGATATCGTTTGAAGTATTCACAAATAGATTGAGCGAACCCAAAACTCGCCATCACCCTGTCACCGAACATCACACCACCCACAAGGCGATTGGTGTTGCCGCCGAAAGGCAAAGTCGCAAGGTGCTGCAAATAGGCTGTAACCGCGAACTTGGCGACAGTTCCACGCTGTGACGACCACCAGTTGCGATCGTCATGTTGAAGATTCTGCTCCCCCCCCACAGGCCACAAAACAGTACCAATCCCAACCAATAACACGCCGCAGGCAAAGGCTTCGCATATAGCCTCTAAGGCGATCACGTCAATTAGACTTACTCCACCATCGTGCAGGAGCCACAACATACCCAGGCAGCGTCCAATTGCGGCCAAGGAAAAAGCAGTCTGGGAGAAGCCTTGATGAAGTGTCGACTCAAGAATTTGCAACAAGAAGTTTGAACTAGAGCGGAAAGCTACAACAAGCAAGAACAATTTAAAAGCTGGTAGTGCAGTGTCTACCTTAATCAAATGCGCCAATGGTTGCGACAAAGCATAGGCCAACAACAATAAGGCCAACAATACCCCTGTCCGTAGACCAAGTGTGGCCAATATGACTGATCGAAGAGCGGTTGGGCGATGGGTTGCATACAGTTCTGGAACGTAACGCAGAACCACATGGACCAAACCGAGACCAGAGATCGCGGCAAACACTTCGACCAAGGCGATCAATACCGAGTAGTTAGCAAATTCAGGCACAGAGAGCCCGCGCACCACAAGGACCATGGCCAACAGACCCGCCACAGCCGACACCACTTTGCCGAGGGCGAAGTGCAGCAAGCCACGTTTCACGCGCTCTTTGCCATATCGGCCACTCATCGGTGGGCCCCCATGAGATCGCAATATTTAGCCCAGACTTGTTTGGCAATCATGGGATAGGTGCGATTGGCCGCAACCCAGTCTGGGCCACGAGATGCGATATTCTCGGCTCCGACTGGATCCAACAATAATTCAGAAATAGCATCGGCAAAAGCTTTGGCTGACCACTCAACGCACAACCCCGCACCGCTTTCCTTGATGATTTGCGATTGTTCAGGATGATCATTGCAAACAACGGGGCGGCCAAGTGCAAGATACTCCACCAGCTTGGTGGGGGACGTTGAGGCCAGCACTGGTGTTGGATAAAAGGGCGAAACACAAACAGCGGCTGACGCCGATAGCGACCATGCTTCTTCCATCGGAACAAATCCGGTGAAAACCACACTCGCATCAAGTCCAAGCGCTGTGGCTTGTTGTTCAAGTGCCTGACGTTCGGAGGGATGGTCTCCGTCGCCTACGAACATCAGTTGTGCGTCTGGCACCTTTTGTTTCACTAATAAAAATGCATCCAGTAACATGCCCAGCCGCCGCACCGATGCTAAGGTACCGAGATAAACAACACGTAGGGGGGCAACTGGAACCTGGTTCTCTTTAATCCAGTCACCTATGCGTGCCGATACACCCATAGGCACAGGTGTCATCTTGCTGAGAGGTATGCCGTAGTCGTACATGTCTTCCTTCATGCGGGCGCTTTGCACAAATACATGATCAGCGCGTGGGCATATTACTTTGTAGAGCAGTAAAAACCGGATCTCCGCCTTGGCAAATCCTAACCAGCGCCGCCATCCGGTCTTTGTATCGGAAATAAGCCTGTCGTGTTCAGGAAACGGGTATGAGCACCAATAAAAAAATGGGACTTTACACAGGCGTGCGACCACTAGTGCTGCCAGCGATGCGAGGTATTTATCCCGACACTGAATGGCATCTACTTTGCGGGTCAAGAGGCCGCCCAGCCCTTTCAAATCGGCCAGCCAATAGTTTATTTTTGCAAAAATCCGTGATTGATTTACCACTGTGCCAGGCCGATGTACGACCTGACCAGTGTAGGCAGCGGCGGCTCCCGCTTGCTCACCACTCGCGGCCATAAACCATTCAGTTTGCAAACCCAGATTGCGTAGTTCCACTGCAAAAAGTTCTGCCAGATCAGCTCTATAGGCAGGGTACGGGTCATCTATTGAGTAATAAATGTGCATGAACTTGTTTGCTAAATTAATCATTTATGGCAACGGGTGTAACCCTTATGGCCAGGCAATCTACAAGCCACTTCCTTGAAGAGTGCTGCATTTACTTGCTCTCCGGTTTGCCGCATTGCAGAAGGCCAATTGATGAGGCTCCCGGCGATAGTACGCGATTGAAAACTGCTTGACGCATGGCTATTTCACCGAAATAAAACGTAGTGCCGACACTGAATTAGGGGGAAGATTTATGGCCCATTTTCCTTTGCTTGCAAGTGCAGCACTGGCTTGGTTGTTTGCAATCACGACCCTCGACCCAATGAGATAGTTGCTGGCATTGAGCTGTTCATCCGAGATGCTTTCACCGCGCTGGTAACGGACTACCCCCTTCGCATTCTTTAGCTGAAACTCCAGCAACTGGGGTGCTGGTGAGCGGTTGATCGCCCATAAGGTGAAGTTTTCCTGCGTTGCATCAGCCAGCACTGCACTGCGCACCAGATAACTGGCGCCGAGCGTGCCGTTTTCTGATGAGACCTGTTTGTTCGCCAGGACGTGCGGCAGCATGGACTGCCGAAGCACCTTCATGCCTAGCAACGTAACGCTAGGGTCTATTGCCCCGTTGCTTCTAGGATGTACCAAGGGCCACGGGCTGCTGGACGAGACCAAAGAGTGGATAAAAGCACCTTGCACCTCCGGAACCTGTGTAAGGGCAATCAGCATATCCGCAATGCTTATCGCAGCCTGGAGATTGGCGGTGGCTGGCCAAAGCTCTTTTGGTGTCTTTGCCCAGAAGGCATTGGGAACGCGGCCCAGTTCCGTTACCCAGACCCTGCCTGGCGAGCCTTCCGTTTTTGCGCTATCGACAACCTGGCACAACTGTTTCAAGAAATAGTCTGCGGGGGGGGCGTCAGGCGGGCCATCAAAGTAGAAGTGCATGGCGAATTCCGGCTTTAATGTAGCCAGAAGTGCCTGCAATTCCTTGTTGTAGCGGTTTGCGGTGAAACCTGTTGCAGCCTGTGCCGGGTACTCTTGCTGTAAATGAACGAATTTCGCGCCGGGTGCTTTCTGCTCGATAGCAGCGGCAACTTGCAATGCTGTGTCAGCCAATTTTTCTGGCGGCCATTTGTATTGAGCCCGGTCAAGTTCATTGCCCAACTCCCAACGCAAGAAGTTTGAAAAGCCCTCGTTTTCACGCTTCTTCAGATAAGCGGCTAATTGCCCGGCGTTGGCTGCGAGCCCGGCCGGGGATGCCGGCTTGTCCAGTGAGCCATACAGGTTGGCAACATACCAGGCTTGCCCTTTTACATCTTTTACGAAGCGCAGATACTCGTCGACCCCAAATTCTGCGCGCAAGGGCGCATGCCATGTCACCTGCCTGCGCGGTTCCCGACTAGCGACCGGGCCCACCGCGTCACGCCAGTCAATGTGGTTTGAATTGGTGCCGCCCGGAAAACGATATACCGCTCCAGGGAACTCCCTGAAAATCTCCACCACACCAGGTTTCACTCGCTGCGTCGTGCGATCCCATAGGCCCATCTGGAATTCTAACCACTCAAGATTGAAGCCAAAATAAGTCGACTGCAAAGCTCGCGTAACGATTGATGCATCAGCCTCAATCCGGTTTGCTGACGCACGCGCCACGGTTATGGCAGACTTGCATTGCGATGCTGCATGCGCACTATTCACACTCAGCAGCAAGGCTGATGCGAGTAGCCATATCAACCTTTCTGGTCTCAAGAAAACTCCCTGGTAGAGACCTTTGCCATGGCGAAAAGATAGCCAATCAACACCATCAATATGGTTTGGAATCCGACGTCAAATGCGACAAAGTTGATAATCAGAAGACTTATTGCAATCAGCGCGATGCCAATCTGGGCAGCCTGAACAAAGGGCTCATGTGGAGTACCCTGCCACTTTTCTGTTAGGTGATGCCCCAATCGGAAAGCCATGAACAACATCAGGCAAAATGCGCTAGCGCCGACCAAGCCTATATCCCAGAGCAAAGACGACAAACCGGTCAAGCCAATCGCGTAGCCGGCATAACGGCTGGCGTTGCTATTATCCCCTCGCAAGATTGCGATGTCATTTGAGAAGCCTGGGCCATGACCAAGCAATGCTTGGCTGACATTCCCTGTTCGCTGATGCTCGCTCCACCAGAAGCGATAGGCCGTAGAACGATTCAAAACAGCGCTGCCGTAACCCCTTTTGCCTAGGTTATATTCGATCGACTCTGCTACGTAATTTTTCAGCGATTTTGATTCTTGACTTGCTGCTCCGGGCAACATCGAGTAGACGAGAATGATCGCAGCTATGCATACGGACAATACACTTGCGCCCAGCAACCATGCGAAAGGCCGCTGGGTGATTGTCTTTCTAAATAGCAAAAATAGCCCGATCGGCAAGAGAACCAATGCGAGTTTGGCTTCGTTAAAAAGTATCGGCGCAAAAGCAATGGCAGATAGAATTGCGGCGGAACTTAAGTGCCGTAATCCAGCTTTCCATTGTGCAAAAAATAGCGTGACGGCAAACGCTGCCAGAATGGCCAAGTCAGCACTTCTGCCACCACCCATCATATTACCGCCAAAGGTTCCCGCCACAATATCGACGGCAACCACTTTGTGGGCAGCATCAACCGCACCGGTACGCAACGGCACCAGCACAAGGAATTGGTGCAGCACGAAGGGCATCTGTATTAGCGCCAAGAAGCCCATAAAATTCAGGAATCGTCTGGCATCAATAGGTTTGTACCCAAGCCAGGCTAGCGCCAGCATAAGCCCCCACATCTGGAAGTAATTTTTGAGTCCGACGATTGCATTGCCAAGTGTCAATTCACCTACAACTATTGAAACAAATACCAAAAACACAAATAGAACCATCACCGCGGCTAACGGCATAGTGCCTTTCGATGACGCGAGTTCTTTACTGCTATCTCCAAGCCATTTCACCGTGCTGATTACACCCAAGACAATCGACAGAATGGCGAATATCCACCGAATGGCTTGGAAACTTGGCAGATAAAGCTCTACCAAACCGGCAATGGCCATACCGCCAACGACAGTGGCCCAAACTGTTGCACGAGGCGCCGTGATTAGCATTGCGCCGATCACTAATCCGATTAGCAAAAAACCAATCACGTTGCCGAATAGCGACACGGCAATACCAGAGAGAATTGAGAAACAAACAGTAATGACGACCAACACTGGCGCCAGCATAGGGAACTTCTCTCCCCGAGCGTGGTTTGAGTACTCCCTGTTATTAGTAGCAGTCATTGCGCTTTGACTTGATCATGGCTACCTACCAATCCTGCCCGAGATAGAAAAACACGGGGGCTGTCATCTGCTTATAAATTTGTTTTTGCATGGCATTGAGCTAGGCTGTTTCAGCCTAAATGATGTGTCATTAATCGCCGTCAACGATTTGCACGGAATTGTCGTTTGCATTACCTCGAACTCCTGCTGACTATCTCTTGTCTTGTCTCATCGGCAATCGATTTGGAAAATTTTCTGGCGAAGAACTTGTTTGATTCCCTTATCTTTGGGAGGTGAAATTTAGTTATCTCATCCGGCCCATTTGCTCTCTCCTTCCAGGAGATATAGTGGTTGATTCCTGCAATTTTTTTGAAACCACTATTCCCAATTAGCGTGTGAAAAATCGATTCGTCGGGATGCTGCGTTTGTTTGTAGTGCGAAACGAGGTGCGGCTGTCTATCCAGTTCATGTAGAGCATACTCTGCAGCTTTTCTGCTAAGACACCACCATGTACTCCCTACATAACAATCAAATTCTTTTCTAAATGGATGCCAACATTTGGCAATTGCCAACATGGCACTTAGCAAAGCTCGTCGAATCGGCAAGGCAGGCAACTTGCTTATTTTTGCGGGCGCCACTACGGACAGCCCTTCAACGAGAGCCCTTGCGCCCACGCTATCTCTCCCGACACTTTCCATGCACAGTTGTGACAAGACGACTAGTGCTTTTCTGATAAAGCGATTAGTCGCCAGATAGCGCCAAGCATAATTAATAGTCCCTAAATCATCGGCACGACATTTAACCCTGATTAGGCCAATGCAGGCATCAGGCTTTGTTTCTTTCAGATAGGCGGAAAATTCCGTCGTTGGCGCAATCGGCAAGCATGATTCCGAGAGTAGTTGAAAGTAATCAAACTCCTCGTGGCGAACCGCATGATTAAGTAGCTTGATGATAGCTTCGGCCTGAGACCATTGCCCCCATTCTGTCTGAATATAATCTTGGATAACGATTGCCTTTACGCCACTATCCAACGCAAAGTCTGCTTGCTGTGAATAGTCGTGGTGAATAAGCACCGGCGAAATGTCACCCAGCGATCGGACAAGCTGGCTGACAATCTTGCCATCTGTGCTTGATGAAAGTATCCCGTAGCAAATTCTCATACGAATTCTTATCTTGGCTGTTTTAAGGCGAACTCGTCTTAAAACGAACAACTCCATTGGGTTGCCTCGCGCACTTTATTTCGAATGGACTCGCTGTGTTCCAAAAAATATGCGAGTAATCTCCTGTCAATTTAGCCTGCCCGTTAAACGATAACGGTTATTTGCGCCGACAGCTTCAAGCATTTTGTTAATGAAATTTTCTTGCAATTGGAATGCGCGCACTTCATCTTGATCAATTGAGGAAACGCGTATCAAAAGCCCGTCCGGCACTTTGCCGGTCAAGCCGACCTTAATTTGAGCCCATCGCACCCCAAAACTGGATTGAGTTTGCAAACCTCCAATAACAAACCAATAGGTAATGGGTTCGTTACGTGGCCCTAAAACCGCAACCAGATGCTTTACTGGCAAATTTCCTTCCGGTGTGGAAAGGGTTGAATTTGTTTCTTTCAATATCCGGAAACCCTGTGAGGGGTAACATATTTCAGGCCTGTGATACTGCGACCCTTTCCCGTAGTTGCCACTAAAAGCCACGGAAAGCATGATTCTCTGGCCGGATTTATCAATAAAAGTTCGGCTGAGGGTTTGCTCGTATGTCTGATCAATAGTGGCCTGGAGTTCAGGGGATGGGGCAATGGGCGTTATAGTCGTGTCGGTACGCCAGTCTCCAAATGAATCTGGAAAAATGGTTTCCAGATTCATTTTCGACCCCTGGTCGGCAATCTTTTGCGTCGGGCGAAGGGCAATTGCGCCGGCGCTTGCGGCAAGCATGAGGGCGAGGAGTGTGACGTTTCTGATCCAGGGGGTCATATTTATTTCACCTCGCTCAAGCGAGACTTGCTTCCAGCCCGTCGTTTATCGACGAATTGCAGCAACGAATCAACGCCCATGATCAGCAGCAGCGCGCTGAGGAAAAGGACCATGCCGGCAAAGCCATGCAGAAAGCCCTGGCCAGCCTCATCACCAAAGTGGTAGGTAATGAGGGTGAGTACGATGACGCGGAAGACATTGGCGGCAAAGGAGATGGGGACGATGAGGATGGCCAGCGTCACGTTGCGGAAGAAGGAGTCGTGGCGCACGATGTTGAGGTAGAGCAGGCCGAGGGCTTCAAGCGTGAACAGGGTGTGCAGGCCGGCGCAAGCGTCGGCCACCAGGAGTTTGTATTGGCCGATCTGCAGGATGACGCCGGTGCGGGCGATGGGGTAGCCGATCCAGAAGAGGATGTGTTCAGCCACGTAGGAGACGGCCATTTTCATCGGCATGGTGACGGTGTCGACCACCACGCCGGGCAGCGGGATCATGAAGAGCATGAAGAAGAGGGCGAACCACTGTGCCTTGAGCGCCACCGCGCCACGGGTGAGCAGGAGGATGCCGGTGAGCAGCCAGATGACGGAGCCGATCTCGAAGAGCAGGATGTCCTGCGAGCGGCCGATGGCGTAGAGCAGCAGGCCGAAGATGAAGACCGGCCAGCCCCAAACGGAGGGCGATTTTCCTTCGCTGGCTTGCCACATGGCCGGCCACTTGCGGTAGGCCAACCAGCAGGCGATGGAGAGCACGATGGGGCCGTGGGCTTGTTCGTCGGTGCTCCAGATGCCGCGCATCAGGTCCATCAGGCTGGGCACATACAGCACGATTAATCCTGCGATAATCGGTAGCCACACGAGCCATTGCTGCGGTGCTTGTTGCGAAATCGTTTTCATTGGAGCGTTTGAACCCATGCTGAATCTATCTCCTGCCCGCTTGCGCAATTTGCGACTTGCCGCCCTGCTGGCGCTGGTGGTTCTGGTGCCGGGTTTGTTTGTGCTCCGCACCCGACCCGTCTGAATCCAGCTGGCGACGAACGCCACAAAGATGACGGGAAGCACGATCGCGGCCTGCGGAACGTCACCGGCCGCGGAGATGCCAACAGCGAGAACTGCGGCGGCGACCGAAATGATCACGGCGAGCTTCAGGGCGGCGTTCCAGGTGCGACGGCTCAGTTCCACGGACATGTTCATAGTC
>JANNGP010000114.1:0-6359 GCA_031403915.1 Betaproteobacteria bacterium
CCTCGGAAGCCGCGCGCGCGCTGGGTCTGCCGAAGACCACGTTCTGGCGACGTGCGACAGCGCTCGGCCTGCTGAACAAGGGCACCGAAGACTGACGCCGCGCGTAAAGCGGCAGCCGCTCCCGACAGACAAAGCGGATTTTTTACGCCCATAGGTTTCTCTATGGCGGGTAGTGGGCAGTCGATACAACAGCCTTCGGGCAAAAGCTGCCAGCGGTCTTTATGCCGTGTTGAAGTACCCGCCACCCCTTTGTGGGGTGGTGCTTTCAACGAACATAAAGGAGGCCATCATGGCTGTTAACACCCAAGGCACGACCGTGCCCGTCTCGTTCTTCTCATGTAATTCTGACCAAACCAATCTGTTCAGTGTCCAGCCCGGTGTTCCGGTGCTTAATGCCCTTCAGATGGCGTCCACGTTCCTGAGTGTGGCTCACGGATCTGCATGTCAAGCGGATGAGAGTTGCGCCGACAATTCGGGCAATGCAGCCGCATACCTGGTCACGATGGCAAAGGCTGTTATTGATTCGATCATCAAGGGGGTTGAGTTTCCGTGCAGTGATGATCGCCGTATGCAAGACGTGTTGCTGCGTCTAATGCTTCTGGTTAATGACGGTGCCCTAATCATTAATCAAGAGGCCGAGCCACTCTTGAGAGACGATGCAACACATTTTCTCATCTGGGCAGAACAGCAGATGAAAGGTGGTGCGCAATGAGTGCCCGTACGCAAGAACCGAGCGGCGCTCTTCTGGCTGCCAAAATAGACAAGTTGGAATTGAGAATTGATAGAGCTTCGATTCTTGCCGGTGCTCTGGCGTATGTGGCAGAGGTGGCGGACTCTGATTGTGGAGACTCCGCAAAGTCCGGCTATTGGCTCCTGGTGATTGAGGCGGTATCGAAGCAGATTTCTTCAGTACTTGAAGGTTCGCTTGATCGTCAAGAAGCCGATATTCCAGAAGGCAAAGAGGCCGATCAATGAGCCTGGACAAATTCATTGATGCATTACGCCTGGATGGGCTGGCCATGCACAAGGGCGTCCCGGTGCCTGATGGGAATTTGCATCGCTACCAGGTGAAAGGCGACAAGGCCGGCAGCAAGAACGGCTGGTATGTGCTTCACCTGGACGACAAGCCCTTCGGGGCTTTCGGAAGCTGGAAAACCGGACAGTCGGAAACCTGGACGCCGGTTTCAGCTCAGGCCATGACCGAGGGTGAGCGCAAGGCTTTGTTGATGCGGATGTCCGAGGCCAGAAAATCGCGCGACATCGAGCAAGCGGCAGTGCATACGTCTGCACGGAAGCGTGCCCTTGATCTGTGGGAGAAAGCCAAGCCCGCCCGTGGCAATCATGCGTACCTGGTCAAGAAGGTCGTTCCCGCATACGGCATTCGGCTTTTGCGTGAGCAGTTGGTGATTCCGCTACGCGACGTCGACGGCACGCTGCATAGCCTGCAATTCATCGGTGCGGATGGCCGTAAAACCTTCCTGACCGGTGGCCGCAAGCGTGGCTGCTATTTTGCCATTGGACGGCCTGAAACCGTACTTTGTATCTGTGAAGGCTACGCCACGGCGGCATCAATCTACGAGGCCACCAGTCACGCCACGGCCTGTGCTTTTGATGCGGGCAACCTTGAGCCGGTGGCGCGGGCGCTGCGTGCGAAGTTTCCACGCTTGCGCCTGATCCTTTGCGCGGACAACGACACGGAAACCGAGGGCAACCCCGGCGTGCGCTACGCCGAGGCGGCAGCGCGTGCCGTGGGTGGCTTCATGGCCGTTCCTACATTTGAAGGGGCGGCGGCATGACGGGGCTATCCGACTTCAATGATTTGCGCCAAGTGAAGGGCAAGGCCGCTGTGAAACAGGTGATCGACAAAGCCAAAAGCGTGACGGCAGCTAATGCGCCGGTTCAGGATATTTGGGGTGATCCGCTTCTCCCTGGTGTAAAGCAGACGCCGGCAATCGAGGCGAGCATTCTTCCTGGCATCTTCGGTGAGCACGCGGCGGCTGTTGCTGCGAGCACACAGACCCCGCCGGCACTGGCCACGATGTTCACTCTGTCAATTTTATCGACCGTGCTTCAAGGCCGCTTTGAAGTGTCACCGTTTGGCGATGACTACCGGGAACCCTTGCCGATCTGGTCATGCACCTGTTACCCGGTCGGAGGGCGCAAGACCGCCGTTTTTAATGCCGGTATTGCGCCTTTGCAGCGATGGGAAAAACTGGCCGGCGACCGGGCGAGGCCAGAGATAGCGCGGCGCTTTGCGGCGCGTGAAGTGGCCATGAAGCGTATCGAGCGTTTGAAACAGGATGCCGCACGTGAGGACGATGACAAGCGGCGCGGCTTGATTCAGGACGAAATCAAGCGCGAGCGTGAAGAAATGCCAGATGAGTTGAAGGCGCCGCGTGTTTTCACGACCAACGCCACGCCAGAACGTACCGAGGGCTTACTCGCTGAGCAGGACGGCAAACTGGGCATCTTGAGCGATGAATCAGATACGTTCCTGAACCTCAGCGGCGGCTTGCGCGGCGGCACAGCGAGCCTTGATGTGGTTCTGAAGGGTCATGCCGGGTCTGCGATCCGTGTCGACCGTCAAGGGCGCGAGGCGCATCTTGACCGGCCAACGTTGAGTATGGGGCTGATCGTTCAACCAGAAAGCTTCTCTGAACTGGCTGCCGGGAAGCGTCTGCGTGCAACCGGCGTGTTGGCGCGCTATCTGTACGCGGTGCCCAAGTCGAACATCGGCACGCGTGATGTGCGTAACCGCGTTCCGATCCCGCGCAAAATATCAGAGGACTATCATCAAGCCGTTATGGCGCTCCTGGAGGGCTACGACGTGCGCGACCGTGAGCCGCGTGTTCTGGTCTTTGCTCATGATGCCCTGGAGCCTTGGCTGGTTTTTGCCGAGAACGTTGAGAAGCACCAGGGCGAGGGCGGACGATTCGAGGCAATAAGCGACTGGACATCGAAGCTGCCTGGACACGCTGCACGGCTGGCGGCGATATTCCAGTTAGCTGATGCCGGATTGAATGCGCGTGAGGTCGGGCGTGAATCAGTGGAGCGTGCGCTTGATCTGTGCCGACTGCTGACAGCACATGCCGAGGCAGCGTTTGCGATGTTGGGCGCTGACGATACCGACGCTGACGCACTCGCGGCGCTGCGCTGGATCAAGACGGGCGAGCGGCGCGAATTCACCCGGCGAGAGGCACAGCGAGCCATGCAAAGCCGGTTCTCGAAAGTGGAGCGTTTGGAGCAGGCGCTGGCAATCTTGCGCGACAACTACATCATCAGCGGGGAGAAGCGAGCGGTGACGGGTGGCAGGGCTTCAGCCTTCTACCTGGTCAATCCAAAGCTTTATTCCATGAAGGTGGCGGCATGACTTCTGTCACGAAATTCCATTTGTCTGTAGACACAAGTTTTAATCTTTTTTCTTTCTTATCAGACAGATACGTATCTATACCCAATGACAGTGACAAAAGTGACAAAAGGTATCACGGCCTGTTGCAGCAAGGCTTGCAGGCGAGTGACAAAAGCAAAACAGCAATGACAAAAGGGGTGGCATGCTTTTATGAGGAGTTCGGCTGGGGGCTTTTGTCATTGCTGTTTGTGCATGTCGATGGCTGGAGAACCTCGTGTTTAAAGGCTCTCAGACTTTTGTCACTTCTGTCACTGTCATTGGGAGAAGAAGAGGTGTGCGCCCCAAGCCGGTGCATGACAGGGAGCTTGCATATCCGCAAAGTGGGCATCAGCCAATCAATGGAGATCGGCGAGGAGGGGGGGTAAAAATCTCAGATACCTCTAAGCACGGGACCGGCCGCTCCGGGCTACTTTTACGGGCGCAGGTTTTGGAGGGGGGGTACCTCTTGGTGCTGCCGTATGCAATACAAATCTATCACTCAAAGGAAAATCATGAAGCTAATTAACCTGTTTCGAAAACAGCACTCACCCACGGTGAGATCACCCAGTGCCGATGAACTACAGATGGCCGCAAACGCCTTCGTAGAATCCGTGATTGCCAATGCGCCTCCCGAGCAGTCTCGCGTCATCGAGCTTGCGGTGAAGAATGGTTCTTTGTCTCTGACAATCGATATTTCTCCCACAGAAGGCATCCGCATCAACCTTGATCCTGGTGATCCAATTTCTTTTAATGCCTTCCAATCCTGAAAGCCAAGTCATGGTATATTTAAGTTATCTCTCCTGCTGCAAGACCCCACGGGTTGCAGCCCGGATGATCCGAAAGACGGCAAGCTTCCACGAGGCGGGCGCGCTTTCAAGCACTGTGTTTAATCAACCAGGCTTGAGCGCGCCCGCTTTGCGTTGCTAGAGCCGAAATTTGGAGATATTCGAAATGAAAAACAATAGAAGTTTGCAGGCCCTTCGTGAAATTTGCGACTCGAACAGTATTGAAGTACGAGCCGAGCTTGCGAAAAATGGAATACCTTATGAACCTGAGGGCAATGACAAATCTTGCATCGCAGCTCATCGCGCCGATCTGCGGCGAATGGTTAACTCCATTCGAGATAAGGCCAATGCGTTGACTAGGGTTCATGGCAAATGGACCGATGTTCAGGAAGCAGAGGCCGATAAGCTCGGGAAGCTCCTGGACGCACTAACAGCTCATATCGATATTTGTAATATCCAATTGGAGATGATGGATAGTCCATCCTGTAGAGCGTCTGGGCAGAACGGCGACAGTAACAGCACCATGAAGGCTATGCGGAATAGTGCTGACTTTTCGAGTTACTACGTCAAATATAACCGTGGTAGCGATGACGGTGAAATCGGGATTGCGGATTTCCTCCGAGGCGTGGCGAATATGACAACAACGCCGGCGGTACGTAATGCCTTATCAGTCGGCACCGACACGGCGGGCGGATTTTCGGTCCCGAGTCGCTTAATGCCTGGCATCTTGTCCGCGCTGATTCCGGTATCTTCGCTGATGCAGGCCGGTGCTGGAATCGTGCCAATTGAGGACGGAGCAAAGAGCTTCACAACCGCGGCCATCAACGCCATTCCCACTGCGGCGTGGCGTGCCGAATCAGGCACCTTAGCCACCAGTGATCCGACATTCCGAGCCGTCAGCGCGACGCCGCGAAGCCTCGCGTTCCAGTTTAAGGTCAGCCGAGAACTTTTGGCCGATGGGCAGAATATTGCGGAAGCGCTTTACATCGCTATTGCGCAAGCGTTCGCCAAAGAGTTAGACCGGGTTGGATTGCTTGGGTCAGGTACTGCACCAGAGCCGCGTGGCGTATTGAATACGTCCGGAATTCAATCCGTGACCAACGGCGCAAACGGGGCAGCGCTGGCTGGCTACGCAAATCTGTTCAGTGCGGTTCAGGCGATCCTGCAAGCTGATGCGCCGATGCCCACGGCAGCCATCATGAGCCCGCGAAGTTTGGTGAAACTTGGAGGCTTGGCAGATACGACGACGCAACCCTTGCGCGTTCCCTCGATGTTGGAAAGCATGAAACTGATTGCTACCTCGCAAATATCAAACGCCTTGACGGTTGGCTCATCATCCGACTGTTCTCAGATATTCGTTGGCGATTTCACCAATCTATATTTCATGATGCGCGAAAACGTGTCTGTCCAAGTGCTCAACGAACTCTACGCCGCAACTGGTGAAATTGGGTTTGCTTGCCACATGCGTGCAGACGTGGTTCTTACCTATCCTGCGGCTTTCTGTGCAGTGACTGGTGTGCGTCCATAAGGTTTCCTCTCGCAGGGGAATAGGCGGCTAAGTCGTGAGTCCTGCCTGAATCAAAGTAACCGCGACATTCTGCTGATCTACTGGTTTCCATATCAAACGTTCGAGGCAGAAAACAAAACGCCTCAGCCTCCGGGCTGGGGCGCTTTTGCTTGCAGCCTATGTGCTCTGTCGTGATAGAATTCATGTTTTAAGGCTCTTACGGTATATTTGACGGTATCTAGAAACTGTTGAATTATTGGAATCCTTGATGGCTGGTTGTTTCGGGTATTAGTTCGAGCCCGTCAGCACCACCAAGAAGAGCAAAAATAAAGCCTTTGTAATTTCGTGGTTTGTGCACTTTGTTTGGGAGTGGTAGTTCAGTTGGTTAGAATACCGGCCTGTCACGCCGGGGGTCGCGGGTTCGAGTCCCGTCCACTCCGCCACTACCTGAAGGCGAACGAAAGTTCGCCTTTTTTGTTTTTACTTCGATTTCTATATTGAACTAACGGACATGTATTTTGTACCCTCCGTGATGAAGAAAGTCATCGACATGTCCGTTTCCCTCACCCCCGACCCCTCACCCCCAGGGCGCGGGGAGGTTGGAGAGTCGCTCGCGCGACATTCAATTTAATGGGCCAATAACAATTTAGACGACCACCGCAACCACAAAAAGATAGTC
>JANNGP010000115.1:0-21348 GCA_031403915.1 Betaproteobacteria bacterium
CATCACGCCAAGCTCATGCTCGTTGAGCGGTTTTGCCGGGTGGTAATTGATGCTCCACGCCCAGCAATTTTCATCATCAATCGGCACCCACACGTGCCCTCCCAACGCATGATCGCCAAACGGTGGAATCAGAGTGAACCACGGAAAAATCCATTGCGTAATGCGCCAGTAATCGGCCAAACTGCAGGCGCTTCCATGCGGCAGATTTCCCGCAAAGATGATGCTGATGCTGGCGTCAGCGCGTAAAAACGTCTAGTTTACGCACTCGGAGGAACACCCTGATGTCCATGCGTAGCTTGTTGACCCGCAGTTTATTTGCTGTTTCGTTGATCGCCAGTTATTCATTATTGGCCCAAACAGCGGCCGAAACAACGGCACCCGACGTGCCCAAAACGCTCGAGCAGGCAGCCGCTCAGCGTGCTCGTGCCGAACAAATGCGCCAGGATGCCGATAGCCGCTATGCGGCCGATGAGAAGGCCTGTTACAAAAAATTTCTGGTCAACGATTGTCTGGACAAAGCCAAGAAGGCTCGAACACCGGTCATCCTTGAAGCGCGCAAGCTGGATAGTGTGGCACGCGACTTTCAGCGTGAAGCAAAACGCGCAGACGCAGCGGCAAAAGAAGCCAAGCGCCTGGCCGACCTTCCGGTGCGAGAAGTTCAGCAGACGGAAAGGGCTGCCGCCCATCGCGCCGAGGAAGAAGCCAAGGTCGCCGAGCGCGAAAGAAAGAACGCCGCCAAGACCCAGAAAACCGCTGTAGGCCGTCAGAAAACAGCCGACGAGCAGGCCAAGCGGGAGATCAAAAACGAGAAGCGCGCAAAGAAAGACGCTGACCGGGCAGCCAGAAAAGCCAAAGAAGCGGCTAAAGAAGAGGCCAAGGCGGCAGCTCGTGCGACATCTGCCGCCCCTTATTGATCCGGCCCGCAAATGTTTGAAGTCGTCACCCCGGCGAAAGCCGGGGTCCAGTATCCACGCCAGTACTGGATACCGGCTTTCGCCGGTATGACGGCAGTTTCAGACTTCTTCGTGCCGTATCAATAATCACTTGAGTCGGATATTGCCCGCTTTGTCAGCGGCAAAGCGGGTTCTTTGCAAAGCGCTCAGCCCTTGCAATCCTGATCCCCTGAGCTCCGTGAAAAACCGCCCCACCCACCTTCGCGCGCGGGGTAAATGCACATCATGATGGAGAGCGAGTCTGTGGCTTGCCGAATGTCCGGAGGAAAAGCGGAAAACGGCGATGCGCGATCGACGACGCTCTTGATGTAGGCAATTTCCACCGCCTGGTCAGCTGCGTGTATCACGCGGTAACTTTTCAGCGAACCGTCCGAATTGAGACTGATCTCCACCAGCGCCTTGCGCGCACCCCGAACCCGCCGCTCATTATTAACAAATGCGGCACTGCGATTCAGCTTGCGTAAAAAGGCATCGAAATACATTTCAAGGCTGTAGGGCTCGATGACTTTACCCTTGCCTGCTGCGGGTTTTGACTCCCGGTCTACGCCGTCTTCCTCGGGCGAACGCCCTATCTGTCGGGCCATTTCCTTGGACTTGCTGGCCAGCGCCTGGCCGGTCAGAGGCTTGGCCTGGGCAGCCAACTCGTCAAGGAATTTGCTCATCTCCGCCCGCTCGGCTTTGGTCCACGAGCGGTTAGCCCAAACACCCTCTGCAGCACTTAGTTTTTTCGGCGCGACTGCCGCCTTCGCTGACTCTGCCGGTTTCTGAGTTGGACTCAACTGAACAGACGTGCTCTGCGGGCTGGGTTGGCGCTGCAGAGTGGCGATCATGCGGCGTTGCGGCGGGATATCTGAATTGTCAGCGTTTGCGCCCGACCTCAACGGCAAGTCTGACGAGGAGTAGCCAATGAAGAGAACGGCTGAGTGCAGCAACAATGAAATGCCAAAAGCCAGCAGGAACGACTTGCGCATCCGCAGATGCGAGGAATCAGGGTCACTCATCAGGCTCAAGGAGGGATGAAACAGGCGCAAAAAGCCTATTCCGCCCGACGCTGCTTGAAACAGATGTCACCCGCTTTTTCAGGATAACGAGCCTTGAAGGCTGAATAGTACGTGCGGAACATTGCCAGATCCGTTTCCTCATCGCCGGACAGCTTGACCCAGCGTTCGACGCCGACCCGTTTGCTGGCGTAGTCAATGAAACCAAGTCCAAGCGGGACACCGGCCTCCAGCGTCAAACGGTAGAAACCAGTTTTCCAGTGGTCGCATTTTGAACGCGTTCCCTCTGGCGCGATAACCATGCAGAAACTCTCGCTTTGTGCAAAAGCATCAAGCAGTTGGCCAATCAATCCAGTGCGCTCGCGCCGGTTGGTTGGCACACCACCCAGCCAGACAAAAAACCGTTTGAACGGCCAGCGGAAGAGCGTATCTTTGCCAGCCCAATTCAGATTCACGCGGTGCCTGGCCATAAACAACACCCCGAGCACGAAATCCCAATTCGAGGTGTGTGGATAAACCACGATCACTGACTTCGGCCCCGGCGGCGTAACGTACGCCGTACGCCAGCCAGCGAGGCGGAGAACAATGGCGGCAAGCCAGCGCATCATGATCTGCCGCGCCTTCCTTAATCAATACCCTGGCTGGAAAGGTACTCCTCGTAATTGCCAAGGTAGTTGACCAGCGTGCCGTCCATGCGAATTTCGAGAATGCGCGTAGCCAGCGAAGAAACGAACTCACGGTCGTGCGAAACAAATACCAGCGTCCCCTTGAATTTCTCCAACGCCGTATTCAGCGATTCGATCGATTCCATATCCAGGTGATTGGTTGGCTCATCCATCACCAGCACGTTGTTCTTCATCAGCATCAGCTTGCCGAAGATCATGCGCCCCTGCTCACCGCCTGAAATAACCTTGACCGCCTTGCGCACCTCATCGCCCGAGAACAGTAAACGCCCCAGGGTGCCGCGGATCAGAGTTTCCAGATCTTCACCTTCTGCCGCATTGCTGCGCGCAAATTCGGCGATCCAGTCAGTCAGGTTGGTGTCGCTCTTGAAGTCCTCGGCGTGATCCTGCGCGTAATAGCCGCGCCGCGCCTTATCAGTCCATTTGACGGTTCCGTGCTGTGGCGTCAGTTCGCCCATCAGCAGCTTGAGGAAGGTCGACTTTCCAACGCCGTTCTCACCGATCACCGCGACACGATCGCCGGCGTTAAGTGTGAAGTCAAAGTTGGTGAAGATCTTATTTTCGCTGCCCGGATAGGCGAAGGTCAGCTTCTCGATTTCCACCGCCTGCCGGTGCAGCTTTTCCTTCTCGTCGTAATCGAAACGAATCCACGGGTACTGACGCGATGAGGGTTTAACGTCCTCCGGCCGTATTTTTTCAATCAACTTCACGCGCGAGGTAGCCTGCCTGGCCTTGGACTTGTTGGCCGAGAAGCGGCGCACGAAATCCTGCAGCTCCGATATCCGCTCCTTGGCTCTATCGTTGGCGTTCTTCTGTTGCTGCCGGGCCATTGACGATGCTTCCATGAAGTCATCGTAGGTGCCCGGATAGACGGTGATCTTGCCGTAGTCCAGATCGGCCATGTGGGTGCACACTTGGTTCAGGAAGTGGCGATCGTGGGAAATGATGATCATGGTGCTGTTGCGCTCGTTGAGCACATTTTCCAGCCAGCGGATGGTGGCGATATCGAGGTTGTTGGTCGGTTCGTCGAGCAGCAGGATGTCAGGGTTGGCGAACAGCGCCTGAATCAGCAGCACGCGCAGCTTCCAGCCCGGCGCAACTTCACTCATCGGGCCGAAGTGCTGTTCGGACGGAATACCCACGCCAAGCAACAATTCGCCGGCACGGGCTTCGGCGGTATAACCGCCAAACTCGGCAAAGTGGTGCTCCAGTTCGGCGGCGTGCAGGTAATCTTCTTCAGTGGCTTCCGGGTTGGCGTAAATCGCATCCTTCTCCTGCATGCACGCCCACATTTGCTCGTGCCCCATCATCACTACGTCGATCACGCGCTGATCTTCAAAGGCAAACTGATCCTGGCGCAGGTAGGCCATGCGCTCATGGGCGTCTTTCGAAACGTTGCCGGCTGAGGGTTCCAGTTCGCCGTCAAGAATCTTCATGAAGGTTGACTTGCCGGAGCCGTTGGCGCCGATCAGGCCGTAACGATAACCTTCGCCAAATTTGACGGAGACGTTTTCAAAAAGGGGCTTGGCCCCGAACTGCATGGTGATGTTAGACGCGACGAGCACTCAGAGACCCCGAAGTCATTGATTCGAAAAGCCGACTATTGTACCTGAGGGCGACGGTGAGTGCCCGCTCACCCGAGTGTTCGGACTGGTAATGGGTAGATCAGGGTTCGAAAGACATTGTCGCCACCATGACGGTGACGGCCCTACCCGACAGCAACACCCGGTCGTCTTTCAACTCACACAGCAGATCGCCGCCGCGCCTTGAGACCTGGCGTGCGGTGAATGCAGTTTTACCCAAGCGTTTTGCCCAATAAGGCGTCAATTCGCAATGCGCCGACCCGGTCACCGGGTCTTCTGGAATACCGCATTTGGGCGCAAAGAAGCGGCTGACGAAATCGACGTCAGCACCGGGCGCAGTAACGATTACGCCGCGCAGATCAAGCTGGCTGAGCAACGTGAAGTCCGGCGTTATGGCGCGCACGGCGTCCTCGCTGTCAAAGACCGCCAGATAATCGTCAGCGGCCAGTACCTCAACGGGAGTTTGCCCCAGCCCCTTCAGCAGCATCTCGGGCACCGTACATGGAACAGGCGGCCGTGCAGGGAAGTCCATTTCCAGCAACGCGCCTTTGCGCTGCACAAAGAGATCGCCGCTGCGTGTTTCAAAGGTGATTGAGGGATTCGGATAGCCGAGTATCTCGAACAGGACGTGCGCCGAAGCCAACGTGGCATGGCCGCATAAATCAACCTCCTTGAGCGGGGTAAACCAGCGCAAGCGAAAGCCTTTGGCCGATGGCACAAAGAAAGCGGTTTCCGACAGATTGTTTTCCTCGGCGATGGCCTGCAGCAGGCTGTCGTCCGGCCAACTGGCCAGCGGGCAAACGGCTGCCGGGTTACCGGAAAACGCCCGCGTGGTGAAGGCGTCAATCTGAAATTGCTGAATCCGCATCTCAGTTCGCGGCCGGCTTTCTACGCTTGTCGTAAGCCTGCAGATGCGAATAGGCCAGTTTGAGCAGCGGTGCATCAACGTCCATAACCTGCGCCCGACTAACCATGTCACCCAGAATGTGATCGGCTTCGGTCGGTCCGCCACGCTCGACATCGCGCAGCATGGAGGCCATGAGCGGCGACCCCTGTTCGGTGAGTTGCTTGCGATAGGCGGCCAGCTGCGACTCTGCCAGCGAATGACCACTGGCTTTTGCCACTTCGAGACAATCGGCGAGCAAGCCGGTAATGAAGGCTTCGCCGGCAACGGTAGTCAGGATGTCGCCGATACTGGCGCGCATCGTGCACGTCGAACCGGCCAGCGTGGTCAGAAAGGCGAACTTGTCCCACAGCACTTGCTCGATGTTATCCGAAGGCAAAAATTCAATCGCCGAGGCAGACAGCAACTGCGCCAGCGGCTGCAGCCATTGCGTGGGCGGTGTGGTGAGCGCGCCAATAGAAAGCTTGTGCAGCTTGTTGAGATGGCGAATACTGCCATTCGCTTCGAGAACGACCGAAATAAAGGCCACTCCGCCCATCACCCGCGCCGAACCAAAGCGCGCAACAAGCGCATCAATATGGCAAATGCCGTTAAGCAACGGCAGGATGACGCTGTGTTCACCAACAGCCGGAGCAATGGCCTCCATCGCCGACTCCAGATCATAGGCCTTGCACGACAGCATGATTACGTCGAAATGCTCCTTCAACTCATCATTGGTGATCACCTTGGGCTGGAACTTCGTATCACCAAAGGTACTGAAAACCTGCAGCCCGTTTTCCCGCAGCTGTGCAGCTCGAGCCGGACGCACCAGAAAAGTCACATCACCGCCCGCGTCATGCATCCGGGCACCGTAGTAGCCGCCGATCCCGCCCGCTCCCAAAACTAGAATACGCATTACCCATCTCCCAAAGAGCACAGACACAATTTTTGGTACTTTACCCCCTTTTCCCATCCAATTTCATATCGACTACTGCCACATCGGCTAGCCGCTCATAACTGGCATCATTCAAGCGCCTACAGCGTATACTCCCACCTCCTGCAATCATGCCCCTTGCCCAAAATGTCCTCGATACTTGACGCGTCTTCTCTACCTGAAAACGATGTTACCGGCCTCGGCCAGATCTTTACCCCGCCCGCCATTGTCGACTGCATGCGCGCACTGGTGCGCAACAGCGGTCGTGTGCTGGAACCGGCCTGCGGCGACGGCGCGTTCCTGCAACATTTCCCCGGTGCGCTGGGCATCGAGATTGATCCGCGCCATGCCCCGCCCGGTGCGCAGGTCATGGATTTTTTCACGCTTGCGGATGACGAGCGCTTTTCCACCATCATTGGCAACCCGCCCTACGTGCGCTTTCAGGACATCTCGCCTGAAACGCGCCGCCTGACCCAGAGGAGCGTGCTCGACAAGCGCGCCAACCTTTATCTGTTTTTTATCGAGAAGTGTCTGCGTCATCTGGAACCGGGCGGGGAACTGATCTTCATCACCCCGCGCGACCTGCTCAAGGCCACTTCGGCCGTGCCACTCAATCGCGTACTGTTTGAGCTGGGAACGATTACCGATTTTATCGACATGGGCGATTCACGCCTCTTTGATGACGCGTCGCCCAACTGCGCCATCTGGCGATTTGAACGAGGCAATACCTCACGTCAAACGCGTTACGCTGCACTCGCTCTGGCCGATGGCATAACGGGGCTGACGCGCCTGCAATGGGAAGACCGGCGCTTTATCGAAAGCAGCGGCCACCTGCTCTTTACCCGGTACGACTACCCGCTACATCTGCGTGACATCGCCTACGTCAAGGTGGGCGCCGTATCCGGCGCCGACGATCTGTATACCAGTGACGAATTCGGCAACCGCGATTTTGTCTGCTCATCCACCATGGCCGACGGCAAGACGCGGCGCATGATCTGGTGCGAACCCGGCGAAGCGCCGCCAGAAGCACTTCTCGCCCACAAGGAGCGCCTGATAGCACGCCGCATCCGCCCCTTCAACGAAACCAACTGGTGGCACTGGGGGCGCGGCTATACCCCGTCGGAACACCCCCGGGTTTACGTCAATGGCAAAACCCGGCGCGCGCAACCTTTCTTTGCCCATGACTGCCCGAATTACGACGGTTCGGTGCTTGCCATTTTTCCCCATGACACGACAGTCGACGCGCAGGCGCTTGCCAAGGCGCTGAATAAAGTCGACTGGGAAGACCTCGGTTTTGTCTGCGACGGGCGTTTCCTGTTCACACAACGCAGTCTTGAGCAGTCGCCTCTTCCAAAAACCTTCCGTTCGTTCATTCCACAGGCCGGTGTAACATGGTGGGATAGGCTCAAGAAGCTGTTCTGAACACAACAGATCGCACACCCCCCGATCTGACTGGAGTTAACCATGGTTCCCCATCTTACGACTGCGCTCAACGGCCCGCTACTTGAGCTTGAAGCGACTTTCCTCAAAGCCGCACCGAATATCGAGCGCTGGCTGCGCGGCCAGTGGCAGGAGCACACCCCGCCATTCTACGGCTCGGTTGATCTGCGCAACTCCGGATTCAAGCTGGCACCGGTGGACATGAATCTGTTTCCCGGCGGCTTCAACAACCTCAATGCCGCTTTTCTGCCGCTGTGCGTTCAAGCCGCCATGACGGCCATCGAAAAGATCTGTCCGAGCGCCAAGAGCCTGCTGCTTATTCCTGAAAACCACACGCGCAATCTTTTTTACCTGCAAAACGTCACCCAACTGGTAAACATCCTGCGCCTGACCGGGCTGGATGTACGTTTAGGCTCCCTGCTGCCAGAGATCAAGCAGCCGACGCCGGTTGAGTTGCCCAACGGCACCTCGCTCTTGCTTGAGCCACTGGTGCGTACGCAACACCGTCTCGGTCTGGAAGGCTTCGACCCCTGCGCTATCCTGCTCAACAATGATCTCACAGCGGGCATCCCGGATATTTTGCAGGGACTCGACGATCAATTTGTTCTGCCACCGCTGCATGCCGGCTGGGCGGTACGCCGCAAGTCCAACCACTTTGCCGCCTACGACGAAGTGGCCGATGATTTTGCCAAACTGGTTGGCATTGATCCGTGGCAGATCAATCCTTACTTTTCGGTGTGCAGCAGCGTAAATTTTCATGAGCGTGAGGGCGAGGAATGCCTATCCGCCAACGTCAACGCGGTGCTCGGCATGATCAGAGAAAAGTACAAGGAATACGGAATACACGAGACACCCTACGTCGTTGTCAAGGCGGATGCCGGAACCTACGGCATGGGGGTGATGACGGTCAAGGATGCCTCCGAAGTCACCGGCCTGAACCGCAAGCAGCGCAACAAAATGTCGGTCATCAAGGAAGGCATGAACGTCTCGCAGGTGATTATCCAGGAAGGTGTGCACACGCACGAACGTGTCGGCAAAGGTGATCTGGAGGGTGTTGCCGAACCGGTGGTGTACATGATCGATCGGTTTGTTGTCGGCGGTTTCTACCGAGTGCATAGCGGTCGTGGCATTGATGAGAATCTCAATGCACCGGGAATGCATTTCGAACCACTGGCCTTTGAAACGAGTTGCTCATTGCCGGACAGTTGCCAGACGCCAGACGCCCCGCCCAACCGCTTTTACGCTTACGGCGTCGTGGCCCGACTGGCACAGCTTGCGGCGTCGCTGGAGCTGGAACGCACTGCCCCTGCTGAAGAGTAGAGGTTATAAGCATTAACCACGAAGGACACAAAGATCACGAAGAAATGCTAAAGGCTTGATATTTTTTGCATTACAACTGACAGAAGATTCGATCAATAATTCTTTCAATTTTTCCTTCGTGTTCTTCGTGCCCTTCGTGGTTTGCATCGTTTGTAAAGGGTTTATATGCGCTTTGCTTTCATCGTTGATCCGCTTGATTCGCTCAAGGCCTACAAGGATACGAGCATCGCCATGATGCGTGCGGCGCAGGCTGCCGGCCATGCGGTCTGGGCTATTCAGCAGCCAGCTATCCACTGGACTGCCATACACGGCGTGTGTGCCGAGGCTGTGCATCTGGAGTTGCTCGCCGATGATGTCGAGTGGTGCGTCGAGATCGCCCGCCATGTCGTTCCGCTGCGCGACTTTGCCGCCGTTGTCATGCGCAAGGATCCGCCTTTTGACGTTGAATACGTAACCACAACCTGGCTGCTCGAACGCGCCGAAGCGGAGGGTGCCCATGTATTCAACAAGCCGCAGGCGCTGCGCGATCATTCCGAAAAACTTTCTGTTATGGAGTTCACGCAGTTCGCCGTGCCCACGCTGGTAGCGCGTGAGGCTGCGCTGCTGAACGGCTTTATTGACACGCAACGAGACTGCATCCTGAAGCCGCTGGACGGCATGGGCGGCAGCCAGATTTTCCGCGTGCGCAGTGATGACCCGAATCGCAATGTCATCGTTGAAACGCTCACCCATGAGGGTGAAAGAACAATCATGGCGCAGCGCTTCATCCCCGAAATTGTCGATGGGGACAAACGCATTCTGATCGTTGGCGGGGAGGTGGTTCCCTACTGTCTGGCGCGCATCCCCAAGGCCGGCGAGACACGAGGCAATCTGGCCGCGGGCGGAACCGGTATCGCGCGCGAACTGTCCGCACGCGACCGCGAAATCGCCGAAGCACTGGCGCCGGTGCTCGCTGCACGCGGTCTGCTGCTGGTCGGCATCGACGTGATCGGTGAGTGGCTGACCGAGATCAATGTCACCAGCCCGACCTGCATGGTCGAAATATTTGAACAAACGGGATTTGACGCGGCAGCCATGTTTATTGCGGCACTGGAACGAGAATGTACGAATTGTCCGCTTTAGAAACCTACCACAGAGGCACAGAGGCACAGAGGTTTCACAGAGAAAATCAAAGAGGGGCATTAAGCTCTTCTCTTCGCATTCTCTGTGTCTCTGTGCCTCTGTGGTGGATTTTTCTTTTAGTTTTGTCGTTTCTGTCCGCCTGCAGCAAAGCCCCACTTCATCAACAGGAATCCTTCGTCTTTGGCACCCGCGTCGAGATTCTGATTGCCGGATTGGACGAGGCCAAGGCACGGCCCGCTGCTGCGGCTGTGCTGCTTGAATTTGACCGCCTGCATCGTACCTACCATGCCTGGAAACCTTCCGAGCTGAGCACACTTAATACGGCCATTGCCTCGGGCAAGACCGCTGCCGTCACCCCGGAAATGGCCGCTTTTATTACTGATGCACAACGCCTTTCGGCAGCAGGCGAGGCGCTTTTTGATCCGGGCATCGGCCGCCTAATCAGCCTCTGGGGCTTCCAGTCGGATGAGTTTAATGCCGCCTTGCCCGATCCTGTGGCACTGGCAAGGTGGCGCGCCGCAAAACCGGGAATGGTAGATCTGCACCTTGACGGGCTACGTATCAGGAGTAGTAACGCGCACGTGGCGCTTGATTTTGGCGGCTATCTCAAAGGCGTTGCGCTTGATCGTGCCGTGTCCATCTTGCGTGCGCAGGGCGTGCAAAACGCGCTGATCAATATCGGCGGCAATGTCATGGCGCTCGGCACAAAAAACGGCGAGCACTGGCGAGTCGGCATCCAGCATCCTCGTCAGCCCGGGCCGTTGGCCACGGTTGAGCTAAAGGATGGTGAAGCCATTGGCACGTCCGGCGATTACCAGCGTTATTTCGAGTTGGACGGCAAACGCTATTGCCATCTGCTTGATCCGCGCAGCGGCCAGCCAGTCATGCACACACAGGCGCTGACCGTACTCATCTCCCCGCGCCAGAATGCAGGCACACTCTCGGATGCCGCCTCCAAGCCGCTCTTCATTGCCGGCAGCACATGGCCGGAACTGGCGCACAAACTGAATGTCGAGCAAGTGCTGCGCGTTGATGCCGAGGGAGGCATACAGGTCACTGCCGAACTTAATCGCCGGCTTGAATTTGTTGGCGGGCCACCGAAAACGATCGAAATTATTCCCTGAAAGAGTTCAGCCCTTCCGAAATTCGCGGAATCCCTTAGAATGCGGGTTGAAACTCACAGGAACTGCAATGATAGGTATTCTCCTGATAACGCATGGCACCTTTGGCGAAAGCCTGATTCAGAACGTCTGCCACGTCCTCAACAAACGGCCGGCCTTGATCGGCCAACTTGGCGTTTCTGCTCAGGACGACCCGCTGGATATTTTGCCTATGGCAAAAATGCTGCTAAAAGAAGTTGATGGCGGCGAAGGGGTGTTGATTTTGACCGATGTCCTGGGGGCTTCACCCTCCAATCTTGCCCTGAAGCTGCTGGAACCAGGGCGAATCGAAGGCGTTGCTGGCGTCAGCCTGCCGATGGTGCTACGCGCCCTGACGTATCGCAAGAACGGAATGGAAACGCTTCTACAGAAGGCCATCAGCGGCGGTCGCGATGGCGTCATCAACATGCACCGGCAATAGTCAATTTCAACAGGACGGCTAATGGAACGCGCTGAAATCGAAATATCCAACAAACTTGGACTGCACGCCCGTGCTTCGGCCAAGCTGACCCAGCTTGCGGCCAGCTTCAGTTCTGAAATCTGGATGGAGAAAGGTACGCGCCGGATCAATGCGAAAAGCATTATGGGCGTGATGATGCTGGCTGCCGGCAAAGGCTCCGTCGTTGTCGTCGAGACGGCGGGTTCCGATGAACAGCCCGCCCTCGAATCACTGCTCAAACTGATCGCTGACAAATTCGGCGAGGGGGAATAAACCAGCCATGAGCTTCACTTTGCACGGTCTTGCCGTTTCAAGCGGCATCGCGATCGGCCAGGCGCACCTCATCTCGCAAGCCACGCTCGAGGTGTCGCACCTGGTGATTGCGCCGCGCATGGTGGAGAAGGAAGTAGCCCGTTTTGAAATGGCTTTGGCGCAGGTTCGACATGAGTTTGCCGCGATGAAAATCGGCATGGATCATTCGCCGACCGATATTGGCGCCTTCATTGATCTGCATCTGATGATCCTCGCCGACCCCGAATTGTCCGAGGCGCCCAAGCAGATCATTCGCGAACGCCGTTGCAATGCGGAATGGGCCATCGTGCAACAGATGGAGGTTCTGGTCACGCAATTCGAAAAAATTGACGACATGTATTTGCGCGAACGCAGCTATGACGTGCGCCAGGTCGTCGAGCGTGTTGTGCGTGAACTGGTAGGGAATCCGGGTCACGCTGCACTCAAGGCCGGCAAGGGCGTCAAGGGAGAAAACCTGATCGTGGTTGCCCACGACCTCTCCCCTGCCGACGTCATGGCCTTCAAGAATCAGCATTTCGCTTCCTTCGTTACCGATGTCGGCGGCGCCACCTCGCACACGGCCATCCTGGCGCGCGGCATGGGTATCGCGGCGGTGCTGGGGCTGCACAATGCTCGCCAGTTGATCCGCGACAACGAAACCCTGATTGTCGACGGTACGCGCGGTGTGGTGATTGTCAATCCCGACCCGCGCGTTCTGCAAGAGTACCAACTCAAGAAGAGCCAGATCGAGATCGAGCGCTCCAAACTCAAATTACTTAAAACCGCCCGAGCCACAACGCTTGACAAGGTAAAAATCGATTTGCTCGCCAACATCGGCGAACCGAGCGATGTTGCTGCAGCGCTTGATGGTGGCGCTGAAGGCGTTGGGCTGTTCCGAACCGAATTCATTTTTCTCGGGTGCGGCGATATGCCCAGCGAGGATGAGCAATTCGAGGCGTATCGCACGGCTATAAAAGCTGTGGATGGCAGACCCATAACGATCCGTACATTTGACCTGGGCAATGACAAGAACCTGCATTCGGATGATACGGGCGACGACCAGGCGCGCGACAATCCCGCGTTGGGATTGCGTTCAATACGCCTCTCTCTGTCCGAACCGAAATCCTTTCAGGCGCAATTACGTGCCATTCTGCGGGTCTCGAATTTGGGCAAGGTCAAGATACTGATCCCGATGCTGTCGCACGCACACCAGATCGACCAGACGCTGGCGGCGCTTGAACAAGCCAAATCCAGCCTGCGCGGTCAGCACATCGCGTTCAATGAAAACATTGAGATTGGTGGCATGATTGAGGTTCCGGCGGCGGCACTGGCTATCGGCCTTTTCCTGCGCCGCTTGAATTTCATCTCGATCGGCACCAATGATCTGATCCAATATACTCTGGCCATTGACCGCAGTGACGAACAGGTTTCCAACCTTTATGATCCCTTGCACCCCGGCGTACTGATGTTGCTGTCACACATCATCAGCAGCGCCGAGAAAGCCCACATTCCTGTTTCCATGTGCGGCGAAATGGCCGGCGACCATACCCTGACCCGCTTGCTGCTCGGCATGGGTTTGCGCGAGTTCTCGATGCATCCGGCGCAAATTCCGGAGGTTAAACAAAAAATCAAGCAAAGTGACATTTCCGAACTGACGCCGATCGTTCGCCGCATACTTCGGCTTGAAGAATCCGTGAAGATTCGGGAACAGATCGAACGCCTCAACATTTGACTTTTCCCTGTGCTGGCGGTAAGTTCCTCGTGTAGCGCCGATTTGAACGATCAGCTTGCGGGCGCTTTAAAAATTCGGCTAAAGCGGGGTCCGCCCAGTCCGCTTTTTTCAGGCCGACTGGGTTTGTTTTTCTGAAACGATGGCAATGTCACTAGAAAATTCTGTTGGAGTCGTTGCGCCACAACGGGTCCATTTCAATGAGTCGATGACCCTGAAATGCGGCGCGCTGCTACCCGGTTTCGAACTCGTATACGAAACCTACGGCACACTCAATGCATCACGCACCAACGCCGTGCTGGTTTGCCACGCCCTGTCTGGCGGACATCATGTGGCTGGCGTTTACGCCAATGATCCGAAAAATCTAGGCTGGTGGGATAATCTGGTCGGCCCCGGCAAACCGCTCGACACTAACCGATTTTTTGTCGTAGGCGTCAACAACCTTGGTGGCTGCTATGGCTCAACCGGCCCCATGTCTGTCAATCCGGAAACCGGTAAACGCTACGGCGCGGATTTCCCGATGGTGACGGTCGAGGATTGGGTGCTGGCGCAATCGCGTCTGGCCGATCATCTGGGCGTGGATCAATGGGCTGCGGTGATGGGTGGCAGTCTGGGTGGCATGCAGGCACTGGAGTGGACACTGCAGTACCCGGAGCGCATTCGCCACGCCATGGTGATCGCTTCGGCGCCCAAACTTTCTGCGCAGAACATTGCTTTTAACGAGGTGGCGCGTCAGGCCATTCTGTCCGATCCTGAATTTCACGGCGGGCATTACGCCGAACGTGGTGTGGTGCCGGTCAACGGATTGCGGCTGGCGCGTATGGTCGGCCACATCACCTATCTGTCGGATAGCCAGATGGGAGAAAAATTCGGTCGCCAGTTACGCAAGGGCGAGCATCAGTTTAGCTACGACGTCGACTTCGAGATCGAATCCTACCTGCGCTATCAGGGCGACAAGTTTGCCGGCTTCTTTGATGCCAACACCTATTTGATCACCACCAAGGCATTGGATTATTTCGATCCGGCTTTCGATTACGATGGCGATCTCGGTGCCGCACTGGCACGTGCCAAGGCGGAATTTTTCGTCGCCAGCTTTTCGACCGACTGGCGCTTCTCGCCCAGCCGCTCGCGCGAGATCGTTTTCGCGCTGATGAAGAACCGCCGTCGCGTGGTCTATGCGGAAATCGACTGCGACGCAGGGCATGACTCCTTTCTGCTCGACGACGCGCATTACCACGCCGTGTTGCAGGCTTATCTGGAGAACATCACGGTATGAATATCAGCCAGCTGAGCAAACAGGAGCGCGAACGCTTCGATTTTGCCGTGATCGGCAACTGGATTCCGCCCGGCGAGCGCGTGCTCGACCTCGGTTGTGGTGACGGCACCTTGTTGCGCTATCTGCGCGAAACCAAGGAGGTGACAGGCTACGGCGTCGAAATTGATCACGACAGTGTGCTGGCCTGCATCCGCAACGGGGTTGACGTAATCCAGATCGACATCGAGGATGGGCTGTCCGGCTTTGAGGATCAGTCGTTCAATCACGTCATCATCTCGCAGGCGCTACAGGCCATGCATGCAACCGAACGCATCCTCACCGAAATGCTGCGCGTCGCCGACGAAGCGGTGGTCAGCTTCCCCAACTTCGCCTATCGCAGCAACCGCGAGGCGATTGCCGAAGGGCACATGCCGGTGTCGGAGGATCTGCCCTACGAATGGTATGAGACGCCTAACGTGCGCTTTTTCACCATCGTCGACTTCGAGGCCCTGTGCGACAAACTCGGTATCGAGATCCGCGAGCGTTTGGCCTTTGAGGAAACCGGGCAGCCGGTGACCGACGACCCCAACCTGAACGGCAGCCTGGCCTTCTACCGGCTGGGACGCAAAGCCTAATGTCTTCTCTGGGCCGGTATCATCGTCTGCTGGCGGTGCTGCTCATGGGTTTCGCTTCAGGTTTGCCGCTGGCCCTCACCGGTCAGGCGCTTCAGGCATGGCTGACCATCGACGGGATCAGTCTGGCCACCATCGGTTTCTTTGGGCTGGTCGGCATTCCTTACACCTTCAAGTTTCTCTGGTCGCCGTTAATGGATCGCTTCGAGCCCCCTTGGCTGGGGCGGCGTCGGGGATGGCTGGTGCTCACGCAACTGGCGCTGGCGGCAGCCCTGTTCTTCATGTCCAGCCTGTCGCCCGGCGTGCAGCCCTTCCTGTTTGCCCAGACGGCCGTGCTGATTGCCTTTCTTTCCGCGTCGCAGGATGTGGTTGTCGACGCCTACCGTGCCGATCTCCTGCTGGATAAGACCGAACACGGGCCAGGGGCCTCGCTGCACGTTTTCGGTTACCGGCTGGCGATGATTGTCTCCGGCGGCATCGCTCTGATCTGGGCCGACCAGTGGCAGTCGTGGCCGCGCGTCTATGTCGTCATGGCGGGGCTGATGGTTGGCGCAGCGCTGATTTCCCTGACGTTGTTACCCAAAGTCATCTGCGCATCGCGCCCGCCGGCATCGAACCCGAAACGAGAGATCGCGGGTTTCCTGGCCATGCTGGCGGGGGTCTTTGCCGGCTATTATTTGGCGCGCAGCCTCCTGATTGTTGCGGGTTTTGATCCCGACAGTAGCAACCAGTGGATCAGGCTGCTCTTTGTCCTTGGCGAGATTGGTCTGGCGCTGCCGCTGGCGTGGTGGGCTGCGCGGCTGGTGCGCTTCGAAACACTTAACGCCTCACTGGAAAGCTATTTCTCCCAGTCCGGCGCGGCGCTCTTTCTTGTTCTGATCGTTCTCTACAAACTCGGCGACGCATTCGCGGGGAGTCTGACAACGGTCTTTCTGATCAAGGGGCTGGCCTTCACGCAGGCTGAGGTTGGCATTGCCAACAAGATTATCGGCATCTGGCTAACCATTTTCGGCGCGGTTGCCGGCGGCTTCCTGATGATGCGGCTGCGCTTGTATCGTGCGCTCTTGCTCTTCGGCATCCTGCAACTGGTGTCGAATCTCGGCTTCTATCTGATCGCCATTCTGGGCAAGGGCGCCTGGGGCAACATTGCCGTACCGGCGTTCGACTGGATGATCATCGCCCTGCGCGAACCGGCAATGCTTGATTACCTCTTGTTGTCGGTGGTCGCCGCAGAAAATATTACGGGCGGCATGGGTACCGTTGCCCTTGTTGCTCTGCTCATGTCGCTGTGCAACCACCGGTTCACAGCGACGCACTATGCCTTGCTCTCGGCGCTGGCCGCCGTGGGTCGCATTTATGTCAGCCCGGTCGCCGGCGTTCTCACCGAAAGCATCGGCTGGCAGGCCTTTTATCTTTTTTCTGTTGCCGTGGCCCTGCCCGGCGTATTGATGGTGTGGTTCATGAAAGCACATCTGACCGCCTTGGGCGAAACGACGAAAGCGGGACATGAAGTCGACTGACCCGCACATCACTGAGCAACTGATCGCCGCGGCGCGGGAATTGTCGGCTGCCGTTGGCCGTCTGCATTTCGCGCCACCTGTGTCGCACGTCTACAACCCGCTCGATTATGCCTGGGCGCCGCATGAAACTTACCTGCGGCGCTTTGGCGCCAGCCCCAAGAAGGTGGTTTTCATCGGCATGAATCCCGGCCCTTTTGGCATGGTGCAGTGCGGCGTGCCATTCGGGGAGATCGCCGCAGTGCGCGACTGGATGGGCATCGAGGCGGCGGTTAGCAAACCGGTACAGGAAAACCCCAAGCGCCCGATCGAAGGCTTTGCCTGCGAGCGCTCTGAAGTCAGCGGGCGTCGCCTTTGGGGGCTGTTCCAGCAGCGCTTCGGAACGGCCGAGGCGTTCTTCGCCGGGCACTTCGTCGCCAACTACTGTCCGCTGGCTTTCTTTGATCAGGGGCGCAATCTGACCCCGGACAAGCTGCCGACATCAGAATCGACACCGTTGTATGCCGCATGTGACGGTCATCTCAGAGCACTGGTCGCTGCGCTCCGCCCGGAATGGGTCATTGGCGTAGGGGGCTTTGCAGAAGCCCGTGCTTCGGAGGCTCTGGCGGGGATGGGCGTGAAGATCGGACGGGTATTGCATCCCAGCCCGGCCAGCCCGGCGGCCAATCGCGGATGGGCAGAAGCAGCAACCCAACAAATGGTCGTTCAGGGAATCTGGCAGTAGCTGATCAGCCGCAGGTTGCAGGTGGCGTTGGTGTCCGGGTCGAGTTGGCGCGCGGCTTGCGTCGGCTATCCAGCCACCAGGCGTAAACCGGAAGCAGCAGCGCAGAGCCAGGCAAAAGCAGGAACAACAGGTAAGGTGATACGCGCGAAAGCGTGCGCAACTGAATCAATAACTCAGTTCTCTCGTCGACTGACCAGGAGCCGCCATTGCGGTATTTCATGAGTAAGGGCATGAGGCCGCGCATGCGCACGACATCGGCCACAAACTCACGCGCCTGCTGTTTCTGGGTAGCCAACAGGCGTGAAATAACCCCGTCATTGTCGACCGCTGGCGAGGAGTCCTGGTCGTCACTCACGAACGAGGCCGCCAACCCAAGGCAAACAATTTGTCACTAAATACCCGCAAGATTCGCCAGGCTACAAAACTGCGCTTGGTCCAACGCCATAGCCGGCCGGCCTTCATGAAAAACAGTGCGGCTACTGCAATAGCGGCAATACTGGGGTGTCGTTTTACATAGTCGATGCCGGCCTGCACATGTGCCAGCGCACGATCGGTGGTGAACAGCGCGACTCGCACCGGCTGTGCCTGCTGCGCGAGATCGGCACGCTGGGCAGCGATGCGTTCGAGTAACCGGCCACGCCGGAGGTGTAACTCAATGAGTTGGTGATTCATGGCCTACGGCTGCCTTTAACTGGCGCAGATCTTCCTGTAATTCGGCAATGCTGGCGGCAAAAACCCGCCCGGGCCGATGCGTTGCTCGCTTGAACAAAACGTAAAAAATGGCACCGAGAACCAGAAAGAATCCGGCAGACAGACCCAGGACAATCAGCTTGTTGTCCCAGAACAATGCGGTGAGCAGGGCGACAGCAAGCAAGGTGCCCACGCCAAAACAGAACACCATGCCCTGTGCCACGAGAACCAGATGTACAGCTCGTAACTTCTCTTCTTCGATTTCATTCGCGAGAAGCTCAAGCCGCGTCTTGCCACCTGCCAGCAGCGTCGCTGCGACACCTTTCAGGGCGGCGAAGAGTCCGTAGCTCTCCCCGCCTGGCTTATCGTTCATGTTGCGCGCCGTCGCTTAACGGCGACCGATGATGATACCGAGCAGGAAGCCAACGCCAGCCGCAATGCCAACAGCCTGCCAGGGGTTATCGTTTACGTAGTCATCGGTCACGCGAGCCGCCGCCTTGGTCTTATCAACCAGTACGGCTTCAGCGTCGGCTATGCGCAATTTGGCATCGTGCAGACGTTCGCCAATCCGCTCACGCAGTTCGGACATTTTTTCACCGGCCACGCCGGCTGTGGCGCGCAGAATATCTTCCGCATCGGCAACGACGTTTTTCATGTCGGACACAAGCTTTTGTTTGTTGGAACTGGACAGATCGGTATATTCAGACATAGAAGACCTCGTAGTAAAAAGTTATGAGCAAAAAATATGGCCTAATTCGTGGAGAAACCGAATCCACTGCCTTCAGGTTATCCAATTTTCAGTCACATATCAATGTGAAGATTCATGGTGCATAGTCGTAGTCGATGATTAGCGGGGCGTGATCAGAAAAGCGTTGCGCTTTGTAGACGGCTGCGACACGTGCCGTGGACGTCAGGCCGGCTGTCGCCAATTGATAATCTAGCCGCCATCCAACATTCTTCGCCCAGGCCTGACCGCGATTTGACCACCATGTGTAACATTCGTCGGTCGTTGTCGGATGCAGTTTGCGATACACGTCGCACCACCCGCCTTCATCCAGCACACGGCTGACCCAGGCGCGTTCTTCGGGCAGAAAGCCGGAATTCTTACGGTTACCCTTCCAATTCTTCAGATCGATTTCCTGATGGGCGATATTCCAGTCGCCGCACACCACCACCTGACGACCACTTTGCGCCAATTCGCGCAGTATCGGATAGAAGATGTCCAGGAATCGGAACTTGGTCTCCTGACGTTCCGGTCCGCTGGAGCCTGACGGCAAGTAGAGCGAGATCACCGAGAGATCACCAAAGTCGGCGCGCAGGTAGCGCCCTTCGGCATCGAACTCGGGATGGCCTGTGCCTTCGACGATGGCATCAGGCTTGTTCCGGCACCATACGCCGACACCGCTATAGCCCTTCTTTGCAGCAGGATGATAGTAGGCGTGCAAACCGGCCGGTGCTTTCATTTCCTCCGAGAGATCGGCATACTGCGCCTTGAGTTCCTGCACGCAGACAACATCGGCATTCTGGGTCATTGCCCAGGGCAAAACCCCTTTGTTCCAAGCAGAACGAATGCCGTTGAGATTTAGTGTAATGATGCGTAACATGTGGAATCCACGCCGGAATCGGCTTTGACGGGTTTAAACAAGGGTAGGATGGACGTAATGGATTTTCGTCAGGAATTTATCGAGTTCGCCCTGAATCAGAATGTTTTGCGTTTTGGTGAGTTCAAAACCAAAGCAGGACGCCTTTCCCCTTATTTTTTCAATGCCGGCCTGTTCAACGATGGCGCGGCGCTGGATCGACTCTCCCAATTCTACGCCAAGGCGATCATCGCCAGTAACATCGGAATCGACATGCTGTTCGGGCCGGCCTACAAGGGCATCCCGCTGGTCGCCGTGAGCGCGCTGGCGCTGGCACGTGCTGAGCGCAACCTGCCTTTCGCCTTCAATCGCAAAGAAGTGAAGGATCATGGCGAAGGTGGCAACATTATCGGCGCGCCACTGGCTGGACGGGTACTGATCATTGACGACGTCATCTCGGCGGGCACGTCGGTCCGCGAATCAGTCGAAATCATTCGCTCGGCGGGCGCGACGCCTTGTGGTGTCGTCATCGCTCTGGATCGCATGGAGCGCGGCACGGGCGAACTGTCTGCCGTACAGGAAGTCGGGCGCGACTTCGGCATTCCGGTAGTGGCCGTAGCCACACTGGATGACCTGATGGCTTACCTGCAGGAACGGCCTGACTTCAAGGCACACGAGGCCGCCGTGGCTCGATATCGTGAGATCTACGGTGTTAAATAGCGCGCTTAGGCTTTCAGCGTTCGCGCTGTGCTTCTGGCTCAGCGGTTCCGCCTATGCTGCCGGCAATCTGTTTTGCTGTATCGACGCAAACGGCAAGCAGGTATGCGGCGATATTTTGCCGCAAGCGTGCTATGGGCGAGCCTACCGCGAACTTGGCGAGACCGGCCGCACATCGCGCACTGTCGAAGCGCCGCTGACTCCTGAACAGCGCGCCCAGCGCGCTGCAGAAGATGAGCAACGCCGGATTGAAGACGCAAAAATCAAGGAACAGCAGCGCAAGGATCAGGCACTACTCAATACCTACGGCAGCGAGAAAGATATTGAAATGATGCGCCAGCGAGCGCAGAACGACGTGCAAAAATCGATCAAGGCCGCCGAAACCAAGATCGAGGAAATCAAACTGCAGCGCAAGAAGTTCGAGAACGAGGCCGAGTTTTACAAGAAAAAACAGGTGCCAGCCGAGATTCAAAAAGGACTGAGCGATGCCGATTACGAAATCAAGGCACAGGAATCAATTATCGAGTCCAAGAAGAAGGATCTCGATATCATTCGCACCAAATACGACGAGGACAAACGGCGCTATATTGACCTTTCTCAGCGCCGCGCCGCGCCGCGCTGATTGTCGTGTTGTAGTTAGCCCACCCCGACGAACCGTCTAGCCAAGCTTTTTGCGCAACAGATCATTAACCTGCTGC
>JANNGP010000116.1:0-77833 GCA_031403915.1 Betaproteobacteria bacterium
TGTTGGTGCCGGCGAGTTTGGTACGGCCATCAATATTTTTCAGCAACTCTGACATGCCTAAACTCCCTCTTGGGAAAAAAACCCTACAGCCTTGTTACACGCATCTTAATCGAACAAACGTCATTTCACCATAAACATCTGTATAAAAGCAAAGGGCGCAATGCCACATCAAACCTTGATCTTGCCGGAAACCCGCAACCAATTCCAACACCATTTTGCACAGGAACAAGTGTAAGGCTATCGTACCCCTTTTCTCCATTCACTCTCAGAAAAATAAGTACTCACCATGACCACTCCTGGCGACTGCTCTTTTTGTGCCCTGAACTGAGCAAAATTGCGAGCCAATGCGCTGATGCACCCGTTCTTTTTTGGAACGCAACGCAGCCTTGGAAAGCATTACCCGCTTCGCTTACGACCAAATCGGCCACGTCTTTAGCCGATTCGTGTCAAATCGTACGAATAAGCATTTCCAGACAGCACTCTTTCAGGAAGTCACTCTGCCGAGAACTGCAAGCACCCGCCTGGGCAGATCATCGAGAGCGGCAACTTCCTCAACCGCCCCAATCATCGCTGCTTCTCGTGGCATACCATAGACAACACAACTGGTCTCGTCCTGACCAAAGGTACGCGCGCCGGTTCGGCGCATTCGCAACAGGCCGTTGGAACCGTCTTTACCCATACCGGTAAGAATAACACCTATGGCATTTCGACCGACAACATCGGCAGCGGAATCAAACAGAACATCAACCGAAGGCCGATGGCGATTGACAGGTTGCGACCTGTCCAACTCGGTCACATACCCTGAGGCGCTACGTTTGATGCGCAAATGAGAATGCCCCGGTGCGATATATACCGTATTCGATTCAATAACTTCTCCGCCTTGCGCCTCAATCACCCGCAGCCGGCAAAGGCTGTCCAGACGTGCTGCAAATGACGCGGTAAACGACTCCGGCATATGCTGCACAACAAGAATCGGCGGACAGCCCGGCGGAATACCCTGAAGAAAACTCTTGACCGCCTCAGTTCCCCCGGTCGAGGCTCCGACAAATATAATCCGGCAGCCGCTTGCCGCCGGCCGTGCCACCGTAGCTGGCGCACTGGAGAATTCTTCCATATCAGCGGGTCTTGGGCGCGAGTTCGTACACGGTTTTGCCCTGTGAGCGGAACAAATCCGAGGCATGCAGGAAACTCTCGGAATGCCCGGCAAATAGCAGTCCGTTTTCACTCATCAAGGGCGCAAAGCGCGACAGGATTTTGTACTGCGTCGGCTTGTCGAAATAGATCATGACATTCCGGCAGAAAAGCGCATCCAGCGGGGCGCGAACCGGCCAGTTGGGCTCCAGCAGGTTCAAGCGCTGAAAGCTAACCATGCGCCGCAGTTCCGGGCGAACGGCATACGATCCGAGTTCGGAACCCATCCCTTTGGTAAAAAACCGGTTCAATCGTTCAGGTGAAATCTTATCCACCCGATCCAACGCATAAACCCCTTTAGCGGCCGTAGCCAGCACATTGGTATCCAGATCAGAGGCGACGATGGTGACCGGCGTATTAAAGCCCCCAAAGGTTTCAGCGACCGTCATCGCAATGCTGTAAGGCTCTTCTCCGGTTGACGCGGCAGAACACCATATCTTGATCGGCGAACGTCCCTGCAGTTTTTTCAGATGTTCGGCCAGAATCGGAAAGTGATGCGGTTCGCGAAAAAACGAGGTCAGATTCGTCGTCAGGGAATTAACAAATTTTTCCCACTCACTTTTATCGCCACGCTCGAGTAGCGCCAGATACTCACCAAAAGAGTGGAGCCGGGTTTCACGCAAGCGGCGTGCGAGCCGGCTATACACCATATCCTGCTTGACGACAGAGAGCGAAATACCGGCATGTTCGTAGATCAGTTTGCGCACCCGCTCGAAATCTGCCGCCGTAAATGCGAATTCCCGGCCACCCGCATCGTGTAGTGGCGGGGCTTTACTCCAGATCGGTTTTTGATCAAGCACTCTCAACACTCCCGATTATACGTAACAGAAAACCTATTTATCGGCATCGGGCTTGGACGTCACCGGAGAAGTTTCAGTTGCCGCTACAGGCTCTACATCAACAGTGGCATTCCCATCTTCCTGCAGCATGGCCTCTTCAGTTCGCTTGTTCAGCACCACAATATTGATGCGCCGGTTGGACGAACTCAAAGGATCGTTCTTGTCAAACAACACCGTCGAGGACAGCCCGACCACGCGCAACACCTTGTTTTCGTCCATGCCGCCGGCAATCATTTCGCGTCGTGAAGCGTTGGCCCGATTCGCCGAAAGCTCCCAGTTTGAGAACCCCTTTTCGCCACCGCCGAACTGCGCGGCATCCGTGTGCCCCGAGAAACTGACCTTATTGGGCACAGCGTTCAAGGCTTTGCCGATCTCGCGCAGAATTACTTTGGAATAGGGTTTGAGTTCAGCGCTACTGGTATCGAACATCGGCCGGTTTTTTTCGTCGATGATCTGGATGCGCAGCCCTTCCGGCGTCACATCAATCAACAGTTGGTTCTTGAACTGTCTGAGCATCGAATTGTTTTCGATGAGTTTCTCGATGTTTTGTTTAAGCTCGTTAAGCGTTGCTTTCTCACGCTGCTCGAATTCCTTGCGCAACTGTTCCGCCTTGGCTTCCTTGAGATTGGGCAGCTTTTTCTTGGCTTCCGCCTCCACGGTTTTGACCTGACCGGCACTTTTTGACAGATCGGTACCGCCGCCTTTCAGAATACTCGCAGCATCACCCGAACCCGACGAGGCACCCTGCATACCCACCTTGAGCGGATTAAGGAAGTAGTCGGCCAGCCCCTTGAGATCGCCGCTGGAGGTCGAGCCCAACAGCCACATCAACAGAAAGAACGCCATCATGGCCGTCACGAAGTCGGCGTAGGCAATCTTCCATGCCCCGCCGTGATGGCCGCCCGCCACCTTCTTGATGCGTTTGATGACGATCGGACGTACGTCTTCGCTCATTCAGAATCCTTGAGTTGCGACACGTCCGCCTACCTGCCCTTGCGCGCCTTGAGTTCTTCCTCAAGTTCAATAAAGGTCGGACGATCCGTGGAGAAAAGAACTTTTCGCCCGAACTCCACCGCCACCTGGGGCGCATAACCCGACATCGACGCCAAAAGAACAACCTTGATGACCTGATAAATCTTGGAGTTCGCGTGAGCTTTTTGTTCCAGCAACGTGGCAATCGGTGCCACAAAACCATAAGAAACCAGAATACCTAGGAAGGTACCGACCAGCGCACCACCGATCATCTTGCCGAGCACCGGCGGCGGTTCGCCGACTGAACCCATGACGTTGACCACGCCCATCACCGCCACGACGATACCAAACGCCGGGGTGGCATCTGCCATCTTGGACATGACGTGCCCCGGCACTTCCACCTCGTGATGATGCGTCTCGATTTCAATATCCATCAGGTTTTCGATTTCGAGCGCATTGAGGTTACCGCCAACCATCATGCGCAGATAATCGGTAATAAACTCCATCACATGGTGATCTTTCGCCAGCGCGGGATACTTGCCAAAGATCGGACTTTCATGCGGATTCTCGACATCGTTTTCGATCGACATCAAGCCTTCCTTGCGCACTTTGGCCAATACCTCGAACAGCATGGCGAGCAAATCAACATAAAGTGCTTTGGAGTATTTTGCGCCTTTGAAGACACTAGGCAGAGCACCGATGGTCGCTTTAATGACCTTGAGGTCGTTGCCGGCAATAAACCCGCCGACCGTCAGGCCGACGATGGCTACATATTCGAGCGGCATCCACAACGCCGCCAAGCTGCCGTGAACCGCATAGGTTCCGACCGCCGAAGCCAGAATGATGATGTAGCCGACGATTAGAAACATTCAACCTCCCTGACATGCCGCACAACTGATGCCCCCGGCAACGAATTCCGCTGATTGATCCTATTGTAACGGGATGATGCGCAGCAGGAAACAACCGTTCCGACAATTTACCGCAAAAGCATGATGCATTCAGGTCAATATCTCACCGATCAGATAGAATCCACCGGATGAACTACTGTACCCAATGCGGAGCAAGCCTTGAATTACGGGTGCCACCAGGTGACTCGCTGCCGCGTCATATTTGCCAGCGTTGCGCAACGATTCATTACCTGAATCCGAAGCTGGTTATCGGCTGTGTCGCGGAGTGGAACGGGGACATCTTGCTGTGCCGCCGCGCCATTGAACCGCGCCATGGTCTATGGACCCTGCCCGCCGGCTTCATGGAAAACGGCGAATCAACATCGCAGGCCGCCTTGCGGGAAACGCTCGAAGAAGCCTGCGCCCGCGTTGCCATTGACGAATTGTTTGCTCTGATCAATCTTCCGCATATCGATCAGATCCACCTGTTCTACCGGGGGAAACTACTCGACACCGATTTCGCTGCCGGCGCTGAAAGTCTCGAAACAAGGCTGTTTGCTGAAGAGGACATCCCTTGGGACGACCTCGCCTTCCGCAGTGTCACACTTTGTCTCAAGCGCTATTTTTCTGACCGCCGTGCCGGACGTTTCGAGCTTCACGAAGAAACGCTGGCACCGCCAGACGGCTACTGATTTTCGTCCAGACTAAATTTAACCGGCAACAAAACACCGAAATCGCGTCCTTTCAGCCCCTCAGGCAGTGCCGTAACACGCGCCGCCTGCAACATCATCTCCAGCGCCTGCTCGTCAAGCACACTACGCCCACTGGAGCGAACAAGCACAACGTCCGGCACGGGTGACAACGTATAGACATTGATCGCCACATCAACCGTCCCCTCCCATCCGCGCTCTTTAGCCAGGGCTGGATAACGCTTGAAGCGCCGCGCCGCAGAAGCCAGCGACAGCCGGTAATGCCGCATATCATCCGCACTGGCACCCTCGCGTACTGGCGCTGCCGTTGCCGTCCCTGCGCTGCCGGAAACAGCTCCCGCCAGCGCCGGAGAGGAAGGCGACAACACACTACCGTCACGTACCGAAGGTTGAACTGACGGCACAGCGCGAACAGCCGGAGTCTCCGGTGCAACAACACTCTGATGGGTTAGGATTTTCGCAGCATCAGGCGAAGTGGTTTTAACATTTTCCGGCGAGGGCTTTGTGGCTGGCGGCGCATCGGCCTTCGCCGCACTCGCCGAGCCTGCAAGACTGCCTCGCCCCATGATCACATGGATCGTCGTTGCCGGCGTGTCAAGCATCGCCGGAAACAGGCTGACCACACTCGTCAAGAGTGCTGCATGCATCAGCAGGGAAACAACCAAAGCCTGCACCAGTGTGCGGCGGAGAAGAGGAAACATCGTGGCGAATACAGGGTTTTAGTGATTTAACACATCAGTAGTATGGCCTGATGCGGCTTTGTATGTGCAGGATTTGGTGTTAAATTGGCCTCAGTCCGAGTTGGCCAAGTTTAACACCGTGCCACTCGCCATAAAACCGACCGCTTCTCTAACTTTCTCCAGCAAGACAAGGATCACTCCATTGCAATTTCCTGTACTTGACGACAATAGCGAAGAAACCGAACTCACTCTTTCTCTGCGTTCCACTGCAGCATCGCGCAGCACCTGGGTTAGCGTCGGCGTTAATTTTGTCCTGACCATCGTACAAATCGTGGCCGGTGTATTCTCCAAATCACAAGGACTCATCGCCGACGGCATTCATTCGCTATCCGATCTGGTGGCTGATTTTGTCGTCCTGTTTGCCAACCACCACAGCAAAAAAGATGCCGACGACGACCACCCTTACGGCCACTACCGTTTTGAAACGGCCGCGTCTTTGGTGCTTGGCGTGCTGTTACTTGCCGTCGGCGTCGGCATGCTGTGGTCAGCGTTCACCAAACTGGAGTCACCGGCCAGCGTACCGACGGTGCACCTGTTGGCACTGTGGGTCGCAGGCGGCGCGCTGCTGATCAAGGAGTTGCTTTTCCGCTATATGCTGGCGGTTGCCAAACGGGTCAAATCCAGCATGCTGGTGGCCAATGCCTGGCATGCCCGTTCAGATGCCGCCTCGTCGCTGGTCGTTGGCCTGGGCATAATCGGCAACCTGCTGGGCTACCCCATACTTGACCCGATTGCCGCACTGATCGTCGGGCTCATGGTCAGCAAGATGGGCTGGTCGTTTGGCTGGGACGCGCTGCACGACCTGATGGATCGATCGGCCAACGAACAGGAAGTGATGGCCATTCGCCAGACCATTCTGGAAACCCCCGGCGTTCTCGGCGTACACGATCTGCGCACGCGCAAAATGGGCGACCTGATCGTCGTCGATGCCCACCTCGAAGTCGACGCCACGCAGACTGTGGAAGCCGGCCACGACATCGCCGTCGCGGCTCGCCAGCGCGTCATCAAGCGGCATCGCGTTCTCAACCTGATGGCGCATGTTGATCCCTCACAACGTCCGGACCGGGATCACGCGCCAATTCGGTGAAACACTCGTTGAAACACTCGCTGAAGCATTAAATACAGCTCAATGAAGTATTCAGGTTAATCCATGGCACAGTCAGGCAAGACCCCCTCCCCCACCGTTGCAACCATCCCGCTGCACGGCCCGCTCCTGCGTGGCAACAAACGTCCACGCGTCACACTGATCGGTCGCTACGGCGTCGGCAAAAGCACCATCTTTGACGGCGCGTCCAGCCCGGTGGTGCGTCACGAGCGGCTGGCCGGCGTGGGTGGCGCTTATCAGGAATGCGTGGTCGAGGTCGGACTCGACCAGATCGCTCTGGTAGATTTGCCCTCTATTGATTCCCTGCATCACTTGAGCGCCCACGATCAGGTCGTGCTCATGTATCTGCTGTGGGGCGACCAGTGGCCGTCAATTGAGCAGTACGACGAAATCCGTGCGGACGATTTCCCGGAGCCGGATGTTCTGGTGCAGGTGGTCGACGCCACCACGCTCGAAAAAGACCTGGAACTCAGCCTGGAGTTGAGTCTGCTCGGGCGCCCGCTGGTCATTGCCCTGAACCGCATCGATGAGGCCCGCAAGAAGGGCCTCTTCATCAATGTTCAGGCGCTCAGCGAAAAGCTGGGCGTTCCTGTCATTCCGACCATTGCGCACATGGGCAAGGGCATCTCGGCGCTTTTTGAGGCCGTTCTGGACGTCGCTCGTGAAAAGACCTGCCCCTTGCCGCAGCCCCCCACCAAGCACATCAATGAAAGCCTGAAAGCCCTCAAGGCCATCATTTCCCGCCCGGAAATCGAAGAAGTCTTCCGTGTACCGCGGGCACTCCTGCTCGCCCAACTCGCCGAAAACGACGATTATTTCCTGCACGAGATAAGCACCCGCTTCCCCGAGCTGATGCCTGAAATATCACAGGCCAGAATACAGGCCGAAGCGATGCTGCCCCGTACGCTATCGGAAGAAGTCCATGCCGACCGTCATCACCGGGCCGCCGTGTTGTTCGAAGCGGTGACCAGCCCGCGCGGCGAGGACTCCGGCGAAGGCTGGCGGCGCTGGCTCGACGAGTTGTTCCTGCACCCGCGCTGGGGCTTGCTGGGCAGCCTGCTGGTTTTCGCGCTGGTGCTGCTGATCGTCTTTGAAATGAGCGCCTTTCTCGATTCCTGGACATCGGCACGACTGGCTCAATGGGTTCAGCAATGGCAACCCGACTCAACCACCGGCGTGATCGGCCGTGCCGTCGCTGACGGGCTGGTCGGACTGGTCGGCATTGTTGTCCCCTACATGCTGCCGCTGGTGCTTCTGCTGGTTACCCTCGAAGAAACCGGCGTCATGCATCGCGTGGCTTTTGTCGTCGACCGGGGCTTCCACCACATCGGTTTGCACGGCGGCGTCGCCGTTCCCTTCCTGATCGGACTGGGATGCAATGTCCCGGCGATTTCTGCTGCCGCCACAACCGGGTCACGGCGTGAACGCGTTGTCTCCGCGATTCTGATCACCTTTGTCCCCTGCTCGGCGCGCTCGGCCATCATTCTGGCCATCGGCGGAAAATACCTCGGCGGTCTTGGCGTGTTTGCCATTTTCATGCTGACCCTGATCGTCATCGCCGTGCTCGGAAAATTGCTGGCACGCCGCTATTCCGACAGCGCACCCGGCTTTGTTCAGATCATTCCGGCCTATACGCTACCGGTCTGGGGGAAAGTCTGGCGTAAAACATGGGAACGCACTGAAGACATCGTCACCATTGTCACGCCTCTGCTGGTGGCCGGCAGTATTGTTCTGGCGCTGCTCAGCCATTTTGGTGCCGATGCACTGATCAACACCGCACTGATCCCGATCACCACCTGGTGGCTCGGCTTACCGGTGGTGCTCGGCGTGCCCATCCTGTTTGGCGTATTGCGCAAGGAACTCTCCCTGCTGATGATTTATCAGGCCCTTGGCACACTGGAAATCATGCCGCTGCTCGATCATGTGCAGATATTCACCTTTCTGGTCTTCCTGACGTTTTATGTGCCCTGTTTATCGACCTTCGCCGTCATGCTCAAAACGCTGGGGCGCAAGGAAGCCTGGTTTTCCGTAACGATTTCCCTGGTCAGTGCATTGCTCATGGCCGGCGCGGTTCGCGTACTGCTGGAAGTCGCCCGAGCCATCGCGTAGACCGAACAGCACTTGGACAAAGCACGCCGAAGGGTGAAAATAGCCATACCATGGATCACCTGATCAAAGACACCGCGACCATCGAGCTTTACGCCTGGCTGGACCCGGATGCCGAATTGCCGGGCTGGGACGTACTCACCGGCAACCCCTTCGGCACCACCTTGCCCGAAGATCAGTTCACCACGGTGCAGAATTATTTTGCCGAGTACCATCTCGAATATTACCGGCAACGCCTCTACAACAACTTCCCCAGCCGGCTGCACGCTCTGCTCCTCTTTGCCACGCGCGTCGATGCCGACAATTTCCGCGCCAAGCATCCCGGCCGCGTCTTCGGAAAATACTTGGTATGCGCCCGCAGCAAAGGGCCTTATGTCGTTTCGTTTCATGATTCGAGCTGGCTGGATTACCTGCGTCTGCCGCACAGCCTTAACCTGTCGACGCTCGACGAAGTCTCCAACCACTACTGGCGAGGCACCCTGGTTGAAGAAATCGGTCTCAGCTTCATGAACGAACGCTGGTGGGAGCCACCGGTCATTGAGGCGCTTTTCCAGGGCACGCTCGAACCCATTCACCGGCAACCCCATACGCCCTGGCTACCCGGGTTTTCTTGACCTTGCCGCAATAAACTACGGCTATACGCATTCTGAGGCTGGGAAGTGGAATGCCGACGACCGCAAAAAACCTGGAAGAGAGGTTCAGTTCTTGAGACCGTCAGGCAGAATCCAACTCAGCCAATCATCGATGTGAGAAACGGACGTTCGAACGTCGAAGGTTAACTTCCCCTCGACCGTAGTGTTCGGACATGGATATACGGACTACTCAAGCAGCCAGTAGCCTACACCTGGAGATGCGCGAAAGTGTCTCGCCCATGACTTCGCGGGCGATCGCTGTGTCGTAATTGGCTTGCCCTCGAAGCCACCACCCATCGCTGAGCCCGAAGTACCGACACAGCCGAAGGTCGGTGTCGGCAGTAATGGCGCGCTTACCGGCGACGATGTCACCAATTCGTTGAGGAGGAACACTGATATCTTTGGCCAAGCGGTACTTCGTCAGGCCAAGCGGCTTCAGAAATTCTTCTTCCAGCATTTCACCGGGAGAAACAGGGGGAACAGTGCGCATGGTCAAATTCCTTTAGTGATAATCCACAATCTCAACGTTCTTCGGGCCCTCCGGGGTCCAAACAAAGCACACGCGCCATCGATCGTTGATGCGAATGCTGTGCTGACCCTTGCGATTTCCTTTCAACGCCTCCAACTGATTACCCGGGGGAACCCGCAGATCTTCCAAGACAGCAGACCAGTCAAGTTGCTCAAGTTTGCGGAGCGCGGGGCGCTCAACATTCACCCAACGGCGAACACGTTTCCCAAGGAAAAGCGCCTCTGTGTCCTTGCAATTGAAGCTCTTGATTGGCATGTGCAAATATTAACGCAGCGCAGGCATAACGTCAAGCGTTACTACAAGGCAGGTGTCCGCTTTTCCTGATGACCAAGGCGTACTATCGACCCTGATCGGACCTTAAGACAATTGAAAAGCAGACCTTTGAACTTGCGTTGCTCGGTCCATCCATCTGTAAAGCGCGAAAAATGCAAGGGCGAGCCAAACATCAGCTTTGTTGGCTAGCGCACAGACAATATGTCCGCGAACGGACAGACGTTCTCGGATGATCTGAATATAGTGGTATTGATTCTTAGATAACGGGCCTCGCAATATCACGCCCGGCCGATTAGCGATGTGAATTAGGAGCGCCGACATGGCGAGCTTTAAAGCACCCCTTATGGCATTGCAAAAGACACAGTCACCCTCCCAACGCACTTTGCTTCAAGTTGAGGACAACCCTGCGAATGCAGACGTCGTCAAACTACTCATTGCGCGGCGGAGCGATTTGAAATTGCTAACGGTCACCAATGGACATCAGGGCATCGAAATGGCCTGCGCCTCCCGGCCTGATGTCATTTTGATGGATATGAGATTGCCAGACATGAGTGGTCTTGCCGCTATTGCCATCTTGCGTGAAAATCCGGCAACCTCACATATCCCGGTGATCGCTCTGTCGTCCAATGCTTTCCCAGAAGAAATCAAGAGGTGCCTGGAAGCTGGGGTCTTTCGGTATTTGACTAAGCCGTACAAAATCGCTGACCTTATGGCTGCGATTGATACGGCTTTACTTCATGCGGAGGAGAATCGTCCAGAGATGGAGGGTCGCGGTGCTATGCCGCTAACTCCTTCGGGAGAAGTCGGTCATATTCATCTCTGACCACCGCATAACATTCACAGACCCTTGCTTCCAATCCCATGCGGTCCAGTATTGTGATGCGACCACGCACATAGCGAATTAGCCCTGCCTCTTGTAGCTTAAGAGCACCCTCAGTTACACCTTGTCGGCGCACTCCAAGCATGTTGGCGATTAATTCTTGTGTCATCACTAGTTCGCTGCCGGGAAGACGGTCAAGACTCAGCAGGAGCCAGCGACAGAGTTGTTCATCCAGGGAATGGTGCCTGTTGCACACTGCCGTTTGCGACATTTGGGTGATGAGTGCCTGGGTGAAGCGCAGCAACAGGTGCGTCACCGGGCCAGATCGATCAAACGCCTCTTTCATTATCTGTGCTTTCAGCCGATACCCCCTGCCAGCACTCTGTACTACAGCACGGCTGGGCGTCGAATTGCCGCCCATGAACAGTGAAATGCCTACCATTCCTTCGTTTCCGGTTATAGCTATCTCGGCTGCGTCGCCATTCTTCATGACATACAGCAGCGAAACAATGCCCGAAGTTGGGAAATATACATATTTCTCAATGTCGCCAGACTCGTAAAGCACTTTTCCCAGAGGTAGTTCAATCAACTCGAGGTCGGGAAGCCAGAGCTTCAAATCTTCATCAGGCAACGAACCTAGCAGACGATTCAATTTTGTTTCATGTGAACTTGGCACCACGGACTTTGGATGCGAGTGGGCTGATTTGTCACTGACGGGTTTCTTGCTTTTGTGAGGAGGAATAGATGTCACGGACATTAGAGAGTTTTATCCATTATTACTAAATGCCAAAAGGCAATCATAAGAAGACCAAACTCAATCTACGTGACGAAGGCTAATCTGTATGTTCGGTAACGAACACATATGCATATTCTTAAGCCAAGATAGGCATTGATTTATTGGCTTAAGCGACCCAATGAGTTCGAGTCGCTTGTTTAGTCGACGAGTGTCTGCTTTGGAAAAGAATCGCCACTGTCTCTTCATGGCCGGGTGCTGCCCGACGTCATATTACACCCACGGGCTGAACCAGCACATTAGCCGCCATTGGCTTCCCGAACGCAATTCCAACCAATTACCGTTTCGGGAGAGTTGCGTTTGAGAGGCTGATATCAACTTCAGAATGCATAGCCTAAACTGCTTATCGGTTTTTTATCGCCCCTCCAACAGGCATATCCAGCGCAGGCTGCGGCAAAGGTTTGGGGGTTGGCTGGCGCGGAGGAATTGCGGGCAAGTGCCCGGGCCGTCCCGGATTATTCAGAATCGTGGTGTAGCGCATGAAAAACCGTACCGGCGCGGCTTTTTTCAGCACCTGCCCGTTGCCGTCAACAATGCTTGCATCGACCTGCATGCTTTGATTGGCCGGCGGTAGCGTATCGCCCCAGAACTCCGGCGGAATCATAAATTCGGTCGCGGTAAAACGCTGGCCGACAGGGCGGCCGTTGATGCTGACCACGAAAGCGTGCCGCTCACCCAGCTGCAAGGGCGGATCAACGCTCACGCGCACTTCGAAGAGGGCCGTATTGGCGACAACGCTCCCGTTATCCTCCGGGGAAACCACAGCAAAACTACGGTACGACGGCACGGCCACTTCAGCCTTCATGCTGTCATTTTTGCCTGCTGCGGCAGGTGGCGTTGTTACCCTGTTCTCCGGCGGTGCCACAACATTCAGTGGCTGCAGGGTCATCTCCTTGGCGCCGGCCTGCGGCTTGTCGGAGAACACCGGGCCTTTTGCTCCGGGCGTCACATACACACCCTGAGCAAACGGCATGGCGCTTTGAAGCAGCAGCACCGAGAACAACAAAACCGCCGAAATGACTTTGTACATAGGAGCCTCCAGACGGATCAGTCTAATCGCTCTGAACCTGCAACGGCAATCCGGCCAGTATTTATCCAGTAATGCTGCAACTCCATTTGCGCTATCAAGCTCGCCAGACGCTGGCCAGCCAGGGTTGCTGTTCGCGCGGCAATCCGGCGGGACGGTAATAATGCTCAAGCTCGATAAATCCGGCTTCCGTCATGCGGCAGCGCCACATTTCAAGGTCGTGATAGGCGCCGTAGCGCTCGCCATTCCAGCCTTCCACATTGGTGCCATGCGGATTGGAACAAAAGAGTACGCCATCCGGTTTCAAGGTCGCGTGCAACTCCCGCAGCACACGCGGCAAGTGCGCGCCCGGCACATGAAACAACGAGGCATTGGCAAACACGCCATCAAAGCACCTGTCCGGCAGGTCAAGTTTCAGAAAGTCCTGATGCCATACTTCGCATCCACTGTCGGTACGTGCCATGTGCACAAAACGCTCGGCGCCATCCAGCCCAACAGGCTGGTGACCCAGTCCGGCCAGGGTTTTGAGATCGCGCCCCGGCCCGCAGCCTAAATCCAGAATTGAGAACGGCGGACTGCCCACGATGTGCCGCAACAAGGCATCGATGTTCTGACGCACATCGTGATCGCGCGTTCCTGCACGAAAACTCTCGGCATACTGGTTGTAATACCCCAGAGTGAGGATTGATATTTTTTCGGGATCCGCTGCTTCTGTCATTGGCGACTTCAACTAATATTTTCCATTAGAGATTCATTCGCTCGAATAGAAGTGGCTCCGATTGTTTGAACAGCACCGCCGCTTCTGGGTCTTGGGTTCGGAACGGGACGTTCCAGGCGTGGATTATTCAGCCCGGTTAAGCGTTGGCGGAATAAATCCTTCAGTCGACAAGGCACGAACGATCCCACGCATCAGGTAGCTATTGCTGAAGCCCAGAGTATATTGCCGCGCCCCTTCCTTGATCGGCAGCAACATCTTCCGCTCGACCAGCTTCCTGATCTGGTAAGTACGCTGTGCCGCTGACATGCCCGGCATGGCGGCTGCCAGATCGGCCGCCTTGGCGATGCCGTTTTTTGCTCCAATGAGCAGCACACGCTCTTCGGTTGCCGTGATCAACTCGCGCTCCCGCGCGTAAGCAATGGCCGGGAAAAGCACCTTGTCGCTCAGATAGCCAAAATCAGTCAGCCGATCCACTTTGCGCAACTCGTCCAGAATGCCTTGCAGCACATACACGCACCACGTTTCCAGCCCGCTTGGCATACCGGTGTCGGCACTTCCCAGCATGGCGTAGTAACGGTCGCGATCATTACAGAAAACGGCGGTGGGGTTCAGCACCCGGCCGCCGACCTTGACGTTGAAGCCGTACTTGATCAGCAAGGCATACGTCAGCAATCGCACCACCCGGCCGTTGCCATTGCCAAACGGGTGTATCCAGCCGAAACGGTGGTGCGCCAGCGCCACCTTGATGAGGTCGTATTTTGGCGGATGACTCGCGTTGATGAATGCCGCCAGTTCCTGCATGTATTGTGGCACCTGAATGAACTCGGGCGGCAGATGCGCCGACTGTGCCATCTTCACCTGTTGCTGCCGGTAAGTACCCGGCGTGGCATCCCCCTCGCGCTCCAGTTGGCCGACGGTAATGGCATGCAACTCGCGGATGAAGTGTTCGGTCAGGTGATCGCCGGGCTGAATGCTCTCCTCGACGTAGCCCATTGCCACCTCGATGTTTTTCATTTCACGCAACTGATCGGACGGCGAATGTTGTGCGCCTTCCAGCTTGCTTTCGACGTAATCGGCCAGCGTGGTGTGGTTTCCCTCGATACGCGCCGACCCCAGGCTTTCGAGCATATGAAAGATGTGTTTGAGCTGAAAGAAGATCGGCGCTGGCGTCGTGCCTTGAAGTTGCAAACGGCGCAAATGCTCCAACTCCGTCAACACATCAACCAGCGGCGAATCAAACGCCGGGTTGAGTAAAGTCAAGTCATGGTGATTAAACGTTGGCATGGATTTTTGTCGAATGGATTAAAATTTATCTTGAATCATAATAGATTATATAAATAAAAACATGGAATTAGGTACACATCGCCGATTATTTATCTTTAACCCGAGCGAAATGGATGTTGACGACACGGGGCGGGCTAACTCAAAACCGCAACGCCTCGGCCAGTTGACCGCAGCAATCAAGCGCAAGTGCCTCTATGTTCTGACGCACATCGTGATCACGCGTTTCTGCACGAAAGCTCTCGGCATGCTGGTTGTAATACCCCAGAGTGCGGATTGATATATTTTCGGAATCCGATGTTTCTGTCATTGATTTCATCCCCAGGGGAACCAAGCCGCGCGTACAAACTCGGACACCGGTTGCCCCTGAAAATTCACCTCAATGCCCGCCGTCACGATTACGCCCTTCCATTCCGCCGACGCCATTCCGCGCGAGGCGTGGGACCGCCTGAGCCCGCTTGGCCACCCTTTTCTCAATGCTGACTTTCTGAGCATTCTCGAACGGCACGGTGCCGCCGGGCGCGAGTGCGGCTGGGTAGCGCACCACCTGCTGGCCAGCGATGCGCACGGCACAGCCGTTGGACTGCTTCCACTCTATGTGCGCATCAACTCGCACGGCGACTTCATTCACGACTGGTCATGGGCTTCGGCATACCAGCAACTCGGGCGGGTGTATTACCCGAAATTGCTGAGCGGCGTGCCACATACACCGGCAGCAGGCTCTCGCCTGCTTGTTGCCGAGGGGCCGCATACGCCTGAAATTCGCCAGACCTTGATCGAAGCTGCATTGGCACTGGTGCAGGAGTTACAGGCCTCGTCATGGCACGTGGCGTTCCCCGATGCAACAGACCATACGGCACTGCACAACGCGGGACTGTTGACCAGCCATAACGTGCAGTTCCACTGGCTGGCCGGTAACTGTGGCGACTTCGATGGCTATCTGGCCACCTTCACCGCCGAAAAGCGGCGCAAGGTCAGGGCCGAGCGGCGACGTGTGCGGGAAAGCGGCCTCACTATCGAGGTACGCCACGGCGACGACATCGACCCCGCTGAATGGCCCGTTCTGCACGCACTCTATGCATCGACCTTCGACAAGTTCAACAACTACGCGGTTTTTTCAGCGGCGTGTTTCGCTGATCTGGCTTTGGCGCTGGGTCGACGGATGGTGGTTTTTATTGCACGCGATAACCATGACCCTGTGGCGCTGTCACTCTGCTTCCGCAGCGACGACGCGCTCTACGGCCGTTACTGGGGCTGTCGTGGCAACTATCACAGCCTGCACTTTGAACTTTGCTTCTACCAAGGCATTGCCTACTGCCTGCGGCACGGCCTGCAGCGCTTTGAACCCGGCGCGGGCGGCGAACACAAGATCGCGCGGGGATTCACACCGACCCTGGTGCACTCGATGCACTGGATCGCCGACCCGACGATGCGCCAATTGATCGGCCAGCATCTTGAGCGGCAGGGTGGTGCAATTGAAGCCTACCGGGATGAAGCGGCAGATCATCTACCTTTCCGCTGCGAAACCTAACGTTATGGGACAATGCTGGCCGCACAGCAAAAAATTGACACCTCATGCAAAAGAAACCGGCAGCAAAAATCCCCGTCAAAGCAATCCCACGCGCTGCGTCAGCCGAGAAAGCCAGCCTGCATCCGCGCAACAAACACATCGGTCGCTATGATTTCAAGCAACTGATCGACTGCAGCCCGGAACTGGCCGCATTCGTTTCGCTCAATGCCTACGGTAACGAGTCGATCGACTTTGCCAACCCCGACGCGGTAAGAGCGCTCAACAGCGCCCTGCTCAAGCAGATTTACGGCATCACGGACTGGAATCTCCCGGCGCAGTACCTTTGCCCGCCGATTCCCGGCCGCGCCGATTACCTGCACCACCTGGCCGATTTGCTGGCACTGAGCAATGGTGGAACCATCCCCTACGGCGAAGCCATCCGGGTACTGGATATCGGCGTCGGTGCCAACTGCGTCTACCCGCTGATTGGCCACAGCGAATACGGCTGGCACTTTGTCGGCAGCGACATCGACCGTACCGCGCTGACCTGCGCCCGCGCCACAGCTGACGCCAACAGCGGGCACCGCGATGCCATCGAACTGCGCTTGCAAAGCTCGCGCGATGCCATTTTCAAAGGTGTGCTGCACAACGATGAGCTATTCGACCTGGTCATGAGCAACCCGCCCTTTCATGCCTCGATGGACAAAGCCCGAGCCAGTACCGAACGCAAGTGGCAGAACCTGGGCAAAGCAATGCCGGGCGAGGAATCACCCGTGCTCAACTTCGGGGGACAGAGCGCCGAACTGTGTTGCACCGGCGGCGAAGAAGGATTTATCGGCCGCATGATTACGGAAAGTGCGCAGATTCAGAACAGTTGCCTGTGGTTCACGACACTGGTTTCAAAAGCGTCGAACCTGCCGGCGGTGTATCGCGCCATGAAAAACGCCGGCGCACAGAACAACTGCACGATCGAGATGGCGCAAGGGCAAAAGAAGAGCCGGATTGTCGCCTGGACTTTTTTTGACGAACGGCAGCGTCAGGCCTGGCGGAATAGCCGCCGGGGCGAATCAAGCCTGTTGTAACCCTTAAAACCTCAATTAACCACGAAGTTCACGGAGATAAACAATAGCTTGCAGCACCTTGCTTGTTCGCCAATGGGGTGGGGCGACTTAACATCGTAAGCTCACGATTCTCTTCGTGAACTTCGTCCCTCTTCAGGGAGGCTGCGCGCTGCCCGCCGTGGTCAACTGCTTTTCCCAGGATCAATCAAAGCCAGCGCCTGCTTAATCGCATCTGAATCAGTGGGGCGCACCAGACGTTCCACTTCCGTGCCCTGACGCATGAAAATAAGCGTTGGCCAGAGCTTCACACGGAATGAACGCCCCAACGGGCGACCCGGCCCGTCTTCAACCCGGATCAGGCGTACCTGGGGATGGTCGGCAAAGGCCTCGGCCATCAAGGGCTGGGCGGCCTGACAATGCTCACACCAGGGTGTGCCAAATTGAATAACAACGGGACATGCGAGCGCATCAATCTCACCACGTAAGGGCTCGATTTCGGCATACGTGGGAATCGTGGCGTGTGTTGTCATCAACGCTCCAGAATAAGCCGCATGATCAGGAAAGTACGGCCTGCATTTCCATTGCATCGGCCTCGATCTGAGGCAGGAGTTCGGCAAAATTCTGACGGACAAGACCCGGCCCGCCGGACACCGGATCGATATCCTGATTTACCCATTCAAAGCCGGCACCGGCGAGGATGTTGCCAACGTAGAGAATGTCGGCCAGTGAGCGCACCGTCTCAGGCACCACCCGGATCTGGTCGTGATCGATGGTCGCCTCAACGATTTCCTCGGTCATGCCCAGCGCCTTGAGTAGCGTAACCCCGATGCCTTCGTGCCACTGATGAATAAGGTATTTGACGGTATCGGGACGAACACGCAACTCCGGGTATTGAGCGGAACGATACAGCATATAAAACGCCCCAAGGTCATGTACCAGGCCGACCAGCAAGGCCTCGTCCGGGTTGATCCGTGTGTAGGTACGCGCCAGGATACGGGTGGCCGCCGCTGTTTTCAGCGAATGCTCCCAGAGCGCCTGTGTCAGATCACTGAATACGGCCATTTCCTTGGCACGCAAAAGCTGGTTCATGGCGATAGCCAGCGCGGTCGTGCGCACCAGATCAACGCCAAGGCGACTGATAACGGCCTGAAGATCGCGAGCCGGTGAACCGTCAGGGCTGTACAGAACGGAATTGGCCATGAGAATCAATCTGGAGGCTACCAAAGGCTCGAGACCGACAACCTTGGCAACACGCGAAATGGGCATATCCGGATTCTGCAACTCCTTGCGCAGGCGTATGGCGGCATCGAAGGACGTTGGAAAAACGACGACCCCAGCCAACTCGCGGGCGATATCCTCCAGCATCTGGAAGCGCTGTGCATAAAGCGCCTGGCCGACCTTGTCGGGCGACGTAACTTGACTCTCATTCATAATAGGTATTGTGCCACGTTCCTGTTTTCGATTGCATTTTTCAGAAGGCACTCTGACAAGAGCGTTGATATTCCTCTAATTCGTTCAGCCAGTGCTCAACTTTTTCTGCACTGGCAAAAGAAGCGGTAAAGCTGTTTTTGGCCAGTTGCACGATTTCATCACGACTCAGTTGCAGTGCCTCCGCGCTGGCCATGAAATTGCTGTTGATGTACCCGCCGAAATAGGCCGGGTCATCCGAGTTGATGGTCACGCATACGCCGGCGCGCAGCATCCTCGCCAGATTGTGTTCGCGCAAATCCTTCACGACGCACAATTTCAGGTTGGACAAGGGGCAAACGGTGAGCGGTATCCGGCTCGCCACCAGGCGTTGCATCAACAGCGGGTCTTCTTCGGCACGCACACCGTGATCAATGCGTTGCGCACGGAGAACATCCAGCGCACTGTGAATATAGGCGGGCGGCCCTTCCTCCCCGGCATGGGCAACCCCATGGAACCCCGCTTCACGCGCCCGGGCAAAGACACGGGCGAATTTTTCCGGCGGATTGCCGACTTCGCCAGAGTCCAGCCCCACACCATTCCACAGGTCCGCATACTCTTCCCGCAATGGCAGCGCAGCCTCCAGTGTTGCGAAGGCGTCCGCTTCACTCAGATGGCGTAGAAAGCAAAGAATCATGCTGCCGGAAAAGTCATTCTCAGCACGTGCCTGACGCAATGCCCGCGCCATGCCGGCAAACACCGTTTGCATGGGAATGCCGCGTGCCGTATGCGTCTGCGGATCGAAGAACAACTCGACATGGCGCACAGAATCTGCCAGAGCACGCTGCACATAGGCCATCGTCAGATCGTAAAAATCCTGCTCGGTCTGCAGCACCGCCGCCCCGGCATAGTACAGATCAAGAAACGACTGCAGATCACTGAAGTCATACGCTGCACGCACTTCATCCACAGAAGCATAGGGCAGCACTACGCCGTTGCGCTGAGCCAATGCAAACATCAGCTCCGGCTCCAGCGAGCCTTCAATATGCAAATGCAGCTCAGCCTTGGGCAAGCCCCGGATAAAGTCGTGCAGTGAACGCGGAATGCTCATCGTACTGGAATAATTTTCTTGAGAAGGACGAACTGCAGTGTACTTTGGTTGTTAGCAAAAAATCAAAGCCAGCCAGGAGAACAGCCTGACACCAAAATTCATTACTCATTTTTTTCGCTGCTTACCCTTAAGCGCCCGCACTTCAAAGCTCACTGATTCCAACTCCCCCCCGCTGGCATCGGCCAAAGCCAGGCGATGGCGTCCGGGCGATGGCCGCCAGAGCAATTCGCCTGCCGCGCTGCCTACCGGTTGACCGTCGATGCGCCACTGCCAACCGGGATCAGGCTGTCCGGAAAGTTGCAGAGCGATGCGCTGGCGTGCCGGCGGAATATCCGGGTCAAGCGCGATAATCGTTCCCTGTCCCGGGTAGGAAATGTGCCCCAAGGCCTTTGTTTCAGCCAACTGCACCACACGCATGCCGGTCCCGGCGACGAACCATTCCTGACGCGCCGCTTCCTTGATTTTAGTGCTCGGTTCAAAGCGTATCTGCTGTTGCTTTACACCGGCGGGTGGTACTGGCACTGGATTCCTGCTGCCACGATGCAGCCAATCCATCACCTCACGCCAGACCGGCGCAGCACCCGACACGCCTGACACATCATGCATCGCTTCACCCGCCGCATTGCCTACCCACACCGCGACCGTATAACGCGGGGAAAAACCGGCGCACCAGTTGTCACGCATGTCCTTGCTGGTACCGGTTTTTGCGGCACTCCAGTAGGGTGTAGCCAGCCACGATTCAAGCCCGAAAGTACCGACCCGCGCGGCACGGTCGGCCAGAATATCCGCGACGATGAATACGGATTCGGCCGCCGCCGCACGGTGCGCCGCATCATCAAATACACCTTTGCAACCACCTTCCGAACAAGGCTGCACCTTGGCCCGGCTTACCTGCAACGGCGACCACTGGCCGCCGTTGGCCAGCGTGCGGTAGGCATTGGCCAGCATGAGCAACGACACATCGGCCGAGCCGAGCGCCAGACTGAAGCCGTAGTAATCGCCGCTCTCGGTCAGGCTTTTGAAACCGAAGGCGTGCAAACGGTCGCGAAATACATCGGGCCCGATACGTACCAGCGTGCGTACCGCCGGTACGTTGAGCGACCCGCCCAGCGCCATGCGCGCACTAACCCAGCCACGATACTGCGGCGCATAGTTCTGCGGAACATACAGTCCGTTGCTGGTGGTCACGGCCAGCGGCGAATCGTCGATCAGCGACGCGGCGGTCAGGTCATGCCGTTCGAAAGCCAGCGCGTACAGAAAAGGCTTGAGTGTCGACCCGGCCTGACGCAGCGCCGTTACGCCGTCCACCTCGGGTGCCTGCGACAATTGGTCGCCACTGGAACCGACCCAGGCCAGCACGTCGCCCGTGGAATTATCGAGTACCAGTACCGCGCCGTCTTCGGCATTCTGCCGCGCAATGCCCTGCAGCTGGCGTTGCAGCGAGGCGCTGGCAAAGCGCTGGAGATCCGCATCCAGCGTGCTTTTCAGCCGCTCGCCCGGGCGCGTGAGCAGCTTTTGTGCGAGATGTGGCGCCAGGCCGGGTGACTGCTCCATACCCAGCCAGCCTGCTTCAGGATTTCGAAATCCACCGGAAAGCGCCAGCCGGGCGAAGCCGTCCAGACCGTCACAATGGGCCACCGCATTTTTTTCACCACCACGCCGCATCTGCGCCATAGCCTGCAGCACCGCACAGGCTCGCAGCGTGACCGTTTGCGCCGATGCTCCCGGCGCACGCAGCAATGCCGCCGCCAGTGCCGACTCACGCTCATCCAGACCATCCGGCCACTTGCCGAAAAGTCCGCGACTCATCGCCGCAACGCCGACCATCTCGCCACGGAAACCCGCCAGATTGAGATAGGCTTCAAGAATCTCGTCCTTCTTCCAGCGCTGTTCCAGCCACAACGCACCGGCAGTCTGGGATATCTTTTCCGGCACGGTGCGTCGCCCGTGGCGCTGTGCATTTTCGTTGGCATACTCATTGAGCAGACCGACAAGTTGCATGGTCAGCGTGCTGGCACCGCGCGTGCGCGTATTCCATAAATTGCGCCAGGCACTGGCGGCGGCAGCACTCCAATCAACACCGGCGTGTGCGTAAAATTTGCGATCTTCCGAAGCCAGCAGCGCACGCAACAAGGCGGGGGAAACGTCTTCGATGCGCGTCCACGGCAGACGCCGCTGCGTCATGTCGATACGCTTGCTGTGCAGAGGTCGGCCGTCACGCGCCAGAAGATAGGCATCGGATTCGACGTAAGCGGAACGGATTTCGGCAAAACCGGGCGCTGCCTCTACGCGCCATGCAAGCAGCGCTAAGCAACCCAGCAGCAAAAAGCGCGGGACAATGCAGAGACGGCCTGCCGCACAATGAGAGACTGCCTCATCGTGCAGCATGGCGACGATCATTTCTCGGCCAGCAGAACTTCAGGGTTGAAGCCGATGCGGAAGGCGCCCCAGTGACGGCTGGACACCGTGACCGGCATGGCCAGATCGTTGAGAATCTCGCCGGTATCGCGACGGTATGTCTGCAGCAGAATCGCGGCGGTGCTCTTGACCGCACGCTGCGCCGTTACATCCTTGAAGATGCGGCGGTCACGGCTGAATTTGAAATCGATATCGTAGTTGCCGGTTGTCGGTTTCGAAAATTCGCTGATATGCACCGGCAGGTACGCATTACGATCCATGGCCAGTGCATAAAGCGCGCCTTCTACTTCAGTGGCAACACGATCCATCACCGCCTGAACACCATTCTGGGTGAAATACCGGTCATAACTGGTATCAAATTTTGGCGGGTTGGTGTTGGGAACCGGCTGATATTTTTCGTCGAAAACGTCCACCCCGCCATCAAACAATTTCTGCAGAATATCCTGAATCTCGTCACGCGCCTGCCGGCCGATGGTAATGAAATTCTCGAATTTACCCTGACCGATCTGGAAGCGTGCGACCAGTTCAGCCATGTTCTCAGTAGCCGACGAGAGCAGATCGGAGGATTTCTTTGAGGAATCCATTTTGTTAACCAGCCCCGACGACAACTCGTGAATGCTGCTCACCTGCCCGTGAATTGTATGGTTGGCCGTGCTGATGCCCTGAATCTCGCCGGAAACTTCAGTCACCTGCGTGTTGACGATCTTGAATTCGTGGATCATCGAATCGAAATTTTGCGTCGAACGCTCGACGCGGCCCCTCGAGGTGTCAACTTCTTCGTGAATCTTGACCGTCTCGGTCTGTGTGGTATGCACCAGATTACCGATCGTCTTGATACTCTGACTGATCTCGCTGGTCGCCCCCTTGACCCGTTCGGCGAGCTTGCGCACCTCATCGGCCACCACAGCAAAGCCACGACCGGCTTCGCCCGCCCGCGCTGCTTCAATCGCCGCGTTAAGCGCCAGCAGGTTGGTCTGGTCGGAAATATCGTTGATCAACTGGACGATACTCTCGATACCCCTGGAGTTGACCTCCAGTTCCTGAACCATGGTACGGAACTCGGTCAGGCGTTTTTGCACCATCGCGATTTCTTTATCCACTTCCATAAGTTCTTTGTACGATTCCTCCGCCGTGCCCAGGTGACGCAGTGTCGCTGCGGATATTGCCTGGGCATTGCCGGACACCGAAACGATGGCGCGACTGGCCTGATCACTGGCCTCAAACACGCTGGACGCAAACTTTCCTTGCTCGACAGCCGTATTGCTTGATTCCGTAAGGCTGGCCGAAACCTTGACCGATTCATAGGCGACGCGAATGCTCATGCGGCGCATGCTGTGCAGCATGCTGCGGAACTTGCCGGTAAAGGTGTTGTAGTGTTCGGCGATATGCCCCAACTCGTCGTTGGATAGCACGGGCAATTCGGCGGCAAGGTTGCCTTCGCCCCCGGCCACCGTACCCAGCACCTCTTCGATCCGGCGAACCGGCAGGATGATGATCTTGCGCAGATAGAAGAAAACACACACGCAGGCAATGATCGAAATAATGGCCAACGTCATGTCAATGACCAGACCATCCGATACGACTTCATGCAGATGTTGTGCGATCTCGGGGGAAGGTTTGAGGCTGTCAATCTGCTGTGCAACACGACTTGCCGCGATGTAGCTGAAGACGGCTTTGCCGATAGAGATCAGCGTCAAAATCGCGATGCTGACAACAACCTTGGTCGCAATCGTCGACTTTTTCTGGTTATTCATACTTGCCATGCTGGCCCTCCCAGATCTCCCTCATCAGGCATTACACGCCCGACCGCTCGGCTTATTTCGCACAACGCGGCCGGGAACATCATTTTCTAGAAACTTACAACGCATCCTCGGTAATCTTGAGGGTCATTTTTTCAGCAAGTTCCTTGATCGAAGCGCGGAAATCGAGAACGTGCTGCGGTCCGGCAATGTGTGCTTTGAAATCGTCAATCGTCTTCCAGCGCTCAACCACGACGACCATGTCAGGATCTTTCTCCTGATTGCCCAGCCCGAGGTCATAGTCCGTCGTCGGGGAGTACTCCAGGCAGCCCGGCTCACTGGCCATCACTTTGGACACCAGCGTGCGATACACCTCAAGTGCTTGCGGAACCATTCCGGGTTTCATCTTGGCAAATACAGTTACATGAATCATCACAAATCTCCAGTTGATAAAAAAGAACAGCGATTTCGCAGCAGTAGTATGCCTTATTATCGGCACGATCGAAACTTACTTGATGGTTTGAGAGCCATTCGCTATCGTTGCTGCGCGCCCTCCAGCCAGCGCAGCAGCATGGCATACAGGTCATTCGGGCTTACCGGTTTGCACAAGTAGTCGTTCATGCCGACGTTGATGCACGATACCCGGTCTTCCGCGTAAGCGTTAGCGGTTAACGCAACAATCGGAACATCCTGTTTCCCCGGCAATTTCCGAATCGCGCGTGTCGCCTCCAGTCCGTCCATGACCGGCATCTGTATATCCATCAGGATCACGGCGTAATCCCCCACGGCCACCTGACTTACGGCCTGCTCGCCATTGCCCACCACATCGAGCAAAAGTCCGGTCGTGCCGATCAAGCCGCGCACCACGTCCTGGCTGACTGCATCGTCTTCCACCAACAGCACGCGCGCGCCATGGTGATCCCTGGCCAGCACGTGTTCCGGCGACACCGAGGCCGATGTTGCATCGCTTCTGTCTTGCGCCTCGCCAACCAGCGCCCGGCGAACCCTGACGCTAACCCAGAAGGTACTGCCAGCACCGGCTTCACTCACCACGCCCACATCGCCACCCATCAATCGGGCAAGTCGTCTGGAAATAGCTAGTCCGAGGCCGGTACCCCCGTACTTGCGGTTAATTGAACCGTCGGCCTGAGAAAAAGCCTGGAAGATCATCTCTTGCTGATCCGCCCCCAAACCAATCCCCTGGTCTGTAATTTCAATACGTAATTTGAATCCGTGCGCTTCTTCTGCAACCGCATGGACGTTGAGCGAAATCTGTCCGTGATCGGAAAACTTGACGGCATTACCCAACAGGTTGATCAATATCTGCCGCAATCGGGTCGGGTCGCCGCGTAGCGCGTCAGGCAGTTCCGGATCAATCGTACTCACCAGCGTCAGGCCTTTTTCGGCGACCCGGTGGCTCAGCATATCCACGGCCTGAGAAATCACCTTGGCCAGTGAAAAATCCCGTTCTTCCAGCGTCAAACGCTGGGCTTCAATCTTGGAAATATCAAGGATGTCATCGATGACCGCCAGCAGGTGATTGGCCGCCCGGCTGATTTTTTTCAGATACTCCTGCGGCCGGGCATCCGGAATCTGTTTGCCCAGCAGATGTGTCAGGCCAATAATGGCATTCATCGGGGTACGGATTTCATGGCTCATATTGGCCAGGAAAGCACTCTTGGCGCGGCTTGCAGCCTCGGCGGCATCACGCGCTTCAGCCAGTTCGGCGGTGCGCAAAACGACGATATCTTCAAGATGATGATGATGCTCTTCGAGTTCGCTCTGAGCCATCTTGCGATCGGTAATGTCTTTGAGCAAAACGGCAAACTGGCGTGGCTTAGGCTGGTAGGCCACAATCGAGAACCAGCGTTGCGCCGTCTCAAAGTATTCTTCAAGTTGAACTGATTTGCCCTTCAGGGCAACGTCTCCGTAGATACCGATCCAGTCCCTGGCATGGCGTTCTATGTCGGGAATGGCTTCAGTGACACGCCGGCCGATGAGAACATCATGCGCCAGCCGGGTCAATTCACAATACGCCGGATTGGCCGACAAAAAGACATAGTCCACCGGCTCGCCGCTGCCGTCGGTAATGATTTCATGCACAGCGAAGCCCGTTTCCATATGATCAAAAAGATCGCGGTAACTGAGTTCACTGGCGCGCAAACTGGCTTCGGTTGCCCGCCGCTGGGTAATGTCACGGATGGAACCGGTAAAGAACGTACCTTCGGACACCGTCCACTTGGTGCGTGTCAGCTCAATCGGAAACTCGGTTCTGTTTTTGTGCAGCCCCATCATTTCAACCGTTTTGTTAATCACTCTGGACTCAGCACCACTCAGAACACGCTGCATGCCGTCCAGATGGTCATCGCGATAGCGATAGGGGATAAGCACGGTCAAGGGGCGGCCCAGCACTTCACTTTCGGGATAACCAAACATGGACTCGGCACTGTTATTCCAGCCGACAATCTTTCCGGCCGCATTGATGGTGACTATCGCATCGTTGGAGGATTCCAGCGCCGCACGGTAACGCTCGGCGCTCGAGCGCAAGGCCTCTTCGGCACGTTTGCGCTCACTGACATTGCGCGAGATCACCAGCACCCGGGCCACCTGGCTGTCTTTATCGCGGATTACACCAACGTGTGACTCGATGTAATGAGCGCTCCCGTCTTGCCGCATAAAGCGGTACTCAACATCCTGGCCTTTGCCGGAGTGCACAACCTCTCTGAATGTCTGTCTGACACGCTGCTGGTCTTCCGGATGGATATCGGCAAAAGCATCGCTGCCACATAATTCTTTTTCGCTGCCCAGAAAGCGTTGTGCTGAAGGGCTGCTATAAATACGCCGGCCTTCAAGATCAAGAACCGTAATGAACTCGCCAATATTTTCCGAGATCAGGCGAAAGAACTCCTTTTCCTCGACCAGCGCATCGGTAACACGACGCAGCGCACGCAAGGGCAAAACACGTAACACCAGGAACACCAGAGCGCCGAGCAGCAAACCCAGCAAGGCGGCGACCAGCGTCTCGTACACCATGCCGCGCAAGGAACCGGCAACTTCCAGCCGGCCGACAACCTGATCGGCATCAAACAGGGGGTAGCTTTTCTTCAAAACCGGTGCCTTCGGTGGCACACCGCTGTCTATCACCAGTTTGCCTTGCCCGTCGTAGACACGCACCTGTTCATCCTCGAGCGGCACAGGTTCGCGCACAATCAAGCCATGCAGGCGATTCTCGGCAAACATCCACAAATCAGGCGTAGCCGCAATCAATCCGCTGAGGGATGCGGCCTTGATCCTGGCCATCAATTCCAGCGATTCGCCCTGTTCCCTGAGCACGGTCAGGGCGTAGCCGAGCGGCAGGCTAACCGTTACCAGCAGCGCAATAACAGCGGCCAGGCGGGTGATAATTCTGGAGATCGATTTTTCTGAAGACATCGTAAATTTATATCAGCACCTGAGGTGCCATTTATGTCAGGTTTCATAGCCTTACGGTTGATATCACAACAAATCACACACTGGAACGCCAAGCGTGTATTGTCACGTGCGCTCTGTTTGTCATTCTATCCCTATTTCCTGACCGTCCATTCATGCCTGATAACAACTTTCTGAGCCCCGACCCCGCCACGTACGACAACTGGTATGACACGCCGCGCGGCCAATGGATCGGCAGTACCGAACTCGATCTGGTCCAGCGTCTGTTACAGGCACAGGCGGGAGAGAGCCTGCTCGATGTGGGTTGCGGCACGGGCTGGTTTACCCGGCGCTATGCGCAACATGCCGGACTGGCAGTGACCGGCGTGGATGTGGACGCCCCTGCGCTCGCTTACGCCCGCAGCAAGGATGCGGCAACACACTACCTGCAGGCAGACGCCTGTGATCTACCCTTTGCCTCACGCCAGTTTGACCGTGTTGTTTCGATGACAGCCCTGTGCTTTGTTGACGACTGGGCGCAGGCGATTCGGGAAACCATCCGCGTCGGGCGCTCGCGCTTTGTGATCGGCCTGCTCCACCTGAACAGCGCGCTATACCATGCCAAAGGCAGAAACGGCGGCGAAGGCGCGTACTGTGGCGCGCACTGGCACACCACCGATGAGCTGAAGTACGCCCTGGCGGGGATGGATGTCTCCGGGGTCGAATTTCACACCGCGATCTTTGCCCCATCGGGAACACGCATGGCGCGCACGATCGAGCGCATTCTCCCCAACGAATGCCTGTGGGGCGGCTGCCTGATCGTCTCGGGCAACATTAAAGAACGCTCATAAACAACACTGCTCTGACAGCCAATATCGACGGTTATCTTGAAACAATAGGCTTCAAGACCGCCTATCCATGCGCCTTCCAGGGCATGTGGCAATACTGTAATTTCTCTCCTTCTGATCGCTGCTGTCGGCAGTTTGACGAGAGTGCTGTAGAATGACGCGCCTAGTCGGCAACGAGTCATCTTTCAGCAATCTTTCTTTTCCACACTAATAATAAAAACACGTTTATAGAGAGCGGCAGACATGTCATTAACACAACGAATTTTCGATTTCTTTTCCCGCAAATCAACCATTACCAAAGGTGGCGGCGAAAAGGCCATCAGCAAACAGCATGCAGGAGGCAAAATGACCGCCCGCGAACGCATCGCCGCATTGCTTGATCCCGGTTCATTCCATGAATACGACTTGTTCGTTGAACACAACTGCCAGGATTTCGGCATGGGCAGCAAGGAGTTGCACGCCGATGGCGTGATCACCGGCACCGGCACCATGTCCGGCCAGCCGGTGTGCATCTACGCGCAGGATTTCACGGTTGCCGGCGGATCGCTCGGCATCATGCATGCGCGCAAGATCACCAAGGTCATGGATCATGCGATCAACCTCGGCATCCCGATTATCGGCATCAACGATTCCGGCGGCGCGCGCATTCAGGAAGGCGTTAATTCGCTGGCCGGCTATGGCGAGATTTTCTACCGCAACACCCTGGCCTCCGGCGTCATCCCGCAGATTTCGGTCATCCTCGGCCCCTGCGCCGGCGGCGCGGTATATTCCCCGGCACTGACCGACTTCGTCTTTGTGGTCGACAACATCTCCAAGATGTTCATTACCGGCCCGGAAGTCGTCAAAACCGTTCTGGGTGAAGAAATCTCGATGGAAGACCTCGGTGGCGCCCGCGTTCAGGCCGAGATTTCCGGCAATGCCCACTTCTTTGCCAAGAGCGAGCAGGAATGCTTTGACCAGATCAAGACGTTGTTCAGTTATCTCCCGGCCAACAACCGGCAGAAAGCGGTACCCGTTGCCGTGAAAAAACCGAAGTCGTCCTACAAAATCGAGAATCTGGTTCCCAAGGATTCGAAGATCCCGTTTGATGTACGGGACATCGTGCGTTCCCTGGTCGATGACTCCGAATTCCTCGAAGTCTACGAACTGTTCGCGCCGAACGCGGTGATCGGGTTTGGCCGCATCAATGGCGAAACCGTCGGCATCATTTGCAACCAGGCGCTAGTCCTGGCCGGCGTACTCGACATCGACGCCTCGGACAAGATCGCCCGCTTCGTCCGCTTCTGCGACGCCTTCAGCATCCCGCTGCTGACCTTGATGGACATCCCGGGTTATCTTCCCGGTTCCGATCAGGAACACGCCGGCGTGATCCGCCACGGCGCCAAGGTTCTCTATGCCTACAGCGAAGCCACCGTACCGAAAATCACCGTGATCCTGCGCAAGGCCTACGGTGGCGGTTACATTGCCATGTGCTCCAACCACCTTCGCGCCGACTTCGTCTTTGCCTGGCCGACCGCAGAAATTGCCGTCATGGGGCCGGAAGGCGCGGCCAACATCATCTTCCGCAGCGAAATCCAGGCGGCAGAAAATCCGGATGAAATGCGCAAGATCAAGGTCAAGGAATACACCGACAAGTTCGCCAATCCGTATGTCGCCGCATCACAGGGGTTTGTCGACGCGGTGATCAGCCCGGAAGAGACCCGCGCTTACATCGTTCATGCCCTTGAGGTCACGAAGAACAAGAGCGAAACGCGCCCGACCCGGAAACACGGCACGCCACCGTTCTAAGAGGAGAGAACCCGTGAGCGAACAGGACAAACTGACTCAGATCGCGCTGGAATCCGGCACCTACGACACGCACCTGAGCCGAAAATTCATGATGCGCAAACCGTATGAAAAACAGGATCCGCGCCTGATCAAGGCCGTCATTCCCGGCGTAATCGAAAGCATCGCAACGGCTGTCGGCAGAAGGGTAAAACAGGGCGACGATCTGATGATCCATGAAGCCATGAAGATGCACAACCGGATCAAGGCTCCCCTCGATGCCCGCATCAAAGCGGTGCTGGTCAACGTGGGTGAAAAGGTGGTTAAGGGGCAGATACTGATTGAAATGGAATAAACCGATTTAATTCGATCCCATTTAATCCGGCCGATTTAATACCGCTTATTTCCCAAAACGCCGGGGGCGACAGAAGTTCTGTCTCCCCCGGCGTTTTTTCATTGTCACGCCTTGCCCAAAATCTTCTTATCCCGTGCCGCTTCTTCAATACCGGCCCAGCCATTAGTGATTGACTTTGGCGCCAAACCAAGAGCAGCATGCACGTTGGTCAGGCGAAAAACCTCCATGGCCACTTCGGGCGGGAACCCGGCGCGATCCTCCCGATCGGGAAGCATTAAAACTTCCAGATACGAATCGAGTTGTGCCGTACCCCAGAGATCGGCAATTCGGGCGAGAATACGCGGGATGCGCTGCTCTATCATCACCGGGTAATCTCCAGCATGCGGACCCATCTTCGCCAGCAGCTTTGCCTTTATTGCGGGTATATCATGACTCTCTGACTTCTCATCCATTTTGCCCTCCGAACCACCGTCGACAGCCCAAAAATTCCTGCAAGTTAGGCATTAGGCAAAAAAACGAGTGCAAAGTTCTGCCCGCTCATGCGGCTGCGATCTGTAGCTGGCCGGGTTCCAGTAGCATGAAACGGGCAAAACGCCCTTCGCTGCGGCTGCCGTCATCGCTGACAATCATTATTTTCTGCTGCCCATCGATGAGCGCGGGGCAGATCCCCTCAGCGTGCCCGATTTCGTCCAGTCCGGGAATATCGACACGCCGTGCCGGCGCACCCGGATCACCACTCCAGAACCAGAGACGGAATTGCAAGGCTTCTCGCGAAACGGGGCCGCCGATCACCAGGAATCCGTCCAGGCTGGAGAAATAAGTCATGCCGCGAATCCCGTGGCCGCCCAGATCAAGCGTCTCCAGACGCGCCGAGATGCGCGGTTGCTCATCTGCATCAAACATTTCTGCGGGGTTTTCAATTGTGGCGATGATGGCCCGCTTGTCGAGCAAAGGGCTGCGGAATCCGACCAGCAAACGCTGCTGGTCGGCACTGCACTCCAGCGCCTCGACATTCAAGCCGCCGCTACCCTTGACGTCCGACACACCCGCCGCAGCCGCCAGCACAGGATGAGTCGCAATCAGCGCGGACTTCAACCCTTTGACCGATTCCGGCGCGACCACGCGATTACCCTCGATACGAAAGCGCACAAGTTTTTCACGGGACTTTTTCTGGTCACCGTCACCATCGAGCGAATGCGAAGTAATGGCGTAGATGTTCCCTGAACGGTCGATGCTGAGTCCTTCAAGATCATCCAGTTTCCAGAAACTGTCTGCGGATTCAAACAGGCCCGGCGTCAGTGGCGAACAGCTGACCTCGCCTTGCGAACCGATCGAGACGAGACTGAACGGATGCGCCTTTTCATCTTCAACGACCAGAAAGCGCCCGTCGGCAAGCTGCAGGATGGCCGACGGCTCATAGAGGCCGGTCAATGGTTTAAACGTACTCATGCTGTTCTCCGTCATCGCAGTTTCTCCTTCTATTGTTGGATGGCCTGAAAGCGTTACAGAACTCGATGACCATTGCGCCACACTTAAACGCCATAAAGCCACTGATGGCTATGCAGTACCCCTGTGGCGACAATCAAACCGATGACGATACCGATCACGTCCCATTTTAACGCCGGAACGAAGGTGGCACGCTTGCCTGCAAACCAGAGCGAGCAGAGCGCATAAACGGAGAACGCAAGAAACGATCCGAACAACAAGTTTGCGCGCAAGCTACCGGTAGCCAGCAGGTGGGTACCCGACCACAGAATGACGCCCAGCAACATCGGGTGATGCAGCGTGCGCTTTATGTATCCCTTCAAGTTCCCGCCGCCAATCACGAACAGTATGAATGCTGTGAAAACAAATACGGGAGCCCACTCGATGGCAAATGCGCTGGGCGCAAACAAGGGGGTGTTGGGTGCAGCCTTCCAACCGAGACCGATCATCACGAAGGCGGCTAGCGCACCCAGCGTCATCACCCCACGCCAGGCATTTTCACCGCCGATCTTCACCAGCCTTTGGCGTATTGGAGGCGTCGCCGTGGCGAAATGAAGGACGAAAAACAATACCAGACCGGAAACAAACAGCGACATCGTTACTCCCCTTTCCATCAATCAAATCACGAATTTCGGCTGAACACTATTTTCACAGGCATGCCCTGCAACCCAATATCAACGCGATTTCCAGGCACCCCCATGCCGGGATCGCCTATCTGCGCGCCTTCTGGCGCACCGATTCAAGCACGGAACAAAATGAGTCAACCTCATTTTATTCGGGAAATTTTATTCGAAGCTGACCTTTTTAGGAGCCTTTTAGCTCGCTTTTAGCTCGTGGACCGCCGGGTTAGATTGCTTTTGCCTTCTGCATAGCAGGAATAAGAAAAGTCTTCGCAATATGGGCAAACCCTTTTGAACTCGGGTGAATTTCATCTCGCCAATATTCAAAAGAAGTATCGCGATTTTTACAGGTGACAGGAGTTAATGATTTTCGGGTATCGATAACAAAGAAATTGGAGTTCAGTTCGACTTCAATACTTTGTAGTGTTTTACAAAAGCCATCCAGCAAGGTGGCCACAATGGCTTGTTGAATCGCACAATCAGTTATTCCCAATGCTGTCATATAAGGATAAACCCAAGGGCCTGGCATTTTCCATACAAACACCTTATGTGCCACGTTTCGCGGTGTCAGGTAGCTGTAGGTATGGACAAAAATTGGTGTATCAGGATTTGCTTTTGATCGGTCCCGAATACCTTTAAGTGAAATAAATCGTTTTCGAATCAACTCAAATGTTTTTCTTACGGCGACAGCATCCAGATAGTCATTTGGATCAGTGCTCGCGGGGTTCGTTGGTTGTTTGAGCAGGCCTTTTATTTCTGGACCAATGACATCATTTCCCCCCGCACTAAAAACCAAGGCATCCCACCTCTGCCCGTATCGGTTGTCTTTAATAAGACTTTCTAATCTTTTGAATTGCGTACCCTCAGATAACTCTTCGAGTGTATCGCCGATGTCGGCTAGGCAAAGAATCGATAGATCGAGAAGAGAGTCAAACTGGATAGGGATGTTTGCGATGTCTGGAATTGAAAACCATGAGTCACCTTCGAACAGTATTTTCTTCTTGGTGCCGTGCATATAAAACTCATCAAAGTACTTGCGTTCATCTGTGTAGTAGGCCATGACATGTCTCCTATGTGATAACGAAAACATCTAACGTTCAAGGTGTCCGGCGCTGCGCGGCTCCATCGCGCAGCGCGATAACGAGCCAAGCGCGATAACGAGCCAGGCTCATTTATCCGAATTTATCCGCTGTGGAATATCAGGGTTTGGGTTGCCAAGCAATCTGCACTCTCCTGTGCTGTGTCAAGCAATCACGGAGATACAGATTAATCAAACTTTGATACGGAACGCCAGCTTCCTCTGCCATTCCCTTGAAGTACCCAATAACATCCTCAGAAAGTCGCATGGTGACGGGCTTTTTGAGTTTCGAAGCGAAAGGGTTCTTACGCGACTTCATTTGGGACAGGTCGTATTCTGGTTTCATGGGTGTTCACCTCCATAGAACGTGCGTTCACGTTTAGTTGCGTTTCTTGCTGAAATGATTCGGATCACGTTGCCAGAGTCACGCTCACAGTGGCAAACAAGTAGCAGCTTTGCGCCCGTACTCAGACCTAGCAACAAAAACCACTCTTCATTGTGAGAGTGGTCTTCATCAAAAAACTGAACTGCAAACTCATCGTAAAACACGGTTTGAGCTTCATCAAAGGAAACACCGTGTTTTTTGATGTTTGCCGCAGATTTAGCTGGATCCCATTCAAATTTAATCATAAATACATTGTATGTAACATTAGAAAGAAGTCAATAGAACGGCTATCCGAAGCTTTAGTTTCTGCTCGTTGAGGAAGCAGGCGTCCCGGTTGTGCCCGTGCTGCACGATATGCAGGGGCAGTCCATCCAGCGCCCAGCGACTGAAAGGAGCGAGGTTGAGCGTCGGGTTGGAGGTCATGGCTTCAAAACGCGATGTCATTATGACTTCGCGAATGCTTCAAAAGCCCACACGATACACGCCGCTGCCAAAGCTAACCAGATTAGGGCAATAACAGCCCCCGCAATGCGACTTATCGGTTTGCCATTCACCATGGCGTCTTGTGTCCGTGCTCTGCACTCTGCCAGAACAGGAGGAGGTACCAGCTTAACTGCCAAAGCAATACCTATTGGGATTAACACAAGGTCATCCAAGTAACCCACGATCGGAATGAAGTCCGGTATTAAGTCGATGGGACTAAGGGCGTAGGCCACAATGGCAGCAACGAAAAGCTTGGCGTACCACGGCGTGTCAGGGTGGCGCGCGGCAAGATATAGAGCGAATACTTCTGCTTTGAGCCGACGTGCATTTTGTTTGAGAGTCTCAATCAACGGCATAACGACTTCCTGACGCCCAAGGTTTGAATTCACCGGTCTGCGCGGCAATGATAGATTTTGAGCGGATAAGGGATAAAAGGGTCAGCGTCGCTTTGGTTTTCGAGAAATATTATTCGAAGCTGACCCTTTTAGTTTGCGACTGACGGGTTAGCCCTTGGCTTGAAATGCCGGATGGAATTGGACATTGCCATGAGCGCAAGAGGTGCCAAGCGATAGAGAGAGAAAGAACTCTTGGGGGACGCCCTCAAGCACGAGAGCAGGATTGTTCGCAAACCCAAAGCGGATGTAGAACGCCGGATCGCCAACGAGTACACACCCATTTGCTCTGATCTTGCGTAGTTCGGCAAGACCTTTCTCCATAAGCGCTCGCCCGATGCCACGGCGTTGCAAGTCGGGTTCGACCGAAATGGGGCCAAGCCCATACCAACCAGATACACCTTCACCAATGGCTACAGGGGAAATCGCGATATGCCCTACGACGCGGCTGGCATCTTCGGCGACAAGAGAGACTGTAAGCGCGTGATCTGCTCGCAGAGCGCTGATGATGAACTGCTCAGTTTGATGGCTGAAAGGATGAGTGAGAAAAGCACGTCGAGTGACTTGCTCAATTGCATTTTCGTCTGAGGGAGTTTCGGAGCGGATAGTTATTGTCATGGTTATCGAGCAAAGAGAGTAAAGGGCTAACGTAGAAGGATAAAAGAAAGATAAAGGGTCAGCTTCGCCTTGGTTTTCGAGAAATATTATTCGAAGCTGACCTTTTAGTTGGTGACTGCAGCATAGAATGCGACGCCACCAATAACTAGAAAAACAGGCCAAGCCAGATGCTTGGCTCTTGAGCCGGCAAAGGTGACGATAGCTGTCGCAAAAAAAGTGATGGCAACTACCCAGGCCACCCCTCTGGTAGAAATGGCCCCTTGCGCCAACTGAATCAAGAGTCCCGAGAACCCCCACCATGCAATAGTTGTGATGTGCCACGCGAAACGGAGAGTGCGGGTTGTGAACTCGGAGCTACCAAAAAGCTTGGGCAAATCATCACGCCGGAAAAGCCGGGAGAGAATGTAACGCTCACCGAGAATAGAGTGAGCGAAGCCAACAGCGACTGCCAGAAATGCAGCTATGTAGAGCGCGATATCCATTGTCACCTAACGAGGTTGTAGAAAACGCGATTCAGTTCTGCATGGTGCCGAGAACCGAATAGAAGAAACTGGGGAAGCTTCACTTTACTTCTCGAAAATAGTATTCGAAGCTAACCCTTTTAGTTTTGCTTCGCCGGAAACAATCGTGTCCCCGAATGTTTTAAGCCATTTTTTTGCAACCGAAGGACTTGAGCATATTTGTCTGCTTCCTCCATGAGGCCAAGAATCTGAGTTTGCAGTGCGAAGAACTTCGTAAGTGCATCTTGACCTTCAGGACTCAGATTCGACGGTTGAATAGGTTTTGCTAAGGCAAGGTGCGTTTCGAGTCTGTGAATCAGATTCGATTTTTCGGTTTCTGTGAGTTTTGCATTTGCGTTTATGAACTCACGAAAAGGCTTACCACCTTTCTGTGAATTGCAGTCACGACAACATGGCACAAGGTTTCCGATTTGGTGACCATATCCGTTTAGCTTTCCAGCCTTCACAAGGTTCTCAAGGTGATCCCAAGTCTGGGCTTGCCTTTCACAATAGACGCAGGAAAGTTGCTTTAAATTTTTCTGTCCGAGCGCGCCAAGTGCGGCTTCAATTTTCTTTTCGTCGTACTCATCCGAGGGCGCTAACGCTGAAGCGAAAGCATGGGCGACGGTAGTCTTCCTCTTCGAGAAAATCAAGTACGGCGCCAGATGCGAACGAATACTTTTGGGTGTCATCTGAATGGCTAACGTAGAGTTCAGCGGAGACGGCAAGCGTAGCTTGACGGCTTCCGCTGGAACGTAAGGTTAGAGAGCATATGGATCAAGATGATGAGCATGATGACCTTTTGGTTTTTGCCGTATCGCTCTGCCTATGGCTTTTATTCCTTGGCGTAATTGTCACATGAAGTACCGCGCAATTAGCGCGCCAATTCCGGTAAGCGTTGCCGCAAAAATAGTTTTTTCGTTTCTGATGATGAAACTCCAAGTGGCAGACAGTAATACTGTGTGGTGGAGATGCCAGATAGTACGTCGGTATTTCGGTGTTGAATACATAACCCCGAACCGATCATCAAACCGCAACTCCAACCCACTGAATGTTTCAACGATGAATTTTCGAACAGGGAATAGAGCTACTGCTATTCGAAATGCAACAGACCGACGGAGAAGTTCATGGCTGATAGCGTTAATGATTGCCTGGTGCGTTGACATGTTTTCAACATCAGCGAAAGCTGGCTGTGGTCTTGAATTGCGCCGATGCTCAACCACATTTGCGCGTAGAACGCGAAGTTCGTCGTTGTTCATGGCGCGAATGAGATCGAGGTAATAGATGAGGCTACACGTCGAAAAGTGCGAGGCAACAAAGTCAATATCGAACGTGGCGTTCAAGGCTATGCTCTCTAACGTTAAATGTGGAACCTAATTGACGAAAAGTCATCCGTCATGAAGCAATATATACCGTCAAATAGGCGGCGAAAACAAAATCGTCGTGTGGAAAACTTTACTCAATCATCAGGATAAAAAATTGCAGCGCCTAAAAATATATTCAATTACAACGCCATCTCTGGAAGTCGCATGGAATATGGCTCCCAGAGCATCAATCTGCAAGACCGCCGTCCTTCTTGCCTCGCAGGCCGATTACTCCACCACCACTTTCCCGTTCGGCACTTCGCCGAACACTTCCGGCGCATACATAGCCTCGACACGGGTGGCCGGCAACGAGAAGTCGCCGGCGTTATTCAGGCGCAGCGTGTAGTCGATGGTGAACGTACCGCGTGGCACGTAGGCGTAGTAGGCACGGTAAGCGCTGAAGGTGCGCTCGATGTAGGCCGGCCACGCCTTGCCCATGCCGCCCTCTCGCTCACCCATGCCGGCGATACGTGAATCACGCCCGTCGCCTTCGCCAAGAATGCGCGCACCACCGGGTATCGGGTCGTTGAGTACAACCCATGACATCTCCTGATCCGATTCGACGGTCAGCCGCACGCGCCAGACATCGCCACGCGAGACCTTGCCGGTCTGTTTTTCCTGTACCGGCGTGACCTCACGCGTGACGCGGAAGCCGTTGGCCTTCGGTTCGCTTACCGGCACGGCGGCCAGTACTTGGATGGCGGCCCACGGCTTGCCGCTGCCGGCCTGCGTGAGTTGCAGCTTGTCGTTGGCCGACGGTTTGTTTGGCCACGGCATCAGCAGTTTGTTGACGTCATCACCTGCTTTTCCCGAACTCGCCGGCCAGGCGAAGTTCTGTATCGGCATGGCACCAAGCGTTACCTGCGTGGTGCCGCTGACGCTCTCGTTTTCAAACTTCTTGCCGAACTTGTCGAGCGCGATAGTGGCCCACACATTGGCCACTGTGGTCAGCCAGCGGCCGCGTTGCTGACGCTGCATGGCGCCCTGCACCAGCGCCGGCAGATCGTCCTTCCACGCCGGTTCGTCGATCACCGCTTCGATCAGACGGAAGGCGTTGACATCGCCGCTGACCATCAGCCACCACCAGTAGTCGGAACGCTCACTGGTAAACACCAGACGCCCGCCAACATAGGACAGCCGGTTGCGCAGCTCGCGTTCGGCCGCAGCCATTTTCTCCGCTCGATTGGGCAGGCTGGTCAGGCGTTTGGCAATCAGAACCCAGTCGATCAGCGCCGAAGTCGGCAAGCGCAGCGGCTCGATTTCAAGGCTAGCAACTGCGGAGAGTGGTGATTGCCCACGCCGCGTAAGCGCCTCAATCGCCGTCAGCTTGCGTACCACCAGATCATTCTGTGGCGACCAGTGCTCGGGCTTGATGCGTCCTTCAGCAAACGCCGCCAGGCCGCGTTCCATGCGCTGCGCAAGCTCAGGCGGCAGAGCAAAACCGGCCGCATGACTGGCGTCGAGCAGGTAGGCGGTGAGCGCCGGGCTGCCCGCGTTTCCGCTACCTTCCGAGGGGAAGTAACGCGCCAGCCCGTTGGCATCGAGGTAAGTAGGCAAGGCGTCGACCACCTGTTGCCAGCGCACGGCATCACGCAGGCCGATGGCCACCGAGGTTTTCTGTTCGAGGCAAACGAAGGGGTATTCCTCGAAGAAACGCTTCAAACCGGAGGGTGGTGTAGACAGTCTGGCCGAGAGGCTGACTTCAATGCCGCCAAGCGGGCCGGCCTTGCCTGACACGGCACCGGGCGGCACCACGGCAGGAATCTCCAGCTTGCCCTCAACGCGGGCAAAAGTGGCTTGCTGTACGGTGACCGGCACCGCAGGTGCAATCTGCTGCGTGATGCGCAGCCTGTCCTTCGCCGAACTCGATTTGTCGCTGGCTTCAAACTCCCAGACGAGCGAGTTCAAGCCTTCTGGCGCTTCAGCCTGCCAAACCACTTCAGTCGCACTTTCGGCGTCGAGTTTTACTTCTTTCGTTTCGAGTGCGCGCTCACCCACGCTGTTGGAAATTTTCGCTGAAACACTGACCGTCATCGGCACAGCAATGCCGTTACGCACGGTAAGCAGTGCGCTGTATTTATCCTTCTCGCGCACCAGCGGCGGCAGGCCGGAGATGAGCTGCAGATCCTGTTTGGTACGCAGGCTGCCGCTACCGGTGCCAAAGAACCCGACCCCGGCATCGGCCACCACCACCAGCTTGAATTCAGTCAGCGAATCATTGAGCGGTACGCTGATCGTCGCACTACCGTTGGCATCAAGCACCACCCGCGGATTCCACAGCAACAGGGTATCGAACAACTCACGTGCCGGCGCACGGCCACCACCGCCACCGGGTGCGACGGCTTTTTTGCCGAAGTGCCGCTTGCCGATCACCTGCGATTGAGCGGTTGCCGTTTCCACCTGATAGGCTCGTGTCGGCAGCATCACATCGAGCAACTTCCAGCTTTCGTTGGGGCGCAGTTCAAGCAGCGCCTGATCGACCGCAGCAAAGGCGATCTCGGTACCGGCCGGAACCGGCTTGCCATCCGGCTGGGTCACTTTGATTTTGACTTGCGCCTTGTCGCGTGGCTGGTAGTCCTGCTTTTCAGGTGTGACGTCCACCTTGAGCTTGAAAACTTCAACACCCACGTCAATCGTCGCCAGCCCGAGCTTGTAGGCCGGTTTGGCCAGATCCACCATGGCCGTGGGCTGGGTGGGGTTCCACCACTCCCTGAACCAGGCCACCGGCTCACGCCAGCCCCAGGTAAAAATGGAGTACCACGCCAGTGGTTCGATGCGGCCGCGCACGACCAGCACCGAGACAAAAACATTCGGCCCCCACTCGCCCTTGACCGGCAACTCGATCACCGGATTGAAGCGCGAGAGTGGCATGACCTGCGTGTCGATGATGCCGCCAGCCTCAACGGAGACCAGCGCCGTGGCCTCGCGGAAAGGCGTGCGTACTTGCAGGCGTGCTGTCTCGCCCGGCGCATAGCTGCGCTTCTCGGGGATCACGTCGATACGATCCTGGTTGCCGGCGGTGAACCACAGATCGCCGCCCCCTGAAACCCAGTAGCTGGTGCCGGCAAAGTTTACGTTGCCGTCCTTGTCACTGGTTTCAGCCAACAGGTACACATTGCCGGGCTCGCTGGTTTTGGGTTCGCACAGGAACTTGCCGCGAGAATCGCTGCGCCCCTTGCACACCTCGCCCAGGTCTGCAAACTCGGTGCTGTTTTCATAGGCATAAAAACCACCGACGATGCGTTTGCGGTGGCTGTAGTCGATGCGGCGTTTGGCATTGATCTTGACCGGCGCATCAGCAACCGGCCTGCCCTGCAAATCAAGCACAATAACTTCAACGGCGCCGCTCTCCTTGACCGAGGCCCAGTCCTTGACGCGGATACCGGCCACCACGCTGGCGGGCGAGAGCTCTACCGAGCCGTGCAGGGTCTGGATTTCTCCATTCGGATCAGCAAAAGTCATCTCGGCATAGAGCTCGCTCGGGCCTTTTATTTTTCTACCCAGTGGCACAGTCAGTTTGCCGGCACCGGCTTGATCAAGCGTCACCGGCAACTTGTTGGCGAGCAGTTGCTCCCGCTCACGGCTGTCATCCACCGCAAAAGCCGAGCGACCTTGCTCGTCAAAATCAATAAGGAAACGGAAACCGTCATAGCCTTTGTATTCCGGCCAGCGCGGGCGCAGCGTGGCCGACACCTCGACCTGTGCACCCTTGGCTGCCCCGCCGTTAAGGTAGGACAAACCGACTGCCAGCGGCACATCTTTCGGCGCAATCATGCGCCACATCACGCCCTGCACGCTGCCCGTAAACGACGGCAAACGGAAGTCGGAAACATTAAAGCTGCCGGTGTTTGCGTTACCGCCTTTGCCGTTGGGCGCGCTGCGCAACTCGACTTGATAGCTGCCGCGCTTGGCCGAATCAGGAATCTTCCACTGATTGGTGGCCACGCCACGGCTATCCCAACTCAGCGGCTGGCGAAACTCGTTGCCGCTGCCGTCATGCGTAATCACCAGCTCGGTGGGCAGTGTTTGTGCATTCGGGAAAGCAAAGGAACGGCTGTTGCGCTCGCGGGCAATGTGCTTCATCGACACCGTTTGCCCGGCGCGCAACAGGGTTCGATCAAAGACCGTATGAATCTTGCGCGCTTCACTCTCTCCCCAGGTTTCAACACCAAAACGCCAGGGCTCGATGCCTTCGTTCCAGTCCGAACGGACGAAGCTGTAATCCTCGCCGAGCCGCGCGCTGGCAAAGATGAAACTTGCGTCCTTGCAACTCGTTTCGGGCAGTGCCACATCAAGCAGCGCACGCCCCTGGGCATCGCTGCGTCCCTGCCACAGCGATTTGCCGTCGCAGTCAGAAACACGTACTTCGGCACCGGTAACCGGCTTGCCAGTATCGAGCGCGGTCACCCAGACCAGCGCATTGTCTTTGCCACGCTTGAGATGCACAACCAGATTGGTGACCAGCGCCGAGGTACGGACGTACATGGGCTTGGGTGTGGAAAGCAGCGCCGCCCCGAGCATGCGGCTTTCGATTTCGACAATGTGATAACCGGGTTTCTGCAGGGGAATGCCGACCACCTCAAACTCGGCACTGCCGCCGGGCTTGGGCAGTTCGCGGCTGGCTATCCCTGCCTTGCCTTTGAGAAAAGACAATTCACGGGCGTAGTAGGGATCGTCGTAGTCGGATGCCTCCTTGCCCTGGCCGATTTTGTAGCGTTTTGTCTGCTGCTCGAATTTGGCCAGCGCCTTGATCGCAGCGATGACGTCAGAATCATTCGTCAAACGCTGTTCAGCAAAGCGATGTGCGTTTTCTGCAGGCATCTGCAAATTGCTTATCGGCAACAGTGCCTCAACATTGCGCAGCGTGACCGGAACCACCCCGCCCTCTTTCAACTCAACGATGCCGAACGCTCCGGAAAACTTTGCCAGCGGCGGCAGCGTACCGGTTTTCACCATGAGCGGGAAACTGGTGGCGTTGGCCAGTGGCCGGCCGGCTTCATCCTTGATGTCTGCAGGGAGCTCAATCTTCAGCTCGGCGTTCTGCGGGAAGGGGCGTTTGAAGGTAAGGCCACGCACCGTGTTTTCGCGGGCGCCCTCGCCATCCTGCGCCTGAGGTGAGCGCGCACCCTCCGGAGAAACAAGACGAGCACTGGCGGCCTTTTTGGCATCGACAGGTGCCGAAAATTCGATGCGCAGATCGGAGAGCGGCGAACACGGTGCGCTGACCTTTTCGCGTTCGCAGCTAAAGCTGGCACGAAAAGGCTCACGCACAGCGTAAGGGAAGCTCTCATTGCGGCTGGATTTTGCACCGGGTTTGCCCTCATTCTCAGCTTCAACGCCCTTGCCCCAGACCAGCCGCATTTTCGCGCCCGCCGGCAGCCGTTCGGAACAGGTGATGGCCAGCGTACCGGGCTGTACGACACGATTCATCGAGGCCAGGATTTCATTGCGTGCGTTATCCGGCAGGATGCGCACCGGAATGCGATTGCCCACCCCGTCGGCCTCGCACCAGACATTGCGTTCAACCGACTCCCGTTTCAACGCACCGCTGGCCTCAACGATAAAAGCCTGATCTTCTTCAATCGCCCCGCCGGGACGCGGCGTCAGCGAACGCGGCCACGGGCCGGGCGCGAAGAAGGCATACCCCGGCTCGCCGGAAACCGCTTCACCGTTAGCCGCCTTGAGGCCGGGCTTGAGCCGGAAGTCGCAGCGCTCGCCCGGCTGCAAAGGACGATCCAGCGTATAAGACCAGCTCTTGGCATCGCCCCAGCGCGCCTTGCCTTTGACCTCGCCACAATCGACGTTGAACGGTGGCGGCGCATCGGGCCGACCGAGCGGCACCATGTCCGTGCTGAACACGGCGGTCGCCCGAATCTGCTGGTCGATCTGACCCAGAGGAGAAAACTGGCGCACACCGGCCGCGCTGGCCGTTGCACAAAGACACAAGGCTGCGGCAGCACCGCCGAACCAATGAAGTGAAATCCGGAAGTGCTGAAGCCGCATGACGAACCCCCTGCATGACAAGTGGTAGAACGAACGATTCTCCTAAAAACCTTAGTTCAAACCACGGAGAACACGGAGGACACGGAGAAAGGCTAAAGATTGACGGATTATTGCCCTCACCCATTGGGTGAATTGTCTTCTCATCCAAATTCTTTGTTTTTACTCCGTGTTCTCTGTGACCTCCGTGGTTAACTGCTTTTTCCAAGATTATAGCGCCATCATTCAAAACCTATCCGCGCGGATCAGGAACAAATCCGGCATTCGCCGGGAAGGGCTGGGGCACAAGCGGCCGTGGCGAGGGAATGATGCCACGGGCGATGAGGTTGGCGCGCGAGTCGTAGTAGAGCGTGATGATTTCATCGGGCGTGTCGCTGTGGCGCACAAACTCGGTGTAGCGCGTCGGCGAATATTCACGCTCGCCGTGGCCGGTGCCGAGTTGCTTGGCCTTCTTCATGACATCGGCAGACTGGGCAGCACGTGATTCGGAGGCCTCGGCGCTTTTATCGACCATCGCACCGGAGGCATTGGCTGCCGAGCTGTCATCCCGTTCCGCCCTGAGCGCAGGCGCAGGCGCAGACGCCGGTGCCGGCCGTGCCGACTCCTCCTTGGCACGCCCGGCCAGATCGGACGGTGCAACCGCCACGGGCAGGCTCGGCACGACCCGTTCGCGATACACCGCCACACCGATAACGCCGACGTTGGCCGGGCGGCCGGTCCGTGCGGCATAACTGTTGGGCAGTTCGGTAAAAACAAACTGCGCCACATCGTCCATGCTCTTGCGCCAACCGCTGATCGCGAAGCGTTGTCCGCTGTCGATCACATAACCGGATTGCAGTGTCGCCGCGCTCTGGCCGGTAAGCACATTGATGCCATCGACAGAAAGCACGGTGAGCACTCTCTCGCCGCGCAAACTTCTCAGCTCAACCGAATACTTGTCGCCCGGCGTACCGGCAACATAGAGCTTGCCATCATGCCGATACGGCACAAGCCGCTCGCCGCTTGTGCGATTGACGACGGTGACCTCAAGCTGTCGTGCCGCCAAGGTGCTTTGGGCGCAACCGAGCAGGATGACGAAGCTGGCAAAGCCGATAAGGCAGGATGCCAGGGTGGATTTGCCAAAGATGGATTTGTTCATGATGTCCTCCGGGTTAGTGGTTTGCGATGTCCGCAAGACCGTAAACGGAAGGCAATCTGAAATGGGGTTAAATAATCCGCTCGTCCGGAATATTCAGGGATCTCTCACGAGCTATCGGGGTGCGGCCTAGTTTGACACTGTCGTGTCATCAAAACCCAACCGCCCGATAAATGGCAGACGCAGAGCCGGGCTGTTGAGGTCGAGGCCAAAATCCAGCCCCAGAATGTTGAACTCAACACCTTCCTCGAACCCGATGCTTAACCCCAGCAGGCCGAGAAAGGATATTTGCAAGCCGCTCCCTGAAGACGACAGCCCCAACAGATTGCTGAGCGGACGGTAGTCCTTGCCAATGGCGTTGGCCGGCAGATCGAGTCTTAAAGCGGAAACCTCGCGCCCGATGTGTGCAAGAAATGTGTTGCTGTTGGGTCCCGGATAGCTGCGGTAGGTATCGGCATACGGATAGCTTTTGATGGCTGTCTCGATCTGGCTGATCATGTCATCTACGCCATTCCCCCGATGATCCACCAGGATCTTGGGTTGCGAGCCAAACCAAAGCCCATCGGGAAGTGCGTAGTTACGCCGGACCATATCATTGCCGCCCCATCCGATCACGTCATAGCGTGTGAATGCGGTCTCTCCTGATCGCTTGAAGATAATCCAGGGATGTACCGCCAAAACTCCCCGCCAACCATACGTTGATGCAACGTACACCTGAACGATGGCGATATCGGCCTGCTCAACCGGGTTCGGCGCGATTCCCGCCGAGTGGCGCGGCGCAGTGCGCCAGCTTCGAGCTTCAACAGTGCTTCCTGTCGCAGGATTGTCGGCAAGGCTGAGTCCGAAAGACAGACTGAGCAGCACTGCAAACCCTGACATGACACCTCTTCTGTACTTCATGGGATTCCCGTAACTCCAATACGACGTACTTTGTTAAGCAGCGCGCTATTTCATATCGGCCATCAGGATGCGCAGCCATTAAACAGCACCAGACATCTGACAACCCACAGAAAGTAAGATTCAGAAAAATATTGAGATGATGTGCTGAGCAACTCGTCTTTCCCACAGGGCTTCAGATACACGTTGCTATTTGGATGAAAATAAGATGTATTATTCCTTATTATCGACTTCAATGTCATAAGCGTTCAATTGAAGTCCTGATGATGCAAAGAACAAATTTATTTTTGAGGGGTGTTGAATGAAGATTTCACAAAAACTGACGATCATGACCATCAGTTCTATTGTCTTGATGACCCTCATTGGCGCGATAGGCCTCTACGTAGAGAACAGTCTTGATGACGCCCTGGATAATGTGAATCTTCGCGGCATACCTGGCATGCGCAGCATCTATGAAATCAAGAGTCACCAACAGTCGATGGCCATTGCCATCCTTCGGCACATGATTAGCAGCAAGCCGGAACAGAAAGCGGATTACGAAAAAACCATTGAAGAAGCAAAGAATGCTTTTGACAAGAGCATGACCGCGTATGAGGCAGTGGCTCGGTCGGCAAAAGGCAAGGAACTGGCTAAAGCCGAACGCGCTGCATTTGCCGAATACACGGGTTTGCTCCCCCCGTTGCTGGAGAAGTCCAGAGCCAACGATACGCCGGGCGCATTGGTTGTTGCGGCCACCTTGACAGCCAGCAGAACGAAGATGGCCGCGCTTGTTGACGAACATATTGCCGTCAATGCCAAGAATACACAGATTCGTGCCGAAGAAAGTGAAGCAACTGCCCACCGGGGCTTTTACCTGACTTTGGCAACAATCCTCGGCGCTTCAATTCTTATCGGTGTAATCAGCTTTTTTACAATCCGGGGAATCAATCGCTCGCTTTCGGCAATGCAAATTGCCGTGAATCGGATCGAGGGCGATCAGGACTTTACGGTTAAAGCCGAAGTGATAGGCAATGACGAAATTTCCGAGGTTTCCGCTGCACTAAACAGACTGATTAATAAGCTGCGAGGCAATCTGAAAACCATCGCCGAGGGTTCTGACTCCGTGGCTTCGGCTGCCGGTCAGATGAACACCAGTTCAACCGAGGTGGCCACGGCGTCGCATCATCAAAGCGAATCGGCTTCAGATATGGCGGCCACGGTGGAAGAATTAACTGTCAGCATCAACCACGTTGGCGACCGGGCGCAGGAAGCCAACCGTATTTCACGCGAGTCAGGTTCATTGGCCGTATCGGGTGAAACGGTGATTACTGAGACGGTGAATGACATTCAGGACGTTGCAGTAACCGTAAGCGAGGCCGCCGAACTCATTCATGGTCTTGAAAAGCACAGTGAAGAAATCTCCAATGTGGTAGCGGTGATCAAGGAAGTAGCTGACCAGACGAACCTGCTGGCATTGAATGCGGCCATCGAAGCGGCCAGAGCGGGCGAACAAGGACGGGGATTTGCCGTGGTCGCCGATGAAGTACGAAAACTGGCTGAACGTACAGCCATTTCGACTACGGAGATTTCGGAAACGATCAATGCCATGCGAACGAGCGCCAGTGATGCGGTAGCAAGCATGGAGGGCGTGGTTGGCAAGGTGACCAAAGGCGTTGAAAGCGCACAGCAAGCCAGTGAGGCCATTCGCTTGATTGGCGAAGAAAGCCGCAAGGCAGTAACCATGGTGGAGGAGATTGCTTCGGCGATTCGGGAGCAAGCCACAGCGATGAACAATATCGCCACGCAGGTCGAGCGTATTGCCCAGATGTCGGAAGAAAGCAGTGCTGCGGCAGGGCACAGCGCCGATACCGCTCAGAATCTTGACCGGATCGCCAACAATTTGCAGAACATAGTTAGAACTTACAAGCTATAAAACTATAGTGCGTCATCCGGGAGTATTTAGTCGCGGTCAGTATTCGATATAACCTGGCCGGCAACGGCCTCGTGCCATTTTCATGAATATCGAATGGCTCAGCGTGGCGACCGGCAGGCGACCCGCTAACGCGACACACTCTACCGATCAGTGCCTATCCTGTTGCCCTTTGGCTTGAACAGAATGTTCAGGCCAAAACTCCGGCTGTCCGACCGGGCGTTCCGCTGGGCCAGCTCAGCCGCTGCCGGGTAGGGCATGGGAATTTTGGACTTTTCAATCTCAAGCGATTGCGTCTGCTCATTCAACCGTATGCTGTACTTGCTCATGTTGTAGAGGAGGTACAAGGCGTAGAGATTGTCGTAATCCACGTACGCACCTTCCTCCCTGCGAAAGTCGCGCGACAGGACAGAAGGAAAACGGTTGGGCAAGTCCTTGAACGCCATTTTTTCTTCATCGTGCGGATCCACATAGGTCGATCCACCAAATTTTTTATACAGCACCACATCCATTCCGTAGCCACGTGTATTCCACTCCTTGATGAGCTTCATCGCCATTTCGGTGGGAATACTGGCATTTGCTGCCACCACGATCCGTCGTTTTTTAAGCAACTTGGCACTGGTGACGTCCAGATTCTCGTATCCCGCACCATATCTGAAGGCGGAGCCAATGGTCTTGGCGCAATTGAGACGCATGTAGTCGTATTTTATTTCGCGGTCGTGGTACTCGGTTTCCTTGGCTTGCTGGTGATAGTCGTCATTGATGCGTCTGAAGAAAGCCGCCAGGGCCGCCTTCTCAGCGGCCGGCACACCATAAACACGCACACCGATAACCGAGCGCTTGTAGATTTCGCCAAAGTCGAGGCCGAACGAAGCGGTGTCATCGAGCGAGGACGCTGTCCTGAAAAGGTACTCCTTCTTCGGAATATTCAGCATGAGATCCCGGGTGTAGAAGCTGCTCTCGTGATGGGGCGTCCGGTCGGCATAAAAATTGGCTGAGTAGACCCTGTCATCGCCAGGCATTTCGTCACGGATGGCCAGGGCAAGGTGACCCGCTGAGCCGCCCTTGGAGGTGCCGAAGCTGATCAGCAACTCCAAATCGTAGGGGTCCTGACGAAGGCGATCCGAGATCCCGTCGATATTGACTGGTTCGGGGCCGCCCTTGCTGCCGAAATCGGCAGCGATGCACGTTGACAACGCAAGCAGCGCAGCAACAAACCAGGCAGCAAAGCGTATCCTCAAAACGTACTCCTCATCTTAAAGCCACCTTCATGCACGAAAGCTATTTCATATCATCGGGCAAAACAAACTCCGGATAACGCACTCGCATCCGGGCGAGACTTTGCACCGCTTCGGCGTAACGACCGGCAGCGCGCAAGTCACGGACATGTTTAAGCCAGGCCTCCGGCGTGGCAGCATCATCAGCAAGCCGGGCTGGCGCGCTGGCAGCAAGACCGGCAGACGCTTCGGCTTTTGCTGCGGCGTCTCGTTCTCTGCTCCCGCTTTTCTTCAGCGCCTCGGCCGGTGGCCTTGCAGCTGGCGCTGAAGCGGGTGCAGCCATTACTTCCGGAGCTTGCCTTGCTTCTGCCGAGCGGTTCAGCGAACCTGCCACCACGCTGTCGTCTCTCAAGGCTTCTTTTCTACTGGCCGTCTGTTTTTCAGGGGAAGCCTGTGGCGCCGCCGGGGGAGGCGGTGCCAGATCAGCGCGCGAAGGCAACTCTATTTTGGCTTTGGCGCGGCTTGCAGGCGGCGATACTGGCCGCTCCGGGCGCTCAATTGCAGCCCCGCCAGCCGGTGCTTTGTCTGCCGCCGGGCGACTCTCATCAAAACTCGTAGCCTGACGCAGATCACGTTCCTGTTGATCCATGATGCGCAGCGACACTGAAACGCCAAGCACGGCCACGGCAATCGCCGACGTCGCGCTCATCCACATTTTCCACCACGGCATAGGCCGCTTTGCCTTGCCGGCACGCGCGTTGCTCACTTCTGCCCGCGCTGCGGCGAGAATGCGCTGATCCAGTACGGCCGGCGGTTCGGCGCTGGCGCTCTCGCGGTACAGTGCATTTACTTCACTGACCAGCGACTCCGGAATCCCGGAAGGCGGCAGGATGGGACGGGTCATCGCAAATCCTCCAGTTCACTGCGCAATTTGGCATAGGCGTAGCGCAGACGGCTTTTTGCCGTCTCAAAACCGGTGCCCGTGGCGCTGCCGATTTCTTCCACCGTCAAGCCACCTTCTGCCGCCAGCAGAAACGCTTCGCGCTGCGCGCCTGGCAAGGTCTCGATGGCCGCCAGCAATCGTCCTGCCAGTTGCGCACGTTCGACCAGACGCTCCGGTTGATTGTTGACCGGTGCCGGATAGTCCGGCACGTCACCGTCGTCGTTTCTTGTATCGACTTCATATTCAGCCAGCCGGCCACGCGCACGAAAGGCATCAATCAGCCGGTTATGGGCAATGCGGAACAACCAGGTGGTGAACTTTGCCGACACCTCATAGCCACTCCGGGCGCGAATCACCGACATCCATATCTCCTGAAACAATTCATCGGCCTGTTCGCGCTGCCGGCATTGATGCAGCAGATAGCGGTACAGGCGGCCGCGATGGCGCGCGTAGAGCACCTCGAATGCTTCGCCATCGCCGTCGCGATAGGCCAGCATAAGAAACTCGTCAGTGCGCACGTCTTCCATGCCTGAAGTGTAAACGAGGAACGCCCGCTTTCGGGGTCACGGATTGATCTGCTTCTGCTTTTACGCCTCAGCACGACGTGACTCGTGAAGAGGCACCATCAAGATCACAGCACGGTTTTAGGTTGCTCAATCATTTGCTGATAGATCATGCTCTGCAGAATCAGGGAATCATTGGGCTGCAGATCAACAAATTCCAATCCGTGATGGATCATTCCGGAACTGGCATTACCGGACGTCTCGTCTGCAAACTGGGCGCGCACAATGGCATCGACCGTCAGCATCGCATCAACGGTGTGCAGCGTTATGCGGAACGAGAGCTTGACCGTATTACCTTTTTCGGCGACGGCTCGCCGGGAATCAAGCAGTGCGCCGTTGGCACTCAGATTGACAAGCATGCCGGACAAGCTCTGCTCACCCGACGCATCTGTTGTCACCGAACAGATTATTTTTGTTCTTACACGTGGCGCCTTGCGAATAACTACGCCTTTCACCTCGTCAGGAAATGTGAGATGCAGATACTCGAAAGGAACTTTGATGATTTTTGACACTGTGGCAGAGAAACCGAAGGCGTTCTGACTGGTGAACACTCTGACTACCAGATTGTCATTTTCGAGCAACCCGAAACGAAGCCCGTTAGCTTCACGCGGCATCGTCACCAGCAAGCTTAGATTGTTAACATAACCAATCAGCCGAACAATCACCCGATCACTCGAAAGAAGCTCGGGCAGCTGAAGCTGCATGCGATCCCCGATCTTCAGATTCATCGCCTCGAACGGGAATTTGTTGTCAAACACATCACGGCTTGGGGCGGAAATTTCTGCGGCGTCCGGAGCTTCATCGACACTCGAATCGCGAAAAATATCGCCAGATAGTAGAGTTACGCGCTGCTCTTCACTCTGAACAACATCGAGAGCTGCCGCCAGCGGATTGCCTTGTGGGTCATAGACTGTCCAGGGCAAGGGCTTACCAACCCTGATCTCACTTTCCGAAATTTGAATTCGATTCCCCACCCTGTGCCACCCAAAGAAGTCGACTAATTACATGACCAAATCAATGATGTCACGACGACGAGCCACAGACAGTGCAATTAGCACGGCAAGGCGAAGTCAACAAAGACAGGATTGGTTTGGAATTGGAATAACGCAAGGATAATCCCAAATCCTGCTCCATGTCACGGCCATAAAAAAGGCACCGCCGAAGCGATGCCTTTTTGCGCAGCAATTACAGTGGGTTAGGCTGGATTAGTAGCCGGCACCCTTGATCGACTTCAAGCCCTTGTAGATGGCCTTGGCACCCAGTTGCTCTTCGATGCGGATCAGCTGGTTGTACTTGCAGATGCGGTCGGTACGCGACAGCGAACCGGTCTTGATCTGGCCAGCACCGGTACCCACGGCGAGGTCGGCGATGAACGAATCTTCCGTCTCACCGGAGCGGTGCGACGAGATCACGCCATAACCCGCCTTCTGCGCCATCTTGATGGCGTCCAGCGTTTCAGTCACGGTGCCAATCTGGTTAACCTTGATCAGAATGGCATTGCAGGCGCCCATGTCGATGCCCTTCTTCAGGCGGGTCGGGTTGGTCACGAAGAAGTCATCACCGACGATCTGCACTTTTTTGCCGAGTACCTTGGTGAATTTGACGTAGCCATCCCAGTCGCTCTGGTCGAGACCGTCTTCGATCGAGACGATCGGGTATTTCTTGCACCAGTCAGCGTAGATGGCGATCATTTCGTCAGCGGTGAACAGCTTGTCCGGATTCGATTTCCAGAACTTGTAGCCTTTGCGGCCACCTTCGTCGAACAGTTCCGATGATGCACAGTCGAGTGCGATGGCGATCTGCTTGCCCGGCTTGTAACCAGCCGCTTCGATGGCCTGCATGACAACATCCAGCGCCTGGTCGTTGGTCAGGTTCGGGGCAAAGCCACCTTCGTCACCGACGGCAGTCACGTGACCACCCTTTTTGAGAATGCTCTTCAGCGCATGGAACACTTCGGTGACCCACTGCAGACCTTCGGAGAAAGTCTTGGCGCCAACCGGCATGATCATGAATTCCTGGAAGTCGATCAGGTTATCCGCATGCTTGCCACCGTTGATGATGTTGGCCATCGGAGTCGGCAGAACGAAGTCCTTGTTCTTGTGCAGCTTGGCGATGTACTTCCAGAGCGGCATTTTGCTGACTTGAGCAGCCGCCACGGTAATTGACATCGACGCGCCGAGCAGCGCGTTGGCGCCAAGCTTGGATTTGTTGGTCGTGCCATCGAGGGCAATCATGCCTTCATCGAGTTCGCGCTGGTTGAGCGGGTTCTTGCCCTTGAGATAGGCAGCGATCGGGCCATTGACGGCAGCCACGGCCTTGAGTACGCCCTTGCCGAGATAAACTTTCTTGTTGCCGTCACGCAGTTCGCAGGCTTCGAATTCGCCAGTGGAGGCGCCGGACGGCACAGCGGAACGTGCCATGAAACCATTGTCGAGCGTGATATCGACTTCAACGGTCGGGTTACCGCGCGAGTCAAGAATCTGACGGCCGACGACCTTGGTGATCTTGACGAATTTGACAGCCGGCTTTTTGGCAACAGCAGCCTTCTTTGCGGGAACTGCCTTCTTGGCAGGAGCAGATTTTTTAGCGGAAGCGGGTTTCTTAGCGGGTGCAGCTTTTACGACCTTGGCCATTTTAGATTCCATTACAAGAGTTGATTAAAAAAACGGTTGAGCAACATGCAAAAGCGTGAGTATACAACGAAATGCCGCATGATTTTCCGCCCGTAGACTCAGGCCGCATTTCTTGAGAATGAAAATGCGGATTCAGGATGTCGTTATGCACCTTTTTATTTGGCTTTGTCCTGTTTCAGACTGAATTTCTAAACATAAAAACCGTGCCTATGCCGGCGAAGGTCATCACCACGGAGCCGAGCACATGCGCGGCCACCGCGCCCAGCGCCCACGAGATTCGGCCTTCCTGAAGCAAGAGGGTTATTTCTGCAGAGAAGGCTGAGAAGGTGGTTAGCCCGCCACAAAAGCCGGTGATAACCAACAAACGCCACTCCGACGAAATACCCGGAAAGGTGGCAAAGAATGCGATGCTCAGCCCGACAATGTAAGCACCCATCAGATTGGCGGCCAGCGTGCCGGGGGGTATTGCCGGGAAAACGCTATTGAGCTTGTCACCAAGCTGCCAGCGCAATAGGGCACCGAGCGCCGCGCCGAGGGCAATGGCCAGGATTGATTTCCACATATCGATGTTACGAATCCCTGTGAATTAGAACACGACAGTTATCCACAGAAACTGTGCATAACTCTGTGTAATTGATGTGCGCTGACAGACAAATCCCAGTGCCGCCGTACACTTGCGAGCGCTGCTCAACAAACAGGCGGCACTCGCAAGCGTTGTGATCAAACCTTCTTCACCGCCTCGTCGCGCAACTCGCGGCGCAAAATCTTGCCGACATTGGTTTTGGGCAAATCCGTCCGGAACTCCACATGGCTAGGCACCTTGTAACCGGTGAGATGCTCCCGGCAGTGTGCGATCAGTTGCGCAGCCGTCAGCGACTGATCCTTCCGGACCACGAAAATCTTCACGGCCTCGCCTGATTTTTCATCCAGTACGCCCACCGAGGCCACCTCAAGCACACCCGGATGCAGCGCCACGACATCCTCAACTTCATTCGGATACACATTGAAGCCGGAGACAAGAATCATGTCCTTCTTGCGATCGACAATGCGTACAAAGCCTTTGTCGTCCATTACGGCCACATCGCCGGTCCGCAGAAATCCGTCAGACATGAACACATTGTCGGTTTCTTCCGGCCGGTTGTAGTAAGCCTTCATCACTTGCGGGCCACGAATGCAGAGTTCGCCGCGCTCACCAAGCGGGACATCGACGCCGCTGTCGTTACGAATGGCCACGTCGGTTGATGAAATCGGCAAGCCGATTGAACCATTGTATTCGGTAATGTTAAGCGGATTGATCGTGGCGGCCGGTGACGTCTCGGTCAGCCCGTAGGCCTCAATCAGCGGCTTGCCGGTAACCGCTTTCCATTTCTCGGCTACCACGCGCTGCACCGCCATGCCACCCCCGAGAGCAAGCCTCAGTTTGCTGAAATCAAGCGCCCTGAACGCTTCATTATTCAACAAGGCATTGAACAAGGTGTTAACGCCGGTAATTACCGTAAATGGGTATTTGGCCAACTCGGCAACAAATGCCGGAATGTCACGCGGATTGGTGATCAGCAGATTGCTGGCACCCACTTTGATGAAGACGAAGCAGTTCGCCGTCAAAGCAAAGATGTGATAGAGCGGCAACGCGGTGACGATCAGCTCCTTGCCCTCGGCAATAGCCGGCTTGATCCAGGCATGTGCCTGTGCCAGGTTGGCCAGGATATTCCGGTGCGTGAGCATCGCCCCTTTGGAAAGGCCGGTTGTGCCCCCCGTGTACTGCAGAAAGGCAATGTCATCCAGCGCCACCTGGGCCGACTTGAATTGACTGCCGGCTCCTTTTGACAGCGCTTTGCCGAAATCCACGGTGTGTGGCAGCCGCCATGCCGGAACCATTTTTTTGACGTATTTGACGACAAAATTGACGATCTTGCCTTTCGGAAAACCAAGCATATCGCCCAGCCGTGCGATTACGATATTTTTGACCGGGGTTTCAGCCAACGCACGCTCCAGGGTGTGCGCAAAATTTTCCAGAATAATAATGGTTTCTGAACCCGAATCCCGGAGTTGATGCTCAAGTTCGCGTGGAGTGTAAAGCGGGTTGCAATTCACCACCGCATAGCCGGCGCGCAACGCACCCAGCATACAGACCGGATACTGCAGCACATTGGGCATCATGATCGCGACACGCGAGCCCTTGGGCAACTTGAGGTCCGACTGCAGATAGGCCGCGAAGTCGCGTGACAAGGTATCGAGCTCACCGTAGGTCAGCTCGGCTCCCATGCAGATGAAAGCGACTTGGTCATGGTAGGCGCTGACACTCTTTTCGAACATTTCGCCCAGTGATTGAAATTCGCTCAGATCAACCTCGGCCGGAACGCCCTCTTGATAACTCTGCAACCAGATCTTTTCCATTTGAACCTCCGTTCAATTTGTTTTCTCGGCAGAAAACGGCTAATAGGATATTAGTGCATCGACAGCTTTTCAGGAAGCGCTTCAAAAGACTAAAACTTTGATGCAAACCACGAAGACACGAAGGGCACGAAGAAAGATCCAAGACAGAAAGCTTCTTTTATCTTCATCCGTTGAGCGAGTTGTTTTCCTGTTTCAAAGATTTTTGTTTTTCTTCGTGTTCTTCGTGCTCTCCGTGGTTAACTGCTTTTCCCAATTTCAAACTTCACGCAGGCTTCCATCGGCAAACAGTAGCACCCCGCGCACCACCCGCCCGACAAACACCGACTCAACCGCCTGACAGTACGTTTTTACCTGCACCCGGTACGCCTCAAGCCAGGCGGTATCGCCCCCCGAACTCTTGTAGTCGAGCACCCAAAGGTCATCGTCGAAGGCTACCAGTCGGTCGATGCGCAGGAGCTCACCGTTGGCACCGCTCAGATCGACTTCATTCCATGCCCGTCGATACTGTGCCGGGTCAAAAAATCGTTGCAGCGCAGGTGCCGCCAGAATACGCTCTGCCGCAGGTAACACGCGGCGGTACTCGGCATCATCAAAGCCCAGCGCCTTCCACCAACCGTCTTTCTCATGCGCATCCGTTCGGCGTTCCAGTACGGCGTGCAACAGAGTGCCAAAACGCTCGCCGGCTTCCTGTGCCGGCCGACGCTCGCCGGTCGGTGGCAGCGGCATCGATTCGTGATGGGTTATTGCTGCCGCCGTCACAGTGAGCGCTTTGCCCGTAGGCAATTCGTCACCATAAGCGAGTTCACTACCCATTACTCCCCCGAGCTTCTCCAGCGCGGCTTCGAGGCGGCGATAAGGCGTTTCGCCCTTCTCTTTTGCATTCTCAATACCGCTGGCGATGAAAACCTGCCGCGCCCGCGTCATCGCCACGTAGAGCAGATTCAGTTCCTCGCGCTTGGCGGCCTGTTCTTCAAGTTCAAACAACGGTTGCCGCTTTGTTCCGCGATCGTCCTTGCGCCCGTAGAACGAGAAGTGCTGTGGCGCAGGCGCTTCGGGCGGCCAATCGACCAGCACGTCCCAAGGGTCGGGCGGGCGCGGCGTGGCGTTCGCCCCGAGCAGCCAGACGACGGGCGCTTCCAGCCCCTTGGCCCCGTGGATGGTGAGAATACGTACCCGTCCGGCATCGGCGTGCTGCGTTTCAATTTCGCCCTCATCCGGCGCATCGTTGGCGTCGGCGTCGCGCAGGTCGCGCAATTCGTCGATGCAGCGCGGCAGGCTGGGGTAGCGCCCGCCGTCAAGATCAAGCGCAAGCAGCAGCAGCGCGCGCAGATTGGCTTCAACGCCCGCCGCCATGGCCGCCGGCACCGCCAGCCGGTAGCGCGCAATCACTTCGCCCTGATCGAAGATGCGGTCGAGCAAGTCATGTGCCGGTAGCCGATCCGCCGCCTGTAGCCATTCACCGAGCAGGCGTGCTGCACGCGCAAGGCGGGGAGAAACCTGATCGCTTTCGGACAAAACAACCAAGCGACTCCACCAGGTTCCGTCATCCCGGCGGAAGCCGGGATCCAGTAGTGCACCACTAGATTCCGGGTCAAGCCCGGAATGACGCGCATCTTTGGTGGCAAGCTGCATCAACTCTTCATCGCTGCACGTAAACACCGGCGAGCGCAGCGCGTGTGCCAGCTTGAGATCGTCCGCCGGCATCACCAGAAATTCGAGCAGCGCCACGATATCGCGCACTTCCAGCGCACCGAGCAACCCGCCTCGCGAGCCGGCGTCAAACGGAATGTTGGCGGCGCTCAACGCTCGTTCGTAGCAAGCCAGATTGGTTCGCGTACGTACCAGCAGCATGATGTCGCCGTAGCGCAGCGCGCGCTGCTCGGGCAGACCATCGCTGCCTTTCGCTTCAATCGCCCAGTGGCCGACCATCGCCGCAATTCTTTCGGCCAGCGCCGCCGCTTCCTGCTGAAGGCGCAGGTCTTCCGCCTCAAGCGCCGGCTCGGTGAGCGGGTCGCGCAGCGTCGCCCGTGGTTCTGTTTCTTCGATTTCTTCAACAACGCCTTTGCCGAAGAGCGGCAGCAATTCAACCCGCCCCGGCAGGCCCGCCGCAAACGAGCTCTGCTCACGGAACGGCGCAAAGGCCGCTTCATCGCGGAACAGCGCATTGACCACATCAACGATGGCCGGTGCATTGCGCCGCGTCGCATCCTGCGCGCAATACACGGCGCCGAACTCGCGCTGTAGAAAATCCGAGGCCGCTGCGAACAGCCGCGGTTCGGCACGACGGAAGCGGTAGATCGACTGCTTCGGATCGCCAACCATGAAAATCTGCGGCCGCGAATCATCAGAATACGCCCCCAGCCAGCCGAGCAGAATCTGCCATTGCAGCGGGTTGGTGTCCTGGAATTCATCAAGCAGCACATGGCTGTAGCGCGCATCCAGACGGGCTTGCAGGAAGGCGGCGGTTTGTTCATCGCGCAACAGCTTGAGCACGTTCCACTCGGCATCGACAAAATCGATCTGCCGTCGCGCCTGTTTGAAGGCCTCGACATGCGCAAGGAAGGCAGCGAAAACGAGGATGGCGTCGGCATTGAACGCCAGCACGCGCTCCTCGATTTGTTGCTGCACACAGGCGATCAGGCGTTCGCCGAGCTGCGCATGCAGGGCGAAGAAACGCACCGCGCCATCAACACCAAAGCGCTTGTCGGCAGCCTTGCCCGGTTTCTTTTGACGCAGTGTGTTTTCCTTGGTGAGTAGTGTAGACCGCAAGGTCTCAAACACTTCCCCGTCATTCCGGGCTTGACCCGGAATCCAGGAATGCAGCGCTCGTGGTTCATCACTAGATTCCGGGTCAAGCCCGGAATGACCAGCACTCGCCAACGCCGCCCGCAACTGCGCCGCCGCCGCTTGATCCCCGGCCAACTCACTCATTTCAAGCAAGCCGAGGTAATCCTGAAAATCCAGCGTCCAGTCGCAGGCAAAAAACGCTCTCAATGCCTGGCCCTGCTCACCGACAGCCAGCAATTCGCGCAGATTCGTGAGCGCAAAATCAGGATCGCCAAGCGCCAGCCATTCACTGCGCCGGTCGAGCGCGCGGCGGATCAGGCGGCGCGCCGAGTCCCGCCCCGCCTCACCGAGCAGACGGACAAAGGCCTGCGTCAGCTCGCTATCCAAAGCCTTCTGCAAATCCGCTGCGAAGCTTTGCCAAAGTTCGTCAAAGAGCCGCGAATCCGATTCCACAAGCTTGGCCCCGGCAAGATTGGCCGAGAGCGGCGCGGCATCGACAAGTTGCAGAAACCAGCCGTGAAAAGTGTTAACCGTCAGCCCCGGCTGCGCCGAGAGCACCTGCTCATACAGGCCGCGCGCCTTGCTCAGCGTGACTTCATCGGCCGACACTCCCTCCCCTTCACACCCCTTCGGGTGGGCTTCGCGCAGGGGAGGGATGGGGTGGGGATGGGGAAAAGTCCGACCTGCCGAGCCAACTGTCACCCCACGCTCGGCGAGAAATGCCGCCACCCACGTATCATCCTTGGTCGCCAGATCGCGCAGCCAACCCACCACGCGTTCCTCGATCTCTCGCGCCGCCTTACGCGTGAAAGTGATCGCCAGAACCTCGCCCGGCGCAACGCCGGCCAGCAGCAGACGCACGACGCGCGAAGCCAGTAGCCAGGTTTTGCCGCTGCCGGCGCAAGCCTCGACGACGACGCTGCGCGACGGGTCGAGGGCGCGTTCGATGAGGGAAGTGGGATCAGGCATGGGCTATTGAGGACGGCTTTCAGGGAAGGTGTTAGTCACAGCGATGTCTTTGGGGAGATTATCGTGGTCTGCGCCCTATTACTCTCGGCGCTATAGGTTTCGTTGGTGGCGCTGGTCAGGTGGGTTACTGTTGCCATGAGATGATCCTTCTCGAGAAATTGTTAGTGGCCGTTGCACATGCGGATAAACCATTGCGGTTCGATCTGGCGGTAGACGCACTCAAAGTCTTTCCACTGCGGAGGCAGGCGGTTGAGGGATGCGAAGACACGGGCACGGAATGAGTAGTCCCCGTCACTACGTATAGGGCCCAGCAGTTCGTCGTTCTCTATGCGCGGCACTTCCGGAAAGAAGTAGTAGTCCTTCCAGAGCGAGCCGTGCACCAGTCCGTTCCAACGGTAGTGGTTCGTGTTCTCTGGAGAAAAAAAACGGGGACTACGTGCGGGGGTAATTCGTAGCGCACCGTATTTGTGGAAAATTTGAAAACTTTTCGCGTTTCGTATTTCCTCATCAACGGCTTTCGCCGTCTGCGCGGAATAAGGATTGGGAAGCCAAGGACGTAAGGCGGTATCATCGATACTGTCAATCCCCGCCCGCTTGTATAACTGCAGCGTGTCTCCTTCCTTGAACCAGAATGAGTGGCTTTTGTCGGCTGATCGATCGTATTCACGATAACGTCGCACCACTTCCACGAAGTCAGCACGATGCGCATTGAAGTTCTCGATCATCGCCTCGTCGCTGGGCAGCGGGTTCCATATCCAGAAAAAGTAATAAAGGAACCCCGCGAATCCCGGAAGTAAAAACCAGATCGAATGCTTCCAATATTTATTTGCGGGCTTTGTCGAATTCATGCGGCTTTTCTCCAGTATTTCTCGATTGTGCTTGTGTATCCTTTTCCAGCATCGGCCTGTAGGCTATTATCCACGAGCATCTTGAAGTGGCCATTGCCACGAGGCAGTAGCCATGCGCCTTCTGGCATTGCCAGGATGCGGATCGCCATTCCATGCGCCTCGCAGGCCAGCGCTAGGAATCAATGGGGCCAGGGTCGATTTTCCCGCATTCTGGGTAGGTCGGCTTCATAGCGGCTCAAAATCGGCGCGGATAGCGGCTATGGTTTGCGGGCTGAGCCCAGCCTCGTTGCCGAAGCTCGCCCATTGCTCGAGGGCGGCACGCACATCGGCGAGGGCATCCTGCGGGCGGCGCACGCCAAAACGGTCGGCTTCGGCGAGGAGATCGGCACGAGTGATGGCGGCGAACTTGCTGTTCACGCTCATCAGATGCTGGTATGTCCATTCGCCCTTGGGGTTGTAGGCGTGGGTCACGTCGTAAGCGGGGGCCAGCTCCCAGCGGCCGCCCTGCTTGAGGCGGAAGGCGAAGTTCTTGGTGTGGTCGTCACAATTTCGGGCCATGACATTGAAGGCCATGCGGCGAAAGACCTGGCCGTTAGCGTCATCACCCAGTTTGAGTTGTGCAATGGTCATGAAGAGTTGGGCATAAGCGTGCGTGGCGCGCTGCTTGTAGTCGAGGTGACTCATGGCGCAGAGGGTCTGCACGTGGTGCTTGATCGTCTGCCCGTCGACAAGGTCGCGGTCAAAGCGGCGGGTCATGAAGTGGGCGCGGCCGCCTTCGCACAGCAAACGGCAAGGAGACATGCGGATGCCCGCAGCTTCGGCCATGCGGTGGTAGGCGTATTCGATACGCCCGTAGTCGGCGCTGCCGCCTAGCTCGGAATCTTTGCCAACGCCATCGAATTTGAGCAACCAATGTTCGAAGCCGGGCGCGGCGTCGAATTGCCCGCTGCGAATCTGATCGGTCTGCGGGTTCCAGGCGACGACGGCCTTGGCGCGCGCGCCGCCAGCACTTGTGCCGACCCGGATGATGTTGGCCAGCGCGGCCTGGGCCTGAACATCGCCGGAGAGATCGCCAAACACCACCTTGCGCGCGGCTTCGACCAGCGTTTTCATTTCGAGCGGTTCGACGCTCTCGCGATGCGCCCCGCGCGCCGGTTTGAATTCCAGCGCGCCCATGCCGCGCCGGCCCATGTAGGCGAGGCGGTCGAGCGTGGTGATGGCGGATTTTTCGACGCCTCGGGCGCTCATCCAGGCGTCGATCAGGGCATTGCCGAAGTCGTCCGGAAGGGCGTCGGCGAGCAGCCCCGGCAGGCGTTTGTAGCTCTGTTCGGGCAGTTCGGTGAAGGCAAAGCTCTGGCGGGTGTCAGCCAGGGGCAGCGTCAAGGGCGCAAGCTCGATACCGGTTCGCCGCCAGGCCGGTTCGTAAGCGAATACATAACAACCGAGGCGGGGGTCGGGCGCCACGGCGCCCACGCGCTGGCCCCAGAGACGAACTTCGATGACCCGGATGTCCATATCAGCCCTCCTTGGCCGGCCGGCTGACCCGCCGGGCGCGCTGCGGTGCGCGTTTGGGGCGGTTGCTCTGGCGCAGCAGGTCGAGCGGGTTGACGCTGATTTCGGGCGCGAGCATATCGAGCCCTTGCAGATAATCGAGCGCTTTGAGTACGCGCAACAGCGTCTCCACCGTTGAACCGCGGCCGGACTCAAGGTTGCGCAGGGATTTTTCCGAAATGCCGGCCTTCTCGGCCGTGGTACGCTGATCCAGATTGCGGTTCAGGCGCACGCGCCTCAGGCGCTCTCCCAAGCGTGCCTGAAGTTCGTCCGGCGTAGAAAATGGGCTAATTTCCATTGTTTTGTTTAATCGGTAATTATTTGCCTTTTAATGCACTAAATAATACTAACCGGTAATTAGTTTCCGTTATAGCACTATTTGATAATGAAAGTCCAGCGGATTTAAGAAACCTTTTTTGTGGGGCGCAAAGGGCGTTCTGTTTTCAGTGCAAATGTTTGCGTTGCTACTTACAAAACCGGCCTGCAGGCCAATAGCCACGGGCACTTTGAAGAGACCGTTGCCACGAGGAAATCACCATACGGCTTCTGGCGATGCCGTGTTGCGGATCGCCATTCTATGCGCCTCGCAGGCCGGTGATAAAACTTATCTACACCGGAGCTAGCCCAGCATCTCCAGCAGTATGTTATGCCACTGAGCCGCGTCGACCTCGCCCAACTTCCCCGACAGGCGAATTTTGTCGACGCAACGGATTTGATCGAGCAGCACACGCCCCGTTTTGCCGCCGACAACGACTTCCGGGCGACACCCGAGCGGCTGTCCTTTACTGGTAAGCGGCGCGACAATCACGCGCGGCAAGATCGCATTCATGTCATCCGGCGAAACGACGAGGCACGGGCATGTCTTTTTTATCTCGGCACCCACTGTCGGGTCGAGATTGACCCAATACACCTCGCCGCGCTGAATCGTTGCCTCCGCCTTCACCATACCCAGTCCTCGCAAGCGTCATCGACCGGCAGGCCTTTCCAGGCGTCGACATCGCCATCCGCCCGGTAGCCATCAAACCAACCGGCGCGCGGCGCACGTACCGGCGTAATTATCAGCCGCCCAGCCTCAACGGTCATTTCCACCGCACCATCAATCTGGCATTCCACCAGCAACGCGGCAGGAATAAGCACCCCCCGCGAATTCCCTACCTTGCGTAAGGTCGTAAGCATCGCGCTCTCCTGTGTGAAGTTATAACAACATTATAACTTCCATCAAGTGAAGCGCAAGTCCGAACTTCACGGTTGTTGCCGCACTGAATGATGTTGAGCGGAATTTTGGGGGGAGTCCTGACGATTTAATTTTTCCTTCCAATTCGGAATTGGCGATGCCATTTCGGCATTTTTTATGGCGGAATTGTCAGAAGAAGAACAGGTTTTTATTTCGGTTGTTTTTAACTTTCGCCTCCTTTTTTCGCCTTGCCTTTTCTGTTTTGTGCAATGGCGTCAGCCAGTTCCTCGACGGCCCGCGGATAATCCCGCATCATTTCCAGCGCGGGTTCTGCTGCTTTTTCGAGATAGCCGCGCGCCGATAGCGGCACATCCCTGACGGCCGTTTCAATCGCTCCCGGAAAACGCTCCCCGAGCGCCACCAGAAGCACTGCGGCCTGAAAAATGTCCTTCCCGGTCTTGGCGTCACGATTGACGCGCAATTGCGAGACTACCAGCTTATGCACGGCAAAACGCTCAGCCACCGGCACGCGAACCGGGCAACAGCCTTCGCGGGAAATCAGGGTCGCCATCTGCGTCTGCCCCAGCAGATAGGCTAGATAAGGCAAGGCCGTAGCATGCGCTTTCAGCTCGGGCACTTCGACGACCCGGATTTCGTCGTCCGGCAAGGGGACGAGCAGGTCGACATGGAAGCGCGAGACGCCTTGCTGCTTGAAACTGGTTGAGGCTTGCTTGCGGTCAAGCTGGGGGACTTCGACGAAATTGATGCCGCTTTCGCGCAGCATCTCAAGGAAGCTCTTCTCCGGCAACGGATCGAAGGCCAGCGCTTCGCGGCGGGCGAGATCGACGTCTTCCGTGACATAGGCCGCGGCACGAACGCCCATCTGGTTGAGCAAAACACCGAAGGCATGCGAGCCGATCAACGAGGCACCGGCAGCAAACAAACCGTGCCTCGCAAGACTGGCAAGCGTTGCGTAGGTTTTTTGATCGACCGACTGAAAGCCTTCGCGCGCCAGCAGCCTGAGTTCAGGCACCAGCGATTTGGCTTCTTCGATCCGGGCTTGCAGGGCTTCCGCCTCCTGATCGTACTCACCAACGACCCCCAGATACTTTTCCTGCTGCTTGCCGTCTCCCCCGTAGAACCGGTGAACGTAGTATTCGGTGCCGTTCTGATTCTTGCGTTTGGCGATGGAACCTGCGGAGCCGCCGAAAACCGGCGATCCGGCCTTGACCTGACCATCCAGGGTGCCAAAAAGCGTCGATAGCGCAGGAGAGATCGGCTGAATCAGCGACGTTGCCATAAGCCCTCGTCAAGATAAATGCAGAGTTTCCCGGATTATATCCCTTGAATTCTATTTTTGCGGGATATATGTAAGCGGTTTTTTCGCCCAGTGTTCAATACAGCTTACCTCAAAACCTCACCGCAAAGGCGCCAAGGCGCAAAGATCGCAAAGTAAATCAGACGGTTAGCACCTGTGGATTTCATTTTTTTGATCACCAAGAGGGCTGCTTCAGAAACGAATGGGGTACTTTAGAGGCAACTGCTGACTTTCATGTATTTCTTTGCGCCTTCGCGCCTTTGCGCTGAAGAAAGATTTTCAAGGCTTAAACATACTCCCGCCTACACAAGCCGCTCATCTCACAATACTTGCAGACGCTGTCGACGCCATGCGCCGGCAATTTCGCTCCAGCGTACATTCCGTTGAAGGTTAGCGTTAAACGCAGCCCTTGCGCCTGCGCGTCAGTCATCAGATCGGTGTCGTTTGCGGCAACAGTCGCCAGTTTGTCATCGTCCAGCGCGACATAGGCCGCTTGGGCGGCATCGCCGTGCAGCAGCGCGTAAGCCGGCAACTGGACGTCTTCGGCCAGCCGCTTGCGAATCCCGTCGGCACGCTGTGTTTTGTAGTCGAGCAGGGCGACTTCCCCTGCGGCCTTCGTGTCAATGCGATCAATGCGGCCATACAACTCGACGCCACCCCCCTCGCCCAACGGCAACTCGCGGCGGACCTTGGTTTCGGCCTGCGCAAAGCGCCAGCCTTCTGCCTCGCGCGCCCGCTGCCAGTCGAGGTAGGCGGGCAGCCGCTGTTCCCAACGCAAGCGCCAGCCGGTCGCCAGAAAATTATCTTCAACTGCCGGTGCAAAAACTTCAGCCACGCAGTCCTGCAAAGCTGCCAGCGCGCCGGCTTCGTCCAACGCAGACACCACTGGATGCTGCAGGTGAAAGCGCTCAAGCACACGATGCACCAGCGCGCCGTACTCGCTCTTTTCCATTTCTTCGCTGACTTCGTCCATCTCGCCCAGCCGCAGCACATGGCGGGCGAAGAAGCGGTACGGACAGGCGACGAGGCTGGCATAGGCGCTCACCGAGATGCGTTGTGGTATGAGTTCGGGGGTCGCAACCGGTGCGGCCATGGCGCTGGCAGCCGGCGCGGTGTCGCCCTCCGGCACGGCTTCGCCACGCGCCGGTAACGGTGGCCGGTGCAGATCATCGCCCCAGGCCAGCGTGTGCAAAGTCGAGAGCAACGCCAGTTCCGGCGCCAGCAGGTTGGCTTCGCCGTCCTGTACCGACTGCCAGGTAACAACAACGCGCGGCACGGTGGCCAGCAGCAATTCGAGGTCGCGGCGCAGCTCGCGTTCGCCGTCTTGGTGCGTGCGCAGGCCAAGTTCGCGACGTACCGACTGGTTGAAAAACTTGCCATTGTCGGCCGGTGCCAGTTGACGCGCATCGCCACCGAGCAGCAAGGCGGCCTCAAATCGGCGCAGACACACGGCGTTGAGCGGCGTCAGCACAATCGGGCTGCTGATACTGCCGTCGCGGAAATTTGCGGACTCAAACTCGCGATTGAGCCAGTCACGCCAGGCAGCGAAGGAGAAAAGCACTGCGCTTTTACCTAATTCATCGCGGCGCTCTTCGAGCAGGTCGAGCAGCGCCTTGCCGGCGGCATCCTGCTGCAAGGGGTCGAGTGCGCCGAGCACTTCCAGCGCCTTGTGCAAACGATTGATCCAGCGCACCAGCGGCGCGGGTTTCGAGCGCAGCAATGTCGTAGCCGCTTCAATCCGGTCGAGCATCGCCAGCCCGAGGTCTTTTGACCCGTTGCCGGATTCGAGCAGACAACGCCGCATGCGCGGCACGCCGGACTTGACCGAGCCTTCACGAATCGCTGCTTCGAGCGCAAACACCGCCGCCTTGCGTTCGCTCTCATCGCAGTCGGAAAAGACATAAGGCGATTTACACAGGTCGAGCAGGTCACGGTAATAGGCGTTGCCTGCCGCCGTTTCGATGAGCGCATCAACCGCCGCCGCCGCGCGTGAAGTTGAAAGTTTCCAGCCCGTTTCGTCGCTAACCAGTACGCCCTCACGCTCGAGCAGTGCGCGTACACGCCGTGCGGTCAGGCGATCCTGCGTGATCAGCACAATGCGACGCAAGCCGTCGGCCAACCACTCGCCCATCTGCGCCACGGCCGCTTGCGCTTCCTGCTCGCGGCCTGAAGCCGGCACAAGTTGCAAGCGCTCAAGTAGAGGACTTGTGGCTTGCTGCTGCGCCAGTGCTTTAGCGCGTTCAAACAGGGGCGCGGTTAGTTCAGCCGGCCATGCCGCGCCCAGAGTCACCATCAAAGGCGTTACGCCGGCTTCACGGGGGGCCGGGTGAAAAACCGATACATGATGCGTTTGACCGTAGCGCAACAAAAATTCACGTTCAGCCGGATCAAGCGATTCATCCGGCGCTGCGTCCAGCAAGACCAGCAAGGGATGTTCGCCACCGCCCTCGTCCACCTGCCGCGCCAGCGCGCCCAGCCGCAGCCGGTACGCCGCTGCCGCATCCGGTTGCCCGGCGGTTGAAAGCGCTCGCCACAGTTCATGCACCACGCGCGCCTCGAAGGCCAGCGGTTCTGAAGCACGCAAAGCGTAGGCGCGATGCAGTTGCGTGGCCAATTCGGATTCGTTGTCGGGCAGTTGGATGGCAGCGGCGGTCAGTTCATCAAACAAACCGGCCATCTCGGAAGCAATGCCCCACAACGCAGACTCGTCAAACCAGTCGCGCTCGCGCAAGGCTTCGTGCAGCAGCACGAGACGTTCACTTTCGGGCAGGGATTCGGGTACGCCATCGAGGGATGCCGACTGCACCCAGTTCGTCAGTGTGTCAAAGCGTGGCAAAAGCAGGGGCCGGGGTAGGGCGCGCAGCATCGCTGAGCGCAATTCGGCCGCAATCGGCAGCGCTGGCACGAGAACAAGCACTGACGACAGATCGCCCGCCGCAACGTCCCTGGCACAACGATCCAGCATGGCCGAGGCCAGTGTATCGAGCAAGCCCTCACCTGCCGGCAAGGCCGTCGAGATCAGGCTGTCAGCCACGTTCAGCGATTAACGTTCGAGCTGATCAAGCTTGTCCGGCTTGCCGTTCCACTCATCGGCGTTGGCCAGCGGCTCGCGGCGCTCGGTGATGACCGGCCAGACCTTGGCCATCTCAGCATTGAGCGCAATGAATTTCTGCTGATGCTCCGGCACGTCATCCTCAGCAAAAATCGCCTCGGCCGGGCACTCGGCCACGCACAGCGTGCAGTCAATACACTCTTCCGGGTCAATGGCCAGAAAGTTGGGACCTTCATGAAAGCAGTCAACGGGACAGACATCGACACAGTCCGTGTATTTGCATTTGATGCAGTTTTCGGTAACAACGTAAGTCATGATCTTTACTTTTCAGAGTTTTACGTGAAAAACTATACCGTATTTAAGCGGCTTACATCGGTTTGCTTCCCATGTGGGTATTTTTTCGCTAGGATAGCTTTCAAACACCAAGTTAGTACGTCACTTCTCTTGGCACGTCCCCTTCCCTTCCATGATTACGCAAGAGGCTTTCAGATGAGCGAACACATTCATTACATCACCGACGACAGTTTTGCTGCCGAGGTTCTACAGTGCCAGCAACCCGTGCTGGTTGATTACTGGGCAGAATGGTGCGGCCCGTGCAAGATGCTGGCGCCCATTCTGGACGAAATTGCCAAGGAGTATGCCGGTCGCCTGAAAGTTGCCAAGCTTAACATCGACGACAACCAGACAACGCCCGCCAGCTTTGGCGTGCGCGGCATTCCCACACTGATGTTGTTCAAGAACGGCAATGTCGAGGCCACCAAGGTTGGCGCACTGTCCAAATCACAACTCAGCGCATTCATTGACAGCAATCTGTAAAGTAGTTACCCTCCGCCTGAAGGTTCGTAAGGCGCGGCACCTGATATCAGGAAAAATAAAGCCCGCATAGAACTTTCAGGCAAAACCCCAAGTCCTAAATACCCCGGTAGCACCCAAGCACCTCCTCTGTCCGCGTTCCATTCGCGACAACACCCAGCGCATCACGCTCCCCAACATTTCATCCTATTAGTCCGCTCATGCACCTATCCGAACTCAAAGCCCACCATGTAAGCCAGTTACTCGATATGGCCGTTACCAACAACATCGAGGGTGCCAATCGACTTCGCAAGCATGAACTGATCTTTGCGCTGCTCAAGAATCAGGCCAAACTGGGTGAAACCATTTTTGGTGACGGCACGCTGGAAACCCTGCCCGACGGCTTTGGCTTTCTGCGCTCGCCGGACACCTCTTACCTGGCCAGCACCGACGATATCTACGTCAGCCCGAGCCAGATCCGCCGTTTTAACCTGCACACCGGCGATACGATTGAAGGTGAAATCCGCACACCGAAGGAAGGCGAGCGCTACTTCGCATTGGTCAAGGTCGACAAGATCAATGGCGAACCCCCGGAAGCCTCGAAGAACAAGATTCTCTTCGAGAACCTGACGCCGCTGCACCCGACCGATCACATGAAACTCGAACGCGATATTCGCGGCGAGGAAAACACCACCAGCCGCATCATTGACATCATTGCCCCCATCGGCAAAGGCCAGCGCGGCCTGCTGGTTTCCAGCCCGAAGAGCGGAAAAACAGTGATGATGCAGCACATCGCCCACGCCATTACCAGCAACCACCCCGACGTGACGCTGATCGTTCTGCTGATCGACGAGCGCCCGGAAGAAGTGACCGAAATGACCCGCTCGGTGCGTGGCGAAGTGGTGGCCTCAACCTTTGACGAGCCAGCCACCCGCCACGTACAGGTGGCGGAAATGGTCATCGAGAAGGCCAAGCGTCTGGTCGAACACAAAAAAGATGTGGTTATCCTGCTCGACTCGATTACCCGTTTGGCACGCGCCTACAACACGGTGCAGCCTGCTTCCGGCAAGGTCCTGACCGGCGGTGTCGACGCCAACGCCCTGCAGAAGCCCAAACGCTTCTTCGGCGCTGCGCGTAACATCGAGGAAGGCGGCTCGCTGACCATCATCGCCACGGCGCTGATCGACACCGGCAGCCGCATGGACGACGTAATCTACGAAGAATTCAAGGGTACCGGCAATCTGGAAATCCATCTGGATCGCCGCATGGCCGAAAAACGCGTTTATCCGGCAATCAACGTCAATCGCTCCGGCACACGTCGCGAAGAGCTGTTACTCATGCCCGACGTCCTGCAAAAGATGTGGGTGTTGCGCAAATTGCTCTACAACATGGACGATCTCGAAGCGATGGAATTCCTGCTCGACAAAATCAAGGCCACGAAAAATAACGGGGAATTCTTCGATTCGATGCGTCGTTAAGCACGAAACCTCTTTTAACGCAGAGGCCACAGAGGCGCAGAGTTCGCAGAGAAAACAAAATATGATTTCGCCGTGCCCGCCGTGCTCGCTGTGGTTAGGTTAGCTCTTTTGCTCTGGCTTTCTCCGTGCTCTCCGTGTTCTTCGTGGTTAATTGAGTTGCCCTTACCAAGCTTTGATTGCAAATTGCTAAAGAATCAAGGATAATTGCCCGCTTTCCGGAGCCGGTCACCGACGTAATCCTTATTTACTTCGAGTCGGCTAGATTTGACTTACAGGAAGTTCCCAGATGAAATCCGCTATCCACCCTGATTACAACGAAATCGAAGTGACCTGCTCCTGCGGCAGCGTATTCAAGACCATGTCGACGATGAAGAAAGCCCTTCATATCGAAGTGTGCTCTGCCTGCCATCCGTTCTACACCGGCAAGCAGAAGATTATCGATACCGCTGGCCGCGTTGAGAAATTCAACCGAAAATACGGTTCGATGCACAAACCGGCTTAAGCCGGGCAGCGAGTTCCCGCGGACTCAGCAAAAAGGCAGCCGCAGGGCTGCCTTTTTCATTTAACCTACAGTCACTAAAAACTTAAATCGGCCATGCCCTTTCTCCCGGAACATCCACGCTTCAAGGGGATTACCCTGCCGCCAAGCGGCTGGGCGCTGGCCATTCTGCTCACGATCTACATCTTCACCGGTCTGATTGGTCACGATCCGTGGAAAACGGATGATGCCATTTCGATCGGGATTGCCCACGACATGCTGTCGAGCGGCAACTGGTTGCTCCCTCACCTCGCCGGCCGCCCTTATCCTGATGCGCCGCTGTATTACTGGGTTGCTGCCGGGTTTGCCAAATTATTCTCCTGGCTTCTGCCCGAACATGAAGCGGCCCGACTGGCCAGCGGACTTTTCACCCTGCTGGCACTTGAGTTCATCCTCCTCGCCGCACGTGAATTGCACGGAAAAACCCATGCCGCGGCGGCACCCCTGATCCTGGCCGGCAGCATCGGCTTTCTGTTTCACGCGCATGAAGCGCAGCCCATGCTGGCCGCACTGACGGCCATTACCGCCGCCTACTGGGCACTTGCTCTGCTGCCACGACGTCCCCATTTTGCTGCGATAGTCTTTGGCCTCGCCGTGGCAACAGGGATTCTAGCCAACGGCTTGCTCCCGGCACTGACCTTGCTGCCCGTTACCGCGCTTGCCCTTTGGCAATCCGGGAACAGAAAAGCCAACACGGGATTTCTTGCCATATCACTGACGCTGGCTTTTTTGCTTTGCGCATTGTGGCTATTACCCCTGTACCTGTCTTCGCCACTGCATTTTGCGGCGCTCGTGCGCAGCGAACTGAACCCGTTGACCCGATCGGCGCAACCCTTTTCCAACATCCTGCGCTATTTGAACCTTCTGCTCTGGTATGCGTGGCCAGCGCTCCCGCTTGCCGCATGGGCGCTATGGTCAAAGCGTCGCTTTTTGCGTACCCCTCAGATCGCCCTGCCCTTCCTGTCATTCCTGGCCGTACTGCTCATTCTGGGTCTTTCTGTAGAACTGCGCAGTGCACCGGCGCTTCTCCTTCTTCCACCGCTGGTACTGCTGGCCGTTCCCGGTGTTAGCACCCTGCGGCGAGGCGCGGCCAATGCCTTCGACTGGTTCGGCATGATGACTTTCAGCATTTTTACGGCCGTCGCCTGGATCGTTTGGAGTGCCATGGTCTTTGGCTGGCCGGAACGGCTGGCACGCCAGGCCGTACGATTGGAGCCCGGCTTCGTCGGGCACTTCAGTCTTATCGCATTCACCTTCTCGGTACTGGCTACACTCGTCTGGTTCTGGCTTATCGTAACCAGTCCGCGCTCACCGATGCGTGGCATCATGCACTGGATGGCGGGACTGACCCTTTTCTGGTTGCTCATCGCCGCACTGTGGATGCCGTGGATCGATTACGGGAAAACCTACCGGCCGCTTTCTGCCTCCCTGGCCGATGCGTTGCCGGCAAACGCCAACTGCATTGCCAACGCCAATCTGCCCGATTCCATTCTGGCTTCGCTGGATTACTTCAACAGGATTCGCACCGCTCCACTGAAGAGTGCCGACGGAAAACGCTGTAATTGGCTGTTAGTCCACGGCGAACCCCGTGACCCTGCCGCCATTTCAGCTGCAGGATGGCGCAAGGTTTGGGAAGGGAACCGGCCAGGCGATCGTCGCAACAGTGACAAATTCCGCTTGTTCAAACGTGAAGAAAAAGAAAAAACCAGCCCTCTGCCCGATCTCCCGGTTGAACGGCCTACCGATGGTGCTTCGCACCCTTGACCCTTAAAATCTTAATTAACCACGAAGAACACGAAGCTCACGCAGAGAATCGTGAGTTTTCGATGTTATGTCGCCTCACGTAATGGGCGAGCAAGCAAAGTACAGCAACCTATTGCTTGCCTTCGTGAACTTCGTGCTCTTCGTGGTTCAACTGCTTTTTCTAGGTTGATATCAACCTGCCTCAAAGTCGGATGAAGTGCTCGCGGTAGTACTTCAGCTCTTCGATCGACTCACGAATATCCGCCAGCGCCGTGTGTTCGGACTTTTTCACAAAGCCCTTGGCCAATTCCGGCTTCCAGCGCTTGCACAATTCTTTGAGCGTACTCACATCCAGGTTGCGATAATGAAACCAGTCTTCCAGTTTCGGCATATAGCGCACCATGAAGCGGCGATCCTGACCGATCGAATTGCCGCACATCGGGCTCTCCCCCTTGGGCACGTAGTCCTGGATGAAGGCCAGCGCCGCTGCCTCAACAGCAGCCTCGTCCTGCATTGACGCTTTGACCTTGCCGATCAAGCCGGACTTGCCATGCGTCGCCTTGTTCCACTCGTCCATGGCATCCAGCAGGGCATCCGGCTGATGAACAACCCACACCGGCGATTCGGCAACAGTGACCAGATTGCTGTCGGTCACGATCATCGCCAGTTCAATGATGCGCTCGCGTTCCGGTTCGAGGCCGGTCATTTCCATATCCAGCCAAACAAGATGATTTGCGTCCTGTGCCATATAATCTGTCCAAACTTCCCAAAAACTCATTTTCTCACAGCTGAATGACCAATACCTTCTCTCTTGTCTTTATTATCGCGCTCCTGCTGATGGTGGTTATCCGCCGGCAACTGGCGCAGCGCCAGATTGCACACGTGCTGGCTCATCGCAATGCCGTTCCCGATCAGTTCGCCGGCCGCCTGGAATTACAGGCGCATCAAAAGGCGGCTGACTACACTGTCACCAAAACCCGATTCGGACGGATAGCACTCGCCCTCGAAATCACAGTCTTGCTGTCATTCACCTTCGGCGGCGGCTTGCAGGCATTGCACGACTTCTGGAGTACCCGGCTGGATGGCTTAAGTTATGGCGTGGCGCTTATTTTCAGCGTCATGTTCATCTCTGGTGCCATTGACCTGCCGCTATCCTTGTACTCGCAATTTGTCATTGAAGAGAAGTTTGGTTTTAACCGCATGACGCTTAAACTGTTCCTCGTTGATCTGCTCAAGCAAACTGCACTCGGCATCATTATCGGCACACCTGTTCTGCTCGCAGTGCTGTGGCTGATGGCACAGATGGGTAATTTCTGGTGGCTCTACGTCTGGCTGTTCTGGTGTGTTTTCAATCTGCTTATCCTGTTCATCTACCCGACCTGGATCGCGCCACTCTTCAACAAGTTTTCGCCGCTCGAAGACGTGCCGCTCAAGGCGCGTATCGAAGCCTTGCTGGAACGCTGCGGATTTGCCACATCCGGGCTGTTCGTGATGGACGGATCAAAACGTTCAAGCCACGGCAACGCCTACTTTACGGGCTTTGGCAAAACCAAGCGCATCGTCTTTTTCGACACGCTGCTCGGCCGCCTTCAGCCGGAGGAAGTTGAGGCCGTACTGGCCCACGAATTAGGTCACTTCAAGCACCGGCACGTAGTCAAGCGCATCGTTCTTCTTTTTACCGTATCGCTGGCCTTTCTCGCTGCACTTGGCCAGATGATGCACGCCGACTGGTTCTTTAACGGTCTCGGCGTGCAGGCCAACAATACCGCTCTGGCTCTGATCCTTTTCTTCATGGTTGTTCCGGTGTTCACCTTCCTGCTGACACCATTGATGAGCATGCTTTCGCGCCGTCATGAATTCGAAGCCGACCGCTATGCCGCAGCGCACGCTTCGGCAGACGATCTGGTCAAAGCGCTGGTCAAACTCTATGAGGATAACGCCGCAACCCTGACGCCTGACCCGCTGCATTCGCTTTTTTACGACTCACACCCGCCCGCTGCGCTACGTATTGCACAACTGTACGGAATCCGGCTCGCGCCATGATCGACATAACGCTCAGTAAAGAGCATTGCCGTGCCTTGCGAGGCCCTGAGCATCGGCTCGGCATCGAACAGTCACGCCAACTCATTGCACAACTTGCAGGCTGGGAGATTGCTGATGAGCATTTGGTAAAAACCTTTCGGTTCGCTGATTACAAGGGAACGATACAGTTCGTGAATGCCGTGGCCGGCATGGCCGAACTGGAAAACCACCACCCTGACCTTGAGGTTGGCTACAGCCGGGTGCGTGTTGCCTACAGCACCCATGACGTTGGTGGGCTGTCGCGCAACGATTTCATCTGTGCAGCAAAAATCGAGGCCTTGGGAACAAGTTGAAGCTGCAAGGCACCATCGTCGCCGCACACGGTCGGCAGTATCTGGTTGAACTGTCCGCCAGCAAGGAAAGCGAGATGCTCTTATGCTTCCCGCGCGGGAAAAAAAGCGATCTGGCCTGTGGCGACCAGGTCAACGTCCAGCGCAGCGGGGACGGTCAGGGCGTTATTGATTCAGTTTTGCCGCGCAGCACACTACTCTACCGCTCGAATCAGTTCAAACAAAAACTGATCGCCGCCAACGTGACGCAAATCATTGTTGTTGTCGCCACTGAACCCTCATTTTCCGACGAGTTGATCACGCGCTGCCTGGTTGCTGCAGAAAGCCAGGACATGAAGGCGCTGATCGTACTCAACAAATGTGACCTGACCCCCCGTGTCGCGCCGGCCATAAAGACTCTGGCCCAGTTTGAGCAACTAGGCTACGCGGTACTCCACCTTTCTGCCCATACCGACGCAGAAGCGCTACGTCCCTATTTATCGAACCAGACAAGTGTGTTTGTTGGCCAGTCCGGCATGGGCAAGTCGACGTTGACCAACGCACTGATCCCAGGAGCCAAAGCGCCAACACGCGAGATTTCTGCTGCACTGGATTCCGGAAAGCACACCACAACACACGCCACACTTTATCGGCTGGACGCTGAATCAGCCCTGATCGATTCGCCCGGCCTGCAGGAGTTTGCCTTGCATCACCTCTCTCCGGATGCCATCGAGCACGGCTTTCTTGAGTTCCGTCCGCTGCTCGGCCAATGCCGTTTCCGTAATTGCCACCACGACCGTGAGCCGGACTGCGCCGTCCATGCCGCTGTCCAGCGTGGCGCCATTGACCCGCGCCGCTACGCCGTTTTTCGCTCGCTGCTCGTTGAGTCTCGCTAAGCGGTTCAGCGCGCCTTCGTTTTATCGTTCGGCGCATCCATCACACCCACACAACGCTGCAACGTCGCTGCCTGTTCCTCAGGCGACTTGCCCACCAACTCGCAGCTTTGGCCATCGGGTTTCGGCCTCGTTTTCTTTATTTTTGGTGGAACAGGCACTGCCGGCACAACGTCGGCGCCCTGTACATCAGGCGACGGGACAGTTGCTGCAGCTTCCACTGCGGGAGTGGGCACTTCATTTTTTTTTGTTTTTTCGTTCGCGCTACCGGAGCGGGCGATCGAAAATTCTTTCAAAGCATTCATTTGTCTGGACAAGGCTTCGATCTGAGTTTTCATCTCTTCAAGCGCGACGCTCTTTTCTTTCAGATCCTCTCTGGCCGCAAGCACCTCCTCTTCGAGTGCATGGCTCTTCTGGAGATGAATATAGGCACCCGCCACTCCCACGGTCAGCAACACGCCGATCAGAATGGAAAGAATAATGACAACCGAAAATCTTGGCTTGGTCTCTAGGGGGGCTTCGCTGACTTCAGGTTCTTCGCTGTCATCTGTCACGGCGCTGTCCTTTGCCTATCCGTTGAATACGCACGAATACTCCGCTTCATCACTCCATGAGGGCATAACGTATCCCAAAGATAATACTTTAGCAATCACAATAAACGCATTGAAAATAATAGAGATTTCTATGGGGCAACTGACAGCCCCTGTTTTTCCGGCGCAGATTTCAATGCCAGCGAATCGCCAGGGCGTAACCAAGGCTCAGGCAATATCAAGCAAATTGGTTTGTCAAATTCAAGCATGGCGTGTTTTTGCACTTGTAACGCATCTCGCGTGCTAACTCGTACTATACGTGACAGGCATGGTAAGCTTTACCCTCTCCAGATCATAATAAAGAAGTTGCTTCTTTCCGCTTATGAACACGCCTAACCCAGCTGGTCATCCGGGCCAGAACGCACGCGCACTGATCAAAACCCTGCAGGAAAGTTTTCCGGTTTTCCGCGATTACTCGCCACTGGCTATTGGCATCGACAAGCAACTCCTTGCACGTCTGCCTGATCTGGATCGAAAGACCCTGCGCATCGCGCTGGGCATGCATACCCACTCGCTGCGCTACCTGAAAACCATGCAGACGGCAACACACCGTCTGGATCTTGATGGCAATTCCGGCGACGACGTCAGCGCAGAGCACCACAGTCACGCTGCCGAAACCTTGCGCGAGCGCTTCAAAAAAGACGCCGAGCGGCGCAAGGCACAACGCGAGGCCGAAGCCCTTGAACGACAGCGCACCGAAAAACTCGGCCAACTGCTCGAAAAATTCAGCAAGAACAAATAAGGCCGGCGACCGCCTTATTTTTGATCAGGGTTTCCGATCTGATTTCCCGGCCTTAATCTGCGCCTCTTCTTCTTGCATTTTCCGGCTGTAGAAACGCGCAAACCAGACGCCCAAGCCGATGATGAACAAGATACCAATCAGGCTGGCCAGCCCGATATCGCTTGTGAACAACAAATTCCAGGCCATGATTTACCTCCCCTTGCTATCAGTTTGAATAGCCGAACCAGTACCGGCATTTGTTTCAGCCGGCAGCTTTAAGGCCACGTTCTTTTCAACACGCCACTCGCCGGTCAGCCGCCATTCACGCTTCTCGTCCTCCAGTGCGACATGCCAGCGTCCCGTCAACAGAGCGCTGAGCTTCCCCGCATAGAAACCCGTTCCATCGGCACGCAAAGCCACGTTCTTATCAACCCCGGCACGCGTCGGATGCGTGATGCGCAGATTAAGAACTTGCGGTAGAACGGTATCCGGCTTGCCACGCAGCAGAATCCGAAGCTGTGTTCCTTCTTCGTTTTGCATCACTTCAGCCTGCAAGCCAAGGCTGACGGCTTTCTTGTCGCGCGCCGTCATTTGATTAACGGCCATCCCCTGTTTGTAGTAGTCGTCTTCAACCAGACCGTCATTGCTGACGACCGCCAGATAGGTCGTGATAATGCCGGCGACGATCACCACAAAAGGCCCGGCCATGAGAATCCACGGCCAGGGATGGCGATACCAGGGCTTGGTTGCGGCAGTTAATCGCTGATTCATTTTAAAACCTCAATTCGAAACCACAGAGCACACGGAGGGCACGGAGAAAAGCAATGAGTTAAAAGTCTTGGCAACATCCATTAAGTGATGACATAAGATCAAATCCATATGTTTTTCTCCGTGCTCTCTGTGCTCTCCGTGGTTAACTGCCCTTTCTAAGCTCATGGCAGGAAGAAGGTGGCTTTCTCGCGAACCGCAATCTTGTCGTGGTTCTGCGCCTGGATTTCAAAGAAGATGGGGTTCGATCCTTTTTTTCCGGCACCGTCTTCGACAGCAGCGGAAAGCAGTATCGTTTTGGCCGACGCGGCAGGCACCTCAAGAATACTCTCCCCGACGATGTCGATACCTTCAATGCCGCTCACCTTGATGGCATAGCGATGCGTTGATTCATCGGCATTGATCACGCGCAGGGTAAAAACATTTTCTATTCGCCCGTCGTCCGCCTCGCGATAGAGCATTGAGCGATCACGCAGGATATCCACCTTGAGCGGAATGCGGGTCGCCAGACTCCAGACGGTGGCAACAATAATCGCCAGAAGAATCGATGAGTAGAGAATGGTGCGCGGCTGCAGCAGGTGCAAAAAAATGTCGTGCGCCGTATAGCGCTTGGCGAGGGCATTTTCGGTCGAATAGCGAATCAGGCCACGCGGCGTCCCCACCTTGTCCATCACCTCGTCGCAGGCATCAATGCAGGCCGCGCAGGCAATGCATTCCAGTTGCAGGCCATCGCGGATATCAATGCCGGTCGGGCATACCTGGACACAGATACTGCAATCGATACAGTCGCCCAATTTCTGTGCGTTCGGATCGGCATTCTTCTTGCGCAAGCCGCGCGGCTCGCCGCGTTCCGGATCGTAGGTAATGATCAGAGTATCCGGATCAAACATCACCCCCTGAAATCGCGCATAGGGGCACATGTACTTGCACATTTGCTCGCGCATGAAGCCAGCCATCAGGTAGAGAAATCCGGCGTAGAAGAATATCCAGAAGACTTCCCAGCCGCCTAGTGAAAAGGCGAACACGGACACCAGCAATTCCTTGATCGGCGTGAAGTAACCGACAAAGGTCACGCCGGTCCACAAGGCCACCAGCAGCCACAAAGCGTGCTTGAAGAATTTGAGACGAAATTTGTGTGCCGACATCGGCCGGGCATCTAGCTTCATGCGCGCCGGACGCTCACCCTCAATCTTTCGCTCGATCCACATAAACAGTTCGGTATAGACCGTCTGTGGGCAGGCGTAACCACAGAACAGACGGCCTCCAACAGCCGTTACGAGGAACAGGGCATAGGCCGAAATGACCAGAAGAACCGCCAGATAAATTGCATCCTGCGGCCAGAACACCATGCCCAGAATATAAAACTTGCGCTCAACCAGATGAAAAAGGACGGATTG
>JANNGP010000117.1:0-4991 GCA_031403915.1 Betaproteobacteria bacterium
GGCGTGCGCACCCATTGTTCGGACGATTACCTGTGGTTGCCTCTGGCGGTATGTCGTTATGTGATGACTACCAACGACACCGGGGTGCTCGATGAGCCTGTGCATTTTCTGGAAGGCCGGCCGGCCGGTCAATGCGGAAGATGATTCCTACTACGACATGCCTGGCCGCTCCAGCGACGTGGCCAGTCTGTATGAGCATTGCCAGCGTGCCATCCGGCGCGGACTGCAATTTGGCGAGCACGGCTTGCCGCTGATCGGTTCCGGCGACTGGAACGACGGCATGAATCGGGTCGGTGTCGATGGCAAGGGCGAGAGCGTCTGGCTGGGTTTCTTCCTGTGCGAAGTGCTCCGGCAGTTCACCGAACTGGCTCATCTGCGGGGCGACTCGACATTTTCCGATCTTTGTCAGGGCGAGTGGTTCCGCTTGCGCCAGAGCATTGAGAAACATGGCTGGGATGGTGCATGGTACCGCCGCGCCTATTTTGACGATGGCACGCCGCTCGGCTCGGCAGGCAATGCGGAATGCCGCATCGATTCGATCTCGCAGAGCTGGGCCGTGCTTTCCGGTGCGGCCGACAGTGTTCGGGCAGGCCTGGCCATGACGGCCGTCTATGAGCGGTTGGTGCGCCGTGACGACGCATTGATTCAGTTGCTCGATCCACCTTTCAATACATCGGATCTGGATCCCGGCTACATCCGGGGTTATGTGCCGGGAGTGCGCGAGAACGGTGGTCAATACACGCATGGCGCGGTGTGGGCGGCGATGGCCTTTGCCGCCTTGGGCGAGCGCGAGCGTGCCTGGGAACTGCTGGGCATGATCAATCCGGTTAACCACGCGCTCTCGGCAGAAGGCGTTGCCCGATACAAAGTGGAGCCCTACGTTGTTTCGGCCGATGTCTATGCGGTTAAACCACATACCGGCCGTGGCGGGTGGAGCTGGTATACGGGTTCGGCGGGCTGGACCTACCGGCTTGTTGTGGAATCACTGCTCGGTCTGAAGCTGCTTGGCGACAGGCTGCATCTGACTCCTTGCCTGCCGGCGCACTGGCAGGCCTTCAAAATCCACTACCGCTATCGGGAAACGGTGTATCACATTGCTGTCTCGCAAAACGGCCTTGGTGTTGATGGAAAGCACGGCGTGGCGAGCGTGCGGGTCGATGGTGTGGAACAACACGACAAGCAGATTCCACTCGTCGACGATCGGCAGGAACATCAGGTCGAGGTGAGCGTTCATTCGAAGTCAGAGCGATTGCAGGTGAAAACATAGCATCCACCAGCGCGACGCCTCCCTGAAGAGGGACAGAGGTGACCGAAGGAAATGTGCCCCGAAGGAAATACCCCTGGGGTGCAGAGCCACAGAGCATGAATGTTGCCGGCATCGTTCCTCCCCCTTCAAGGGGGAGGTCAGGAGGGGGATGGGGGAAATACTGACAACAAATAATGCAAATTCCAATGATTTTTCACCCATCCCCACCCCAACCCTCCCCTGCGCGAAGCCCACCCGAAGGGGTGTGAAGGGGAGGGGGATAACATTCATGTATTTGCCCTATGTTTTGCCCGTACGCCCCATTTTTTAGATGTTTTCGGGTTTCTCTGTGGCTCTGTCCCTCTTCAGGGAGGCTTCGCGCTGGTGGACTTTGAAGTTAAATGTGACTGATCCCTCCGATGCGAGCCTACATATCCTGCATATGTGCGGCAGCAGACAGAGCACTACCGCCTTGTCCTGCATGATGTGTGGCGTGGGTCATGGTTTGTTCAAGGAGTTTGCTCGATGCTGGCAGGAAATGAATCCGATGCCTTGGGATGGATGAGCGTATAAGGGTGTGAGGTGCAGAACGTGAAATGCAGCGTGTGCCGTCGGTCGTGCGATCCGTCAGACTTATTCGCGCTTTATTTGAGGTTTGACATGTCCGAGAATCATTTGTGTACGCAAGGGGTTTCCCTTTGAATATTGCCAAAAAAGTTGTTGCCGGGTTTGTTGCAGCGGCTGTGCTGCTCGTCCTGGGCGTGACGGTATCCATCTGGTCATTCCGCCAGATCGAGACGGTGGCCGAGGCACGGGACACAACGCACGTTGCAATCATCAGTGCCACTGAGTTGTTGTCGGAGCTGAAAGACGCCGAGACCGGAATGCGCGGCTATTTGCTGACGGGCGACGACGCTTTTCTGGAGGGCTATCTGGCAGTGCGCGATGGCATCAACAGCCATCTTGACGAATTAAAGCGTCTTAAGTTGGTCAGTGCCACTCAGAAACCACTCGGCGCAATGACGCCATTGATTGATGCCAAGTTGGCACACATGGCTCACGCCATTGAGTTGCGTCGCCAGCGTGACACCGCGGCGGCTCTGGCGATTGTACGTAGTGGTGAAGGCAAGCGCTTGATGGATTCGATCCGTGTCGAAATCGACAGTTTCATCCAGATAGAGGAAGCTGTACTGGCGCAGAGCGAAGCGGATTTTCAGGCGAAAATGCGCAGTCTGCTTTTCCTCATCGTAGCGGTCAGCCTGTTTTCCTTGCTGCTCGCACTTGCTTTTGCCTGGCTGACTTATCGCCAATCACAGCAACGTGTAAAAAATCTGGTTCATCTTGAAACACAGCATTTGCTGGAGGTTCAGGAGGCAACGAACAAGCATCTGCAACTGGCCAATATCTCCCTGCAGGATAGCGAGGGCAAGCTCGAAGTTACGCTCAATTCCATCGGCGATGCCGTGATCGCCACTGATTGCGAAGCACGGGTAACGCGCCTGAACAAGGTGGCCGAACAACTTACCGGCTGGACGCAGGCCGAAGCCATCGGTCGGCCGATAGGTGATATTTTTATCATCATCAACCAGGAAAGTCGCGAACCGGCGACGATCCCAGTGATGGAAACTCTGGCTCATGGCACAGTTCAGGGGTTGGCTAACCACACGGTGCTGATTGCCCGCGATGCTTCCGAATGTGCCATCGCCGACAGTTGTGCGCCGATTCGCGACCGGGATGGCCAGGTGCTCGGCGCCGTACTGGTGTTCCGCAATGTTACCGAGGAGTATGCCGTACAGCAGGCCTTGCGTGACAGTGCAGTGCAAATCCAGACGGTTCTCAATACAGTAGTGGATGGCGTTATCACCTTGCATGCGCGTGGCGGTATTGTCGAAACGGTTAATCCGGCTGCTGAGCGGATGTTTGGCTATGTGGCAGCAGATCTCAAAGGGCAGAATTTCAGTCTGCTCATTCCAGAACTGGATCAGGATCAGTTCAATGGCTCCCTTGAGTATTACAGCGCCAGCGAAGAAGCACGCGCCATTGGCCTTGGCCGCGAGGTCACCGGCCGGCGCAAGGATGGCAGTACTTTCCCTCTGGAGATCACCGTCAGTGATATGTGGTTGGGTGGTCAGTGTTTTTTCACTGGCGTTTTGCGTGACATCACCGCGCGCAAGCAAGCCGAAGAAGCGCTGATTAAAGCAGGCGCGCTGCAGAGCGCAATTTTCAATAGCGCCAACTTCTCGAGTATCGCTACCGACGCCAAGGGCGTGATCCAGATTTTCAACGTCGGCGCCGAGCGCATGCTCGGCTACACGGCGGCCGAGGTAATGAACAAGATCACCCCCGCCGACATTTCTGATCCGCAGGAAGTGATCATGCGCGCCGAGGCCCTGAGTCTGGAACTCGACACGCCGATTACACCGGGTTTCGAAGCCTTGGTATTCAAAGCATTACGCGGCATCGAGGATATTTATGAATTGACTTACATCCGCAAGGATGGCAGCCGCTTCCCGGCGGTGGTCTCGGTCACGGCTTTGCGCGACGCGCAGGAAGCAATCATTGGTTATCTGCTGATCGGCACCGACAATACCGCGCGCAAGCAGGCTGAAGAAGCGCTGATTAAAGCAGGCGCGTTGCAGAGCGCAATTTTCAACAGCGCCAATTTCTCGAGTATCGCTACCGACGCCAAGGGCGTGATCCAGATTTTCAACGTCGGCGCGGAACGCATGCTCGGTTACACGGCGGCCGAGGTAATGAACAAGATCACCCCCGCCGACATTTCCGATCCACAGGAAGTGATCATGCGTGCCGAGGCGCTGAGCCTGGAACTCGACACGCCGATTACACCGGGCTTCGAAGCGCTGGTGTTCAAGGCGTCACGCGGCATCGAGGACATTTACGAGTTGACCTACATCCGCAAGGATGGCAGCCGCTTCCCGGCGGTGGTCTCGGTCACGGCCTTGCGTGACGCGCAGGAAGCCATCATCGGCTACCTGTTGATCGGCACCGACAACACCGCACGCATGCGGGTCGAAGCCGAGCGGGCACTGCTCGATCAGGCGCTGCAAAACAAGAACATCGAGCTGGAGAGTGCCAAAGTCGTAGCGGAAAAAGCCAACCTCGCCAAGTCAGTATTCCTTTCCAGCATGAGCCATGAACTGCGTACGCCGCTCAGTGCCATTCTCGGTTTTGCCCAGCTTATCGAATCCGGGTCGCCACAACTGACCACCGTACAGAAGCGCAGCATCGATCAAATACTCAAAGCCGGGTGGTATTTGCTGGAGCTGATCAACGAGATTCTCGATCTGGCGCTCATCGAATCCGGCAAGCTGTCTCTGTCACTGGAGCCGATATCCTTGCCCGAAGTCATGTACGAATGTGAAACCATGATCGAACCGCAGGCGCAGAATCGCGGCATCAGCGTGAGTTTTGGTTTGTTCGAAAAACCTGTCTTTGTGCAAGCCGACCGGACACGCTTGAAGCAGATTCTCATCAATCTGCTGTCCAACGCAATCAAGTACAACAAGGAAGGCGGGACGGTCACTGTGGACTGTACGTCGAGCCGGCCAGATACGATTCGCATCAACGTTCGCGATACGGGTGCCGGTCTGGCTCCGGATCTTCTGGCGCAGCTATTCCAGCCTTTCAATCGACTCGGGCAGGAGGCCATTGCCGAAGAGGGTACCGGCATTGGCCTGGTGGTGAGCAAGCGGCTGATCGAATTGATGCACGGTGTTATTGGCGT
>JANNGP010000118.1:0-2895 GCA_031403915.1 Betaproteobacteria bacterium
TGTTCCTTTAAGCGGCGATCAGCTTGCCGCCGATCAGCACCAGCATGCTGGCCAGAATCGGGCGGAGATACTTTTCCGGGACCTTTGCCGAGGCATGGCTACCCAGCCAGATGCCCGGCAGTGAGCCAATCAGCAGGCTGCCCAGCAGCGCCCAGTCCACGCTGCCGATCAGCCAGTGGCCGATGCCGGCAACCAGTGTGAGCGGCACAGCATGGGCGAGGTCGCTGCCGACAATGCGCAGCGCAGGCAACTTCGGGTAGAGGAAGAACAGCGCAGCGACGCCCAGCGCTCCGGCGCCGACCGACGAGATAGTCACCAAAACGCCGAGCAGTATACCGGTTGCCAGCGTGATTGGCGCCTGAAACTTGGTGTGTGTGGAGTCTTCGGCGTGGCTCAAGGCGTAGCTCTGAAGGTTTTTGCGGAAGATGATGGCGGCAGCGGTGAGCAGCAGGGCGATGCCGAGCGAGACCGAAATGATGTGCGTTACCGCCGGGCTTTGGTGCGGCAGATAGGACAGCGCCCAGATAGTCAGAATGGAAGCGGGAATACTGCCGGCGGCCAGCAGACCGGTGATGCGCCAGTTAACATGGCCCTTTTTGGCATGCACGACCGTGCCGCCGGCCTTGGTGATCGCCGCGTAGAGCAGGTCGGTACCCACGGCGGTGGCTGGATGAATCCCGAATAGCAGAACGAGCAGCGGCGTCATGAGCGACCCGCCGCCCACGCCGGTGAGCCCGACAATCGCGCCAACCACAAAACCTGAGAGGGTGTAGAGCCAATCCATTTTGCGCTGCCAAATCTTGAGTAAGCTAAAGTACGCGCATGGTATCAGCGGCTTACTTGATAGAAAAAGAATATTCAGTTAGATTGTTAGAACTATTGGTTATTATGCGTTCAAGTGACCCAGGGAAATGCATTTGAACCTAGAAAAACAGTTGAACCACGAAGAGCACGAAGAGAATCGTGAGCTTACGATGTTGTGTTGCTTTACCCCATGGGTGAGCAAGCAAAGCACTACAACCTGTTGTTTATCTTCGTGCTCTTCGTGAACTTCGTGGTTAATCAGGTTTTTAAGATGAAATTACAGCAACTGCGTTATCTCGTTGAAGTCGCCCGCTGCGGCCTCAATGTCTCTGAAGCCGCCGAGGTGCTTTACACCTCGCAACCCGGCGTGTCCAAGCAGATCAAATTGCTTGAAGACGAACTGGGGGTGATTGTTTTTGAGCGCAGCGGCAAGCGTTTGACAGCCATTACCGAGCCGGGCCGGGCGGTGCTGGAGATTGCCGGGCGTATTCTGCGTGACGCCGAAAACATCAAGCGCGTGGGCGAGGAATACGCCGGGGGTGATTCCGGCAGTCTGATCATTGCCACCACGCATACCCAGGCGCGTTACGCACTGCCGGCGGTGGTCAAGAACTTTGTCGATCGCCATCCGCGTGTGCGGCTGTCGATGCATCAAGGCAGCCCGACGCAAATTGCCGAATGGACGCTCAAGGGCGAGGCCGATATCGCCATTGCCACCGAAGCGCTGGATCAGTATCCGCAGCTTGTGATGCTGCCTTGCTACCAATGGGGGCATTGCATGATTGCGCCTGAGGGCCACCCGATCCTCGCTGAAAAAACATTGTCGCTGGCGGCGCTGGCGAAGTGGCCGCTGATCACGTATGACCCAGCCTTTGCAGGTCGTTCGCGCATCAACAAAGCTTTTGAGCGGGCGCAACTAACCCCCAACGTCGTGCTTGCGGCCATCGATGCGGACGTGATCAAAACCTACGTCAACCTTGGTCTGGGTTTGGGTATCATTGCCCGCATGGCATTTGACCCGGTACGCGATGCCGGCTTGCAGGCCATGGATGCCGTGCATCTGTTCGGATCAAACACCACGCGCATCGGCTTGCGGCGGGGGACTTACATCCGCCAGTATGAATACGACTTCATCGAGCTGTTTGCTTCACAGTTATCCAGAAAGGCCGTCGATATGGCCATGGCCGGGCCGGGAGTGAATGATGAATACCAACTTTAATGCGCCAGGCAGGCCGCAAGGCATCGTCGCCCAGATTGTCGCCGTTGTCGTTGGTGCCCTGGCATTGGCGGTGGCCTTTACCTTCGGCCTTGTCATCTTCGCCGTGGTTGCCGTTGCCGGGCTGATTTTCTGGCTGTACTTCCTGTGGAAAACACGCGCTCTTCGTGCGCAGATTCGCACACAGATGAATGAGCAGATGCGTCAGCAGCAAACTGAAGCGCAGCGCGAACCGCCGGGGTTCGAGCGCGAATCCGGCGGTGAGATCATCGAGGGCGAGGCGGTGCGGGTTGTCGAGGTCGAGCGGATCGAATCGTCGAAGACGTCGGACGAAAGTCGTTAAATCGAATGGCCGGAGAGCCGCGCCCCAAGTGTGCTTCCTCGCGATACAGGGGTATCGCTCAGGGTGCGTGGAATGGCGATCCCGGCAGAGTGTATGGCTGGGATCCAATCAGGACGCTCCTTTCGGAGTATCGAATAAACTGACTGCCAAATCTCAGCGCAACCTGCCTGCCGGGAATTCGCTTATTGACTAGTCATTCGGCATCAGGCGACAATCGGCCCAGACTGTGTAAAAACGTGAACTTCTTTGGCACCACCTTGTCTATGCTATAGGCATTAACAGGGGGAGTCAAATGAAGCGATTCATACAAGGCGAAGACAGTACACAAAGCACCTTACTGCCCGAACTGCTTGACGATTATATTGCTGAAACTAATCCAGTGCGTGTCGTTGATGTGTATGTTGACGAGTTGGATTTGGGCAAGCTCGGATTTGAGGGCGTTGATCCGGCAGTCACGGGGCGTCCAGCCTACCACCCCGCTGTTCTCCTAAAGCTTTACATTTATGGCTATCTGAACCGTATTCAGTCCAGC
>JANNGP010000119.1:0-39729 GCA_031403915.1 Betaproteobacteria bacterium
GTCGCCGACACCGAGGAATGCCGCGCCGCACTGGAAGCTGCCGGCAAGCCGCCACTTTCCGTGATCGAAGGGCCTCTAATGAATGGCATGAACGTTGTCGGCGATCTCTTCGGCGCGGGCAAGATGTTCCTGCCGCAGGTAGTCAAATCGGCGCGCGTGATGAAGCAGGCGGTGGCGCATCTGATTCCCTATGTTGAAGCCGAGAAGTTGCGTACCGGTGCGACGAGCAAGGGCAAGATCATCATGGCGACCGTCAAGGGCGACGTGCACGACATCGGCAAGAACATCGTCGGCGTGGTGCTCGGTTGCAACGGCTACGATGTGGTCGATCTGGGCGTGATGGTTTCCTGCGACAAGATTCTGCACGCGGCGAAAGAGCACGGAGCACAAGCCATCGGTCTTTCGGGCTTGATCACGCCTTCACTTGAAGAGATGAGCCATGTCGCGGCTGAAATGCAGCGCCTAGGCTTTGCAGGTGGAAACAACGGCGAGGCGATTCCGCTCCTGATCGGTGGTGCGACGACCAGTCGCGCCCATACGGCGATCAAAATCGCACCGCACTACAGCGGCACGGTGGTCTATGTGCCGGACGCGTCGCGCGCTGTGGGTGTGGTGACCAAGCTGCTGTCGATTGATAACGCCGCCGGCTACAAGGCGGAAGTGGCCGCTGACTACGAGAAGGTGCGCGCCCAGCACGCCAACAAAAAGGGCGTGACCCTTGTTGCGCTGGACGCCGCTCGCACCAATCGTTTCGTCTGGAATGCCGAACCGGAGTATCAGCCCGCGTCGCCCAAGAAGCCCGGCCTGCATGTGCTGCGTAATATTGATCTGGCCACACTCGCCGATTTCATCGACTGGGGGCCCTTCTTCCAGACCTGGGATCTGGCCGGCGCTTTCCCGAAGATCCTTGACGACGCGGTCGTCGGCGAAGCTGCCCGCTCTGTGTTTGCCGATGGCAAAGCGATGCTCGCCACGCTGATTACTGAAAAGTGGATTTCGGCTAACGCCGTTTTCGGGCTGTATCCGGCCAACGCCGTGGGTGACGACATCGAGTTGTACGCCGATGAATCGCGCAAAAAGAAGCTGATGACCTGGCATAACCTGCGCCAGCAGCACGAGCGCCCTGCCGGCAAACCGCACTACTGTTTGAGCGATTTCGTGGCTGAAAAAGGAACGCCCGACTGGATTGGCGCATTCGCCGTCACCGCCGGCATCGGCATCGAGAAGAAGCTCGCCGAGTTCGAAGCGGCGCACGACGACTACCGCGCCATCATGCTCAAGTCGCTGGCCGACCGCCTGGCCGAAGCTTGTGCGGAATGGTTGCATCGCGAAGTGCGGCGTGACTACTGGGGCTACGCGTCTGACGAACTGCTCGACAACGAGGCGCTGATTCGTGAAGGCTATTGCGGCATTCGCCCTGCGCCAGGCTACCCGGCCTGCCCGGATCACACAGCTAAAGGCGCGCTGTTCGCACTGCTCGACGCACCGGCCAACGCCGGCATGGGTATCACCGAATCCTTCGCCATGACCCCTGCTGCGGCAGTCTCCGGCTTCTATCTGGCGCACCCGCAAGCGCAATATTTCGCGGTGCAGAAGATCGGCCGCGATCAGTTGGAAGACTGGGCGCAGCGTGCCAAGATACCTGTTGCCGAAGCTGAGCGCTGGCTGGCCCCGGTGGTATAAAGCATAATGATCTAACCACGAAGAGCACGAAGGGCACAAAGAACCCCATATATCTTCGTGCTCTTCGTGGCCTTCGTGGTTCAATGTTTCTATTCATGACATCTTTTTCGTGAACCTGCCCGATTTCATCCAGACTAACGTCGATCTCTCGACACGCAACACGCTCGCGTTACCGGGTCGCGCAGCGTTGTTCGCCGAGATATCAACAGTCGATCAGCTCAAGGCTCTCGCAGGTCTTGCGCCGCGTCGCTTCGTCCTTGGCGGTGGCAGCAATATCGTTCTGACCGGCGATTTTGACGGTCTGGTGCTGCACGTTGCGCTCAAAGGCCAACGCCTGTTGCGCGAGGAGGCCGATGCGTGGATCGTCGAGGCCGGTGCCGGCGAGAACTGGCACGACTTCGTACAGTGGACGCTGGCGCAGGGCTGGCCGGGGCTGGAGAACCTGTCGCTGATTCCCGGTACGGTCGGTGCCGCGCCGATCCAGAATATCGGTGCCTACGGGCTGGAACTCGCGGATCGCTTTGAGTCGCTCGAAGTTTTTGATCTGGTGACCGGAGAACTTCAAAACTTGGGTCGCAACGCCTGCTGCTTTTCTTACCGCGACAGCGTGTTCAAGCAGGAGGGCTGGCATCTCGACGGGCGCAAGCTCGTCACCCGCGTCGTATTTCGTCTGCCCAAACGCTGGCAACCGATCACGAGCTACACCGATCTTGCCGTTGAACTCGAAGCCCGGAAAATTGCCACGCCCAATGCACAGCAGATCGCCGATGCGGTGGTCACCATTCGCCAGCGCAAGCTGCCTGATCCGGCACAAATTCCCAATGCCGGCAGCTTTTTTCACAACCCGGTCGTCGATGCAGCTACTACAGATCGCCTATTGACGGCCTTTCCAGGCTTGCCTCGCTTTCCGCAGCCCAATGGCCACGTGAAACTTGCTGCTGGCTGGCTGATTGAACAGTCCGGCTGGAAGGGGAGGAATCTGGGTGCTGCGGGAATGTACGAAAAGCAGGCACTGGTGCTGGTCAATCGTGGCGGCGCGACAGGCGCCGAAGTGAAGGCGCTGATGCAGGCGGTACAGCGCGACGTGCGGATAAAATTCGGCGTCGAGTTGACGCCCGAACCGGTCTTTCTCTAAGCCGCCGGTTCGACGCGCTCGAAACTGACCTGCCCGTACATCTCGGGATGCTTGTTGGCGACCCAGTGTGCCGCTTCCGATTCGGCGCGCTCCCAAGTCGCGGCGCGCAGTGTGACATTCTGAACGCCACCGTCCTTCTTCGGCCATTCGAGTGTGTAGCTGCGGAATCCGCCGCGTTCCTGTGTTCGAATTGTTCGCACCCAGCGTGGCGGCTCCTGGCGCAGGGTAGTAACGCCCTGTTCAAACAGCAACTTGAATAACGGCCCTTTGCCGTGATGCTGGACGATGTAGTCGCAGTCGATTTCAATCTCATCAACGACGTTCCAGTTGGCGCAGCCTTCGATAATGGCGCCGATGGCTTGGTGCGTGCCGTCACGGACGATTTCTGCAGACACAGCGTAAGTCTCACTCTTGCTTTCGATGAGGTCATGCCAAGGCAGTCCGTGCCGGGTCGGCGGTGGGAATGGCAGTGGCCGCTTACCTTGCCGAATCCGGGCAAAGAGTGCCGATTTGAGCACATCTTCAAGTTCAACTAGCGGGAAGGCCGAGCGCGGTTGCGATGGGAAACTGCCAGCCCCCATGTAGCCGACGTTCCACAAGGTTTTCAGCCACTCCGCCGCATCCAGCGCCACCTGTGCCAGTTGGGCTTCTATGTCGTTGTTGCCTACACCGATTTCTCCCTCCGTTTGGGCAGACATAAGTTCAGCCTCGTGTCTGCGTGAACGCACGCATTCCTCAAACAGACGGGCGGCCCATTCAGCGTCAGCGGGCGCAAGCTGCTCAATGCGATCGGCAATGTTCATCAACTCGTCAGTGTCGAGCGGTATTTCTTCACTTGTCATGGGTTTCGTAGCCTCTGGTCTGCCGTCAGTTTATCGTTTAGCGACCGCTTCCGATAGCGGCATTGTTGGGTGGTCGCATAGGAATTCCGTTAAAATCCATATCCTTGTGTGCAAAAGCGCGTAATTCTGGAGTTCAGTGTGATCGGCAAAACGGTTTTGGTGACCGGAGCAGCAAAGCGGGTAGGACGTTCGATCGCCCGTGAGTTGCATGCGGCAGGCGCCAACATCATGGTGCATTACCGTACTGCAACTGAGGCGGCTGCAACGATTGCCGCTGAACTGAATGCCCTGCGGCCGGGTTCGGCGTACTGCCAGCAGGCCGATTTGCTTGATGTGGCGGCGCTGGGCGCGCTGGTTGCAAACACCGTTGCGCACTTTGGACGGCTGGATGCACTGGTCAATAATGCGTCGAGTTTTTCCCCTACCCCGCTGGGACAAATTGACTTGGCGGCTTGGGATGATCTGGTTGGCAGCAATTTCAAGGCACCGTTGTTTCTTACTCAAGCGGCAGCACCCTATCTGAAAGCGGCACACGGCGCAGTGGTCAATATTACCGACATCCATGCCGAGCGGCCTTTGGCTGGTTACCCGCTGTACTGTGCGGCAAAGGCTGGCTTACTAGGGTTGACACGGGCGCTGGCCATCGAAATGGCACCTGAGGTACGGGTCAATGCCGTCGCGCCGGGACCGATTCTATGGCCTGACGAGGGGCTGTTTGACAACGCCATGCGTGACAAAATAGTGGCCCATACACTGTTGAAGCGTTCCGGCAGCCCGCAGGATATCGCACGCGCGGTGCGCTTTCTGCTCGACGATGCGTCTTATATAACCGGCCAGGTGATTAATGTTGATGGCGGGCGTACGGCTCATTTGTAGCTGAAAACGAAAATCGGTTCAACCACAGAGCGCACGGAGAAAGGCTAAGAGAATTTTTGACAGCGCTTCTTGGCTGAGGCAACGCTAATATTTTTACTTGTTTTTCTTTGCGCTCTCTGTGTTCTCCGTGGTTAATTAAATATTTGAGGTCCGGTGGAAAATTCAAAGAATCTTCAGCGCTTGAAGAAGCGTCTTGAAAGCGATGTCGGCAAGGCAATTGCCGATTACAACATGATCGAGGAGGGAGACACCGTTCTCGTTTGCATTTCGGGTGGCAAGGACTCCTACGCCATGCTCTCGGTTCTGATGGCGATGCAGCAGCGGGCGCCGATCGATTTCCGGCTGATTGCCATGAATCTGGATCAGAAGCAGCCGGGCTTTCCTGCCGAGGTGCTGCCAGCGTATCTGGCCGGTTTGGGTGTCGAGTATCGTATTGTGGAGCAGGATACGTATTCGATCGTCAAAGAGAAAATTCCGGAAGGCAAGACAACGTGTTCCTTATGTTCGCGGCTGCGGCGTGGTGTTATTTACCGCACGGCCAAGGAATTGGGTGCCAACAAGATTGCTCTCGGGCATCATCGGGACGACATCGTGCACACCTTGTTTCTCAATATGCTGTTTGGCGGCAAACTGAAAGCCATGCCGCCCAAGCTGGTGACGGATGACGGCGCACATGTCGTTATTCGTCCGCTGGCCTATTGCAGCGAGAACGATATCGCGCGCTTTGCGCGTGGCATGGCTTTCCCGATCATTCCCTGTAATCTGTGCGGTTCGCAAAACAATCTGCAGCGGCAAAAAATTCGGGAAATGATGGCTGACTGGGATAGGCGCTATCCAGGGCGAACGGAGTCGGTGTTTTCAGCACTGCAAAACATTGTGCCTTCGCATCTGGCGGATACTTCGTTGTTTGACTTCAAAGGCCTGCACGTAGGAGCGGAACTCGAGAAAATGGATGGGGGTGACACCGTGTTTGATGCGCCCCAGTTCGGTGAGGCTTTGTCATTACCGGGAACTCTTCCACTGCAAGTCATTACGACATGAAGCAGAAGCGTCAGGCTTTTGTTATGATCCGGAAAACGTGGCTGTTTTGTGCTGCGGGAAAAACAGGTAAAGTGCCAGAGTGTGCGGTGAGGCTCGAGGAGTGGCTTCATATGAAACGGCAACTGCGTCTCCAAGCACCGAGATTGTCATGAATAATAATGAAAAAATTCAGTCAGTACTTTTTGCCGATGTTTCGGGAAGTGCTCGTTTGCACGAAAAACTGGGTGATGCAGAGGCGCTGCGTGCGGTAGACCGATGCCTCAAGCGAATGGAGCGTGGTGTCGAGGGTTTTGGCGGACGTATCGTCAAGACTGTTGGCGGAGAACTGATGGCATTGTTCGAACAGCCGGATGACGCCACTCAGTCCGCAATCGAAATGCAGCAACGTGTGGCTGATTTGCCGCCGGTTTCGGGAGTGAAACTGGCTATACGTGTCGGTTTTTCACATGGGCCGGTTGTCGAAGGGGACGGTGAGTTCCTTGGTGAAACGGTCACTGCGGCGGCTCGTCTGGCTGGCTTGGCCAAGCCAGGGCAGGTTCTTACCAGCATTCAGGGTCTGGATGCCTTATCCCCGGCATTTAAGTTGTGGGCGCGTGATCTGGGCTCAGCAGCAGGAAAAGGGAAAACGACGGGAATCAAGGTTTTTGAAATTGCCCAGCCGCCAGAAGTGGTGCCGCCTGTGGCGAACTTTGCGCCGCCTTCAGATAAGGCCAATAATGATGCGGCTAAGGGCGCTCGACTTTATCTGCGCTATAACGGCGAGGTTATTGTTCTGGATGGCCGGAAGCGCTTCATCAATATGGGTCGCGGGACAGACAGTGATATTTTGATTAGGGATCGTCGCGCTTCGCGCCATCACGCCCGGATTGAGCGTCGGGGGGATGTTTTTGTGCTCTCAGACAATAGTACCAATGGCACTTTTGTCACCTTAAGCGGTGAGCTGGAGTTGTTATTGCGCGGAGAGGAATGTGTTATTCACGGCAAGGGTGTCATTTGCTTTGCCGGCCCAGCGACGAGTGCGGATGCGGACTGTGCCGAATTTGAACAGCTTTGATCGGCACCACACAAAAAACGGCGATGTGTACACGTAACACACCGCCGTTTTTTTTCGCTTGATTCTCTGCCTATTTCTTGTCGGCCTTGAGGCAGTCGCTCATAAATGCCTTTCGCTCGTCACCCTTTAAAGACTTGGTGCCGGCCTCGGCGTTACACGACTTCATCTTGTCCTGTTGCGTGGCGGGTGCCGGCTTGGAGCCAAGGCATTCGCTCATGAACTTTTTCCGCTCGTCGCCCTTAAGTTCCTTCTTTCCGGCTTCGGCGTTGCACGACTTCATTCTTTCCTGCTGTGCTTGCTGTGCAGGCGAGGGTGCTTTCTTTACCGCATCGGCGGCAAAGGCGGCAGTTGCGGCAAAGGTTAAGGCAACGAGAGCAATCATGGCTTTCATCGGTAACTCCTTGATAGGATTTAGGGAACGGAAATTAAGTATAAGCGAAAATCAGATGTCATCGTCAAGAACGGCCTGTTGCTGACGATTAATGAATTCACTCATGCTGTCGATGCCACGCAGTTGCAGAATGCTATTGCGCACGGCGGCTTCAAGCAGAACCGCCAAGTTACGTCCGGGCGCGACATGGAAGACGACTTTGCGTACCGGGATTCCAATAATTTCCTGGGCCTGTGAATCGAGCGGAAGACGAGGTGATTCATCGCCTGCAATGTGTTTCTGCAGGTGTACAACAAGCTTGAGCTTCATTTTTCGCCGGGCGGCGGTTTCACCGAAGATGGTGCGGATGTTGAGCAGGCCAAGGCCGCGCACTTCAAGGTAGTCACGCAACATGCCGGGGCAGCGCCCCTCAATGGTTGTTGGTGCGATACGTGCCAGTTCGACCACATCATCAGCAACTAGACCGTGCCCGCGCGAAACGAGTTCAAGCGCCAGTTCGCTTTTACCGACACCGGAATCACCTGTAATCAGAACGCCCATGCCAAAAACGTCCATAAAAACACCGTGCACCGAGACCGTGTCAGCAAAGCGTCGCGCCAGATAGAGATGCAATAAATCGATCACGGCCGAACAGGCCTTGGGGCTGACAAATAGGGGGGTTTGTGTTGCTTCACAAATCTCGCGCACACCGGGCGGGATTTCCAGACCATCGGCAATGATCAGGGCCGGTGGCTTGGACGCCATCAGGTCGTCGATCTGTCGATGCCAGCGTTCCGCGCCAGCATGCTCGGCCCAGCGCTGCTCGGCTTTGCCGATAACCTGCACACGGTGGCTGTATATGAGATTGAGGTGGCCCACAACATCAGGACCAAAAACCTCCTGATCCTTGAGTTCTACCCGCCGTTCAATACCCACTGCAGCGACCCAGGTGAGCTTGAGTTTCTCAAGGTGATCTTCGTAAAGTTGGGTGATGCTCAACGAGCGTGTAGTAATCATGGTGACGGACTCTTAATGGGCTAGTATCTGGCGGATTGCGGCAGCACTCTCTGCCGTGCTGAGCGCCTCGCGGCAGGCTCGGTCGGAGAATCGCTCAGCGAGTTCAGAGAGGATTTGTAAATGCTGTTCCGTGGCCTGCTCGGGAACAAGCAAAACAAAAAGTAGAGAGACTGGTTTGCCATCCGGCGAGTCAAAGGCGACGGGCGCGGCAAGTCGTAAAAAAGCACCGCTAGCCTGTTTAAGCCCTTTGATGCGGCCGTGAGGAATGGCGACGCCCTGGCCGAGGCCGGTCGAACCTAGTTTTTCACGAGCAAAGAGACTGTCAAATACCGTGCTACGGGCAATGCCCTGATTGTTTTCGAAGAGCAACCCCACTTTCTCAAAGACCCGCTTTTTGCTGCTCGCGTCAAGATCAAGGGCAATATTCTCGGTGGCTAATAGGTGAGTGATATGGTTCATACAAGTGAGCAGGCCAAAACGGCAAGCTTGAGATAATAGTGCTAAATCAGGATTGGTTCGGGTTTGGGTCGATGGTGGTGGCGGGCTCGGCCAAGCTGAACCTGTCCCGCCACGCGCTGCCGGCTATTCCTGAACGATATGGCCGATTTTCTGGCCACGGTGATGATTCTGAATTTTCTGTTTGTGTTTCTGGATCTGACGATCAAGCTTATCAGCCAGTTCGTCTATTGCGGCATAAAGATCCTCGTCAATGGACTCAACGTGAACATCTTTTCCAGAAAGATGGACGGTGACTTCGGCTTTCTGCTTCAGTTTGTCCACCGACAGGATCACGTTCACGTCGATTACATTGTCGAAATGGCGTGTGACGCGCTCGAGTTTACCCGTGACATAGGCATGAATCGCCGGGGTAATCTCGAGATGGTGTCCACTGATTTGCAGGTTCATAGTGTGGCTCCTTTTCAAGGTGACTGTCGTTTACACGACGGTCTGATCTCCCCTTGCCCGTTCGTAAGAAAAGGCGCGGGGGTGAGGGTGGCGGTCATCGCTTTCATCTTCAGAGGTGTCGACTTGTGCAATGCCCGTTATATAGTCTTGCGTAGTTTAACCGGCGGAATATTGAGTGCTTCACGGTATTTTGCGATTGTCCGCCGTGCCACAACAATGCCCTGCTGGCCAAGGACTTCGGATATCTGGCTATCCGAAAGGGGTTTCTTCGGGTCTTCTGCGCCAATCAACTGTTTGATCAGCGCACGAATGGCCGTGGCGGAACACGCGCCGCCGGCTTCGGTGGCGACATGACTGCCAAAGAAGTACTTCAGTTCAAAAATACCGCGCGGTGTGGCCATGTATTTCTGAGTGGTTACCCGTGACACAGTCGATTCGTGCAGGCCAAGAATGTCAGCAATTTCACGCAGCACCAATGGCCTCATGGCGACCTCGCCATGATCGAAAAATTGACGCTGCCGGTCGACAATAGATTGAGCCACTCTCAGGATGGTGTCAAAGCGTTGCTGAACATTTTTTATCAGCCAGCGCGCTTCCTGCAATTGGCCAGCGAGGCCTGAGCCGCGCTGTTTTGAGAGAATCTGGGCGTAAAGACTGTTGATTCGCAAGCGAGGGAAGGCGTCGGAATTGACGTTCACTGTCCACTGGCCGCGAATTTTTCGAACCACGACGTCTGGAGTGATATAGCGTGCTTCAAGAGCCGCATATTTTGCCCCGGGTCGGGGGTTCAGGCTGCATATCAGGAATTGGGCATGGCGTAACTGGTCGTCGTCGCATTCGACGAGTTTCTTGAGCTTCAGAAAATCGCGACTGGCGAGAAGGCCGAGGTGCTGGCGTACGATTTTTAGCGCCAGAACCTGCGTATCATCTGCCGGAAGAGTTTCAAGTTGCAACGCCAGACATTCCGGTGCATTGCGCGCACCGACACCAGTCGGGTCAAAATACTGCAGATGCTTGAGAGCAATCTGCAATTCTTCAGCCTCGATTTCAAGCTCAGGGGGTAGTGTTTCGGCGAGGTCTTCGAGCGACTGAGTCAGATAACCATCATCGTCAAGCGCTTCTATCAAGCATTGTACGAGGGTTCGGTCACGATCGGGGATGGCCATCAGCCCCAGTTGCCAGGACAAGTGCTCACGCAGGGATGTCGTCGCTGCCTGCACGTCCTGAAAATCGTTGTCATCATCGTCGAACGACCCGGAAGAACTGGAGTAGCTGCTTTCTTCGCCCAACCAACTTTCGTCATCGGCTGACGATGGCGTTGGGGCGGGTTCGATCTCGGATTGTTCAGTGGCGGCGGATTCGGCTTCGTCGGACCCGGGCTTAGGTGGAGCGTATTCCTCTTCCTCACGTTCGAGGAGAGGGTTTTCCTGTAAATACTTTTCCAACTCCTGCTCAAGCTCAAGCGTCGATAGCTGCAGCAGTCGTATCGACTGTTGCAACTGTGGGGTCAGTGCGAGATGCTGAGAAAGCTTGAGCTGGAGGGATGGTTTCATTTACGGAGCCTGATCGGCCGCCGGAGTGGGGAAAATGCTACCCGGTATGTTCTAGAGTTGTGTAGCAAGCGCCTAGTTTAGAGACGGAAATTTTCGCCCAGATAAACCTTGCGAACGTTTTCATTATAAATGATTTCGTCAGGTCGACCAGCAGCAAGAACACTGCCTTCGTTAAGGATATAGGCGTGGTCGCAAATTCCCAATGTTTCACGGACATTATGATCGGTAATCAGAACGCCGATGTTGCGTTCCTTGAGGAAACGAATGATTTTCTGGATATCCAGCACGGCGATGGGGTCGACGCCGGCAAAGGGTTCGTCAAGCAGAATGAAGCGTGGCTCGGTCGCCAATGCCCGGGTAATCTCGACACGTCGGCGTTCGCCACCGGAAAGAGAAGCGGCTGAGCTGTGCCGGATATGACCGATGTGCAACTCCTCGAGCAGTTGTTCGGCGCGGCGATCAACTTCGTCAGAATCAAGGTTCTGCAGTTCAAGCACCGCCTTGATGTTTTCAATGACGGTCAGTTTTCGAAAAACGGAGGCTTCCTGTGGAAGATAAGATACGCCGAGTTTCGCCCGCTGGTGGATGGGCAGGTGGGTGATTTTCTTGTCATCAATATAAACCTCGCCGGAATCGCAAGCCACCAGACCGACCACCATGTAGAAACATGTCGTTTTCCCCGCGCCATTCGGGCCAAGCAGGCCGACCACCTCGCCACTGCCTACCTCGACCGACACGTCCTCAACCACCGTGCGCTTCTTGTAGCTCTTCTTCAGGTTATGCGTGGAAAGAACGCTTTTTACACTCGTGTCGGCATTGGTGTCGGGCATCATTCAATCATCTTCAAAATCGCCGCGCAGTACGCGGCGGATAGTTTCACCGGAAAATCCCCGGCTCATCAAAAATCGCATCTGACGTGCACGGTGTATGGCATCGTTAGCCTTGACCGTGTCGCCAAATTTGCGTTGCCAAACCTGACGCGCTCGTGCCAGTTCATCTTCGCTGCCGCTCAACGCGGCTTCCACCAACTCCTCAGAAACTCCCTGCGTGCGCAATTCGTAAGCCAGCCGGGCATTGCCAAAACGCGCAGCACGAGCATTCATGCGCATTTCGACGTAACGCTCGTCAGAGAGCAGGCGCCGTGCAGTCAAATCGTCGAGTAATGCTTCAAGTGCTTCTGCCGACTCGGCGTGCGGTGCAAGTTTACGCGCCAACTCGGCTCGAGCATGTTCGCGGCGCGCCAGAAGGCGCAATGCACGCTCGCGCAAGCCGCTGCTCATGGCAAGTTTGCGCTTACTCCGCAGCGTTTATGGGTTTTGGCGACGGTACGTTAACTGCCGCCCTGATTTTGCCCTCAATCTCCTCAGCTATTTGCGGGTTGGCTTTAAGGAATTCACGGGCATTGTCTTTGCCCTGACCAATTTTTTCACCATTGTAGGCGTACCACGAGCCTGATTTCTCAACCAGTTTATGGATAACGCCGAGTTCGACGATTTCGCCTTCACGCGAGGTGCCTTCGCCGTACAGAATATCGAAAATTGCTTCGCGGAAGGGCGGCGCTACCTTGTTTTTGACGACCTTGACGCGCGTTTCGTTGCCGATGACTTCGTCACCCTTCTTGATGCCGCCGATGCGCCGGATATCCAGACGTACGGAAGCGTAAAACTTGAGGGCATTGCCACCGGTCGTGGTTTCCGGGCTGCCGAACATGACGCCGATTTTCATGCGAATCTGGTTGATGAAGATGACCAGTGTGTTGGTCCGGTTGATGTTGGCGGTGAGTTTGCGCAGCGCCTGGCTCATCAGACGCGCTTGCAGTCCGGGAAGCGAATCACCCATTTCACCTTCGATTTCGGCTTTCGGCACGAGTGCGGCAACCGAGTCGATGACCACGACATCAACGCTCGCCGAGCGCACCAGCATGTCGGCGATTTCAAGCGCCTGTTCGCCGGTATCCGGTTGTGAAATCAGGAGTTCGTCCAGATTGACATCGAGTTTCTGGGCGTAAGTCGGGTCGAGCGCGTGTTCGGCATCGATGAATGCCGCCGTGCCGCCCAGTTTCTGCATTTCAGCGATAACCTGCAACGCCAGCGTGGTCTTGCCGGACGATTCCGGGCCGTAAATTTCAACGACGCGGCCACGCGGCAGGCCGCCGATGCCGAGGGCGATATCCAGTCCAAGCGAGCCGGTGGAGACGACCTGAATGTCGTTGAAGACACTGCCGTCGCCCATTTTCATGATTGAACCTTTGCCGAACTGCTTCTCGATCTGAGCCAGCGCGGCGGCCAATGCCTTTGTCTTGTTGTCGTCCATTGCGAATCCTTTATCCTGATTGTCGGGAATTATCTCATGTTCGACAGCGTCTTTACGGCACCTTGGACCTCTGTCGAGTACTGTGATTATATACAGCACTGGACAAAAATCTAGTATTTATTCTGAATCCCTTCAGGTTGATAGGTAGGCTGCGCGTTCCAACATGCCGGTAAGCGCATAGGCTACCGATTGCGCGCGTACTTCTGCCCGCCCACCAGCGAAACAGCAGGTTGTTGTCTCGAGCCGGCCGTCCGGTCCGGCCCAGGCAAAACAGACTGTGCCAACCGGTTTGTCTGCTGAGCCGCCGCTGGGGCCGGCGATTCCGGTAATGGCAACCACCCAGTCGGCGTGACTGAGACGCAGTGCGCCTTCCCCCATCGCTCTTGCCGTCGCCTCGCTGACGGCACCGTGCGTGTCCAGCGTTTCGGGCGAGACGCCGAGCATGTCTTGTTTGGAGTCGTTGGAGTAGGTGACGAATCCGCGGTCGAACCACTCTGAGCTGCCGGCGATGGCTGTCAGGCACTGTGCAACCCAGCCACCGGTACAGGATTCTGCCGTGGCCAGTCGCTGGCCGTTGCGCAGGAGCAAGGCACCGATTTCAGCGGCCAGTTCTTCCAGAAGTTTTTGATCATAGTTACTCATGCCAGAACAAAGCGCAGCAGGGCCAGACTCAGCACGGTGTAGCCGCCGGCGACAAGATCATCGGTCATGACACCAAAGCCGTTTTTCACTTTCTCGTCGAAATAGCGCGCTGGTTGCGGCTTGAAGATGTCAAACAAGCGGAAGAGCAGAAACGCTGTGCCTTGCCACAACCAGCTGACCGGACAAAAAACAAGCACCAGCCAGAAGGGACCAATTTCGTCCCAGACGATGCTGCCGTGATCGATGACACCCAGGTCGGCACCCGTCTTGTGTGCTGCCAATACGCCGCCAATAAAGCACGCGAGAAGAAAGGCGAGCAGCTCGAAGTCATTCATCCATGGGCGCAGCAATGGAAACGTGACCCAGGCGAACAATGTGCCGACCGTGCCCGGTGCGAATGGCGAAAGCCCGCTGCCAAAACCACAGGCCACCAGATGTGCCGGATGCGAGAAGAGGAAGCGAAGCGAAGGTGGCTTACACGTTATCTTGACCAAAATGATCGAATCCTTTGTGAGTTGCCGGCAGTATCGTTCCGTTTTCATCGAGCAAACGTACTTCAAAGCGCACTTCGCGCGTGCCTGCGACTAAACGGCCAATGCGCCAGAGCGGCAGATCGAGTTGTGCGGCCAGTTCGGTCAGTTCATGTCGCTTTCCGGGATCGGTGGAAAATGCCAGTTCATAATCATCACCACCGGCTAGTTGGGCGTTGCGTGCCAGTGTCGGATCGACCCCGGCGGGCAGGCAAGGCAGTAGCGTTTCAAGCAGCTCGGCATCGAGCTTTGATTGTTCGCAGATATGGCCGATATCCGCGAGCAGACCGTCGGAAACGTCGATGGCGGCATGCGCCAGCTTGCGCTCACGCAGCGCCAGACCCAGTTCAACACGCGGCAATGGCTTTTGCAGTCGGGTCACGCAGTATGTGGCAAACTGCTCGGTCAGTGCGGTTTTGCCGAGCAGATGGGCAAGACCCAGCGCCGCCAGGCCTGGCTGGCCAGACACCCATATATCGTCTCCGACCTTGGCGCCATCACGGCGCAGCGCGGTGCCGACCGGAACCTCGCCAAGGGCGGTGATGCACAGATTGAGTGGCCCGCGCGTGGTGTCGCCGCCGACAAGATCGACGCCGTAGCGTGTGGCGCAGGCGAAAAGTCCGTCGGCGAAAGCGGCAATCCAGCTTTCATTGGCATCCGGGAGGCTGCCGGCGAGCAAGACCCAACGCGGCTTGGCACCCATCGCCGCCAGGTCGGAGATATTGACTGCCAGCGTCTTCCAGCCGAGTTGGGCGGGGTCGGTGTCCGGTAGAAAATGCGTACCCGAGACCAGCATGTCGGTGGTGATCGCCAACTCCATGCCGGGCGAAGGCGAAACTAACGCGCAGTCGTCGCCGGGGCCGAGAACGGCCTGCGGCGTCGGGCGCGCGAAGTGGCGGGCGATCAGATCGAATTCTGATGGTGGGGTAGGCATGATCAAAAAGCTTCACCACCAAGCCACAAAGGGCACAAAGTTTCACCAAGAAAAACTTGGTGCTTCTTGGTGTGCTTGGTGACTTGGTGGTTCAAGATTTTCGGTTTGTTGCACGCTTGGCCTCAACTTCGACCGGGCGCAATTTGGCGGCCAGTTTGTCGAGCACGCCGTTCACGTACTTGTGGCCGTCGGTGCCGCCAAAGCTCTTGGTCAGTTCAATGGCCTCGTTGATGATCACGCGGTACGGTGTTTGCGGGTAGTTGGCGAGTTCGTAAGCGCCCGCCAGAAGTACGCTGGCTTCGACCGGCGAGAGCTCGGCAAAAGGGCGGTCAAGATGCGTCTGAAGCTGATCCTGCAAAACGGATTGTTGTATCAGCACGCCGCGCAGCAGGCCGACAAAAAACTCGCGATCCGCTTTGTCGAAGCCGGCGGTGTCACGCAGATGCGCTTCAATAGCGGCCTCATCGTTGCCGCTAAGCCGCCATTGGTAAAGCCCTTGCAGGGCAAACTCGCGGGCACGGCGGCGCGGCGATTTTGCCGCAGGCTTGGCCGCTTTGCCTGGTATCGCGGGGGTTTCTGGCTTGATGCTCATGCGGGTCTTTCTCCAAGTGCGCGCAGCAGGTTAGCCATTTCGATCGCAGCGCGTGCGCAGTCCGTGCCCTTCTCATGCGTACGTGCCAGCGCCTGATCGTCGTCCTCGCAGGTCAGGATGCCGTTGGCAATGGGAATGCCGGTATCCAGTTGCACGTCCATCACGGCGCGGCAAGCGTCATTGGAGACTACCTCGAAGTGATAGGTTTCGCCGCGAATGACCGCGCCGAGGGCGATCAGAGCATCGTAACGATCACTTTGCGCCATCGTTTGTAACGCCAGCGGAATTTCCAGCGCGCCGGGCACCGTGGCAATCTCGATATCACCTTCAGCCACGCCCAGATGCTTGAGTTCGGTCGTGCAGGCGGCCAGCAGGCCTTCGCAGACATCCTGATTAAAGCGGCTCATAACGATGCCGACAGCCAGGCCGGAACCGGCCAGAGAGGTTTCAAACTCAAAAATATTTTCGTAACGGGCCATAACTATGCCTTCGGGTAATTTCTTAAGGAAACATGGATTAATTCGTCACACCGGCGAAAACCGGTGTCCAGTCTTCAATTAATCAGCGCTTACGTAAGTTGTAGTTCGGTTAATGTAGATTTATTCAAGTTCGGCCGGGGTGGCAATGTGACCAGTCACTTCAAGGTCAAACCCGGTCATGCTCGGCATACGGCGCGGGCTGGAAAGCAGTTTCATTTTGCGCACCCCGAGGTCGCGCAGGATCTGCGCACCAATACCGTAGATACGTGGATCCCACTTGGATGCCGGACGTTTTGCCGCTGTCGGTTCACCCAGTGCAGCGAGAATGTCCTGGCCGGTTTCTGTGCGACGCAGCAGCACGATAACCCCGGATTCGGCGCGGGCCAACGCTTGCTGAGCCAGGTCGAGGGAAAACGTATGGCGACCGCTGGTTGAGTCAAGAAAATCCAGTACAGAGAGTGGCTCATGAACGCGCACCAGTGTTTCCTTGTCCGGGGAAATTTCGCCCTTGGTCAGCGCCAGGTGCACCTCATTCGAAGTGCAGTCGGTGTAGGCATGCAGCGTAAACTCGCCGTGCACCGATTTGACCGGTTTGCTGAAGGTGCGCTCAGTCAGGGTCTCGTTGCGACTGCGGAAATGGATGAGGTCGGCGATGGTGCCGATCTTCAGGCCATGCTCCTTGGCGAACTCAATCAGATCGGGCAGGCGCGCCATCGCGCCGTCATCCTTGAGTATTTCGCAAATAACCGACGAAGGCTCCAGTCCGGCCATCTGCGACAAGTCGCAGCCCGCCTCGGTGTGGCCGGCACGCACCAGCACGCCGCCGGTTTTGGCGGTAATCGGGAAGATATGGCCCGGTTGGACGATGTCTTCCGGCCGCGCATTGCGCGCTACAGCGGCCTGGATTGTGCGTGCACGATCCTGCGCCGAGATGCCGGTGGTGACACCGCTGGCCGCTTCGATCGAGGTGGTAAAGGCGGTGCTGTACGGGCTCTTGTTGTCGCGCGCCATCTGCGACAGGCCAAGTTGTTTGCTACGCGCTTCAGTGATGGTCAGGCAAACCAGGCCGCGCGCGTGCTTGACCATGAAATTGATCGCTTCAGGCGTGACATGTTCAGCGGCGAGGATCAGGTCGCCTTCATTCTCGCGATCTTCCTCGTCAACCAGAATAACCATGCGCCCGGCACGAATCTCGACGACGATTTCCTCAATCGGCGAGATGGCGGGGGAGGTGCTTTGCGGTGCCATTTTATGCGACCTCTAGCGTGTCAGGATTTTCAGGATTGAGCATACGCTCCACGTAGCGCGCGATCAGGTCTATTTCAAGATTAACTTTGTGACCTGCTTGCAGCTTGCCGAGCGTGGTTGCCTCCAGCGTATGCGGAATCAGATTGATCGAGAAGTCAGCGCCGCTGACGGTGTTGGTGGTCAGGCTCACGCCATTGACCGTAATGGAACCCTTGCGCGCGATGTATTTGGCCAACGACTGTGGTGCACGAATCTCCAGCAAACGGTTATCACCCACCGGATCAAAGCGCAGCACCTCGCCGACGCCATCCACATGGCCCGACACCAGATGCCCGCCCAGCCGGTCGGCCAGACGCAACGCCTTCTCCAGATTGACCAGTCCAGGCGCATCGAGTCCGACCGTACAGGACAGTGTCTCGGGTGAGGCATCAACGAAGAAGGCATTGCCCTGAATATCAACAACAGTCAGGCACACGCCGTTGCAGGCGATCGAGTCACCGAGCGTTGCATCGTCGAGCCCGAGCTTGCCGGCATCCACGCGCAGGCGCACGGTCGGCGTGCCGTCATTGCGAGGAGCGAGTTCGGTAATGTGGCCAACGGCGGCAATGATTCCGGAGAACATTTGGCGGATCAATCAGATGGAAGCGGAAAGGGGGTAGATTCTACCACGGTGGCGCGGGCGTACTGAGCGTTGATCGCGTTGTGCAGCACAGGAAAAAATATCATGCCTCTGCAACCCCCATGGATAAACGAACTTCGGCAACGACCTCTGGAGAAACTCATGAATACTGGCGTTAAGGCCAATTCGCAAATTGGATGCTTCGTTGTCGGCCATTCGGCGGTTTCCCGTAGCGCTGTGATTTACCCCGCCCTTCGGCTACTCTACGCACTCATCATCAAGCGAGTCTCAAACGAAATCAGTCCATGCAAAACAACCAACAACAAAATCAGCATCAAAACCTCGTCGGATTCGTCTGGAACATCGCCAACAAGCTGCGCGGCCCCTACCGTCCGCCGCAATACCGACGCGTCATGTTGCCGCTCGTCGTCCTGCGTCGTTTCGATCTGGTGCTGGCCGAGAACAAGCAAAAGGTGCTAGCCGAAAAGAAGCGGCTCGAAGCCAAGGGCATTAAAGGACCGGCGCTGGAAAAAGCGCTCTCGCGCCTTGCCGCCGATGGCCGCAAGCAGGAGCTTTACAACACCAGCGGCTTCACCTTCGACAAGCTGCTCGGCGACGCACCCAACATCGCCGGCAACCTGATCGCCTACATTCAGGGCTTTTCGCCGCGAGCCCGCGACATCTTCGACAAATTCGAGTTCGAAGCCGAGATCGCCAAGCTCGACGAAGCCAATCGCCTGTTCCTGATCATCAAGGAATTCTGTTCCGCCGAAATCGACCTCTCGCCCAAGGCGCTCAGCAACCTGCAAATGGGCTACCTGTTCGAGGAGCTGGTGCGCAAGTTCAACGAACAGGCCAACGAAGAAGCGGGAGACCACTTCACCCCGCGCGAAGTCATCCGTCTCATGGTGCAACTGTTATTCACCGGCGAGGCCGAGGTTTTCAAACCCGGTATCTCTCGCAGCGTGTACGACCCGACGGCAGGGACGGGCGGCATGCTCTCCGAATCCGAAAAATACATCATGGAGAAGAACCCCGACGCCCACATCGAACTCTTCGGCCAGGAATACAACCCCGAGTCCTACGCCATCTGCTGCGCCGACCTGCTGATCAAGGACGAGCCAATCAACAACCTGATCTACGGCGACACACTCGGCATTAAGGACGCCAAGAACAAGACCAACGGCTTCGTCGCGCACGACGGTCACCCTGGCAGGCAATTCCACTACATGCTCGCTAACCCGCCCTTCGGCGTCGAGTGGAAGCCGGAAGAAGACTTCGTGCGCCAGGAATACGCCGACTCCGGTTTCAATGGCCGCTTTGGTGCCGGCCTGCCACGCATCAACGACGGCTCGCTGCTCTTCCTGCAGCACATGATGTCCAAGATGCATCGCCCGCCCGAAAACGGCGGCGACGGTTCCAAGATCGCCATCGTCTTCAACGGCTCACCGCTATTCACCGGCGACGCCGGCAGCGGCGAATCGAACATTCGCCGCTGGATCATCGAAAATGACCGGCTCGACGCCGTGATCGCCCTGCCCGACCAGATGTTCTACAACACCGGCATCTACACCTACGTGTGGATCGTCACCAACAAGAAACCCGAGCACCGGCAAGGCCAGGTGCAACTGATCGACGGCACGCGCCACTTCAAGAAGATGGACAAGAGCCTCGGCAACAAGCGCAACGAACTCTCGGCCGAACACATCGGCGAACTCGTGCGCCTCTACGCCGAGCACCAGCACGACGCGCAAAGCGAGGTATTGGTGGACGGCAAGCCCGAGCGGCGCATTTGCAGCAAGCTTTTCGACAACTGCGACTTCGGCTATCTCAAGATCACCGTCGAACGCCCGCTGCGCCTCAACTTCCAGGCCAGCGCCGAACGCCTCGCCCGGCTCGACGAACAAAGCGCCTTCGCCAACCTCGCCAGCAGCAAGAAGCGCAAGGACGACGCGGTCCATCGCGCCGAAGTGATCGAGGGCGAGAAAACGCAAGCCGCCATCAAGGCCGCGCTGGGCGGCATGGACGGCGCGACCCTCTACCGTAACCGCCCCGCCTTTGAAAAGGCGCTCGACGCCGCACTGAAAAAAGCCGGACTCAAGCTCGCTGCCCCCGTGCGCAAAGCCGTCCTCGCCGCACTGGCTGAACGCGATCCCGGCGCCGAAATCTGTCGCGACGCTAAAGGCCATCCCGAACCCGACGCTGACCTGCGCGACAGCGAAATCGTCGCCTTGCCCAAGGACATTGTGCTGCCGCTGCCCTTGGGATACGACAATGAAAGCGGACACGACAAGCTGCTCGCGCTAGTCAAGGGTCACTGCGAAAGCTACCTCAAGGCCGAAGTCCTGCCGCACGTGCCGGACGCGTGGATAGACCACGGCAAGACCAAGGTCGGCTACGAAATCCCGCTGACGCGCCACTTCTACGTCTACCAGCCGCCACGCCCGCTGGAAGTGATCGCGGGCGAGATCAGTTTGCTGGAGAAGGAGATTGTCGCGATGTTGGGTGAGGTGGTTTGATGGCGATTCATCATAAATACGCAGACTACAAATCATCGAAGGTGGCTTGGATTGGCGAAGTGCCCTTGACTTGGCAGGTTAGGCGGCTGAAGGATCTCGGTCGCCTATTTGGAGGTTCGGGTTTTCCACATGAGCTTCAGAATGTTCAAGGAGAAGAGTTCTATTTTTATAAGGTTGGGGATTTGAATCAGTCAAAGGACGGTAAAACCCTATTGAGTTCTCCACATACGATTAGTCGGGAGACGGCGAGGCAATTGCGAGCGGTCGTGATCCCGAAAGAAACCGTTGTTTACGCAAAAATCGGTGCTGCCCTTTTGTTAAACAGACGTCGCGTTACAACGGCGGAATGCTGTATTGACAACAACATGACCGCATACGTACCCGACCAGAAGCGCGTTGCACCTGACTGGGCTTTCTATTGGCTGTCGGCGATAGATTTTGGCGAACATGTGAATCCTGGTGCGATCCCTTCGTTGAGTGAAGGCTATCAGTCGATCTTGCCAATACCTGTCCCGCCTCTGGATGAGCAAAATACCATCACCCGCTTCCTCGACTACAAAACCGCCCAGATCGATGCGCTGATCGCCAAGAAGCAAGCCTTGCTGGAGAAACTGGCCGAAAAGCGTACCGCGCTCATCAGCCACTCCGTCACCAAGGGGCTTGATCCGTCCGTGCCGATGAAGGATTCAGGTGTGGCGTGGTTGGGCGAAATTCCGATGCATTGGGGTGTTTCAAAGCTGTCATATTTAAGCGAATCCATGCAGACCGGGCCGTTTGGCAGTCAGCTTCATGCAGAGGAGTATGTTGAGGGAGGTGTGCCGCTCATAAATCCGGTGGATATCGCGAACGGTCAGATATTCGACAACCCAAAGATAACCGTTGGCGACGATGTGGTCGAAAGACTGGCGCGTCATAAGCTGGAGCTTGGCGACGTTGTTATTGCCAGACGCGGCGAAATGGGACGAGCCGGTCTTGTTCGGGAAAACAATGTTGGGTGGCTGTGTGGCACGGGTTCATTGCGAGCACGCTTGAATCAAAAGATCATGAATCCGGAGTTTTTGCTTTACCAGTTCAGCATGAAGGGCGTGGTTGATTACTTGTCGCTGCAATCGGTCGGATCGACAATGGATAATCTCAACACAACCATTCTTGGTGGACTGCCCGTGATATTGCCACCAATAGACGAGCAAAAAACAGTGGTCTCGTATTTGCGGAAAATCTGCGATGCCCTTGATGCGCAATTTGAAAAGGTCAGCCAAGTGATCTCGCTACTCCAAGAATACCGCTCCGCCCTCATCACCAACGCCGTCACCGGCAAGATCGACGTGCGCAATTTCGAGATTCCATTGACTGCCAAGGAGCCAGCTCATGCCTGACAAACCTCTTGCCAAGGCGCATCACGCCACCTTCGACGGCGTCCGCCAGATCGACGAGGACGGCAACGAATTCTGGTCTGCCCGCGACCTTGCGCCGTTGCTGGATTACCAGGACTGGCGCAATTTCGCGCAGGTGATCGAAAAGGCGCGTCTGGCTTGCCAAAAATCCGAACGGGTTGTGGACGACCATTTCGGTGACGTCACCAAAATGGTCGGGATCGGCTCGGGTGCTCAGCGCGAGGTCGCCGATGTGCGGCTGTCACGCTATGCCTGCTACCTGATCGTGCAGAACGGCGATCCGTCCAAGCCGGTGATTGCCAATGGGCAAACGTATTTTGCGCTGCAGACGCGGCGGCAGGAGTTACAGGATAGCGAGAAGTTCGCTCGCCTGTCCGAAGATGAAAAGCGACTGGCGATTCGCAACGAGTTGGCCGAGCACAATAAGTACCTGGCCGCAGCGGCGAAAGAGGCCGGCGTCGAAACCAGCCTGGATTACGCGATTTTTCAGGATCACGGCTACAAGGGCTTGTACGGCGGCCTGGGCGCGAAGGACATCCATGCGCGCAAGGGGTTGAAGAAGAGCCAGAAGATTCTCGATCATATGGGGAGCACCGAACTGGCGGCGAACCTGTTCCGCGCCACGCAAGCCGAAGAGAAGTTGAAACGGGATGAGGTAAGCAGCAAGCAGCGCGCCAATCAGACGCATTTCGAAGTCGGTAAGAAGGTTCGCCAGACCATCAAGGAACTGGGCGGCACGATGCCAGAATCGCTGCCGACCCCGGAGCAGAGCGTCAAGCAGATTGATACAGCGAAGAAGACGGTGGAAAAGAAGAAATGAACGTCGACAATCGCCCGATCCAGAAAGCGAAAAGCCCCGATGATCTCACCGAGGCTATAGCGCCGACCGGGTTCTCCCTGTCCACTTGAGATGCCGTATGCACACCGTTCAGATTCTACGTCATCCCGGCGAAAGCCGGGATCCAGTTTGTGCGTCAAAACCCTGGATTCCGGCTTTCGCCGGGATGACGGGCGGGAAGTGTGCGTGATATTGATACGGCAGGCCAAAACGACTAAGCAGACAACCGAGGAATGCTCTCATGCACCGGGAAATTGACTTTGAAAACGACATCGAACAGGCGCTGACCGGCGCGGGTGGTTATGTGAAGGGCGACCCGGCAGCGTACGACGCGGAATCCGCCTTGTTCCCGCAGGATGTCGTTGATTTTGTGCGACGCACGCAGCCAAAAATCTGGGAGCGGCTGGAGAAGCTGGATGCGGGCAAGGCGGCGGCGATGCTGGTCGACAGCCTGGTCAAGGAGCTGGCGGCGAAAGGTTCGCTGGCGGTGCTGCGCGAGGGCTTCAAGTGTGTGGGCAAGACGGTGCGGCTGGCCTACTTTGCGCCGAATACCGGCCTCGATCCATCGGCCACCGAGCGCTATGCCGACAACCGGCTGAGTATCGTTCGCCAGGTGAAGACGAAGAGCGGGGCGATTCCGGATGTGGTGCTGGCGGTCAATGGCCTACCCGTCGCGACACTGGAACTCAAGAACCCGATGTCGGCGACGCGCTGGAACGTGGAGAACGCCAAGCACCAGTACCGCTTCGAGCGCGATCCGAAAGAGTTGCTGTTTGCCTTCAAACAGCGTTGCCTGGTGCATTTCGCGGTCGATACAGAGCTGGTATTCATGACGACGAAGCTGGAAGGCAAGGAGACCTTCTTCCTGCCGTTCAACCTCGGCCATGCGCAGGGCGCGGGCAACCCGCCGGTGATGGACGAAGCAGGGGGCGATGTACGCACGGCCTATTTGTGGCATTCGGTGCTGACGTGCGACAGCCTGATGGACATTCTGGCGCGCTTCATCCACCTTGATGTCGAGGAAAAATCGGTCGTCACCGAGAAGGGCATCAAGCGTTTGCGCAAGGAGTCGATGATCTTCCCGCGCTATCACCAGCTCGATGCGGTGCGCGCGCTGGTCGGCCATGCGCAGGACAACGGCTCGGGGCACAATTATCTGATCCAGCATTCGGCGGGGTCGGGCAAGTCGAACTCGATTGCCTGGCTGGCGCACCGCTTGTCGAGCCTGCACGACGCGAGCAACGAGAAGATTTTTCATTCGGTGGTGGTGATCACCGACCGGCGCGTGCTCGACCAGCAGTTGCAGGACACGATCTTCCAGTTCGAGCACAAGCTGGGCGTAGTACAGAAGATCGACGAGAACACGCAGCAACTGGCGAAAGCGCTGGCCGATGGCGTGCCGATCATCATTTCGACGATCCAGAAGTTCCCGTTCATCACGCAGGCGATGCGCACGCTGGAGGCGAACGGCAAGGGCGTGGCGATTGCAACGGCGGGCAAGCGTTTCGCGGTGATCGTCGATGAGGCGCACAGCTCGCAAAGCGGCGAAACGGCGATGGAGTTGCGCAAGATTCTGAATCGCGACGGCATCGAGTCGGTTATTGCCGAGCAGTTGCTCGATATGGATGACGAAGTACTGAGCGAGGAAGCAAAGAAAGAGTTGTTGCGCGAGCAGTTGAAGCGGGCGAAGCAGCCGAATCTGAGCTTTTTCGCCTTTACCGCGACGCCGAAGTTCAAGACGCTGTGCGTGTTCAACGAGCCGGGGATGGACGGCAAGGCACCGTTCCACCACTACAGCATGCGGCAGGCCATCGAAGAGGGTTTTATCCACGATGTGCTGGCGAACTACACGACTTACAAGCGCTACTACCGGCTGATCCAGAAGATCGAGGATGACCCGGAAGTGCCGCGCCGCAAGGCGGCACAAGCGCTGGCGCGCTTCGTCGAGTTCCACGATTACGAGATTGCGCAGAAGGTCGAGGTGATCGTCGAGCACTTCCGCACGCATACCCGGCACAAGATCGGCGGACGCGCCAAGGCGATGGTGGTGACCGGTTCGCGCGAACACGCGGTGCGCTACAAGTTGGGCTTCGACAAGTACATCAAAGATCACGGTTATAACGACGTTAAGTCGCTGGTGGCTTTTTCGGGCGAAATTTCGATCAAGGAATTCGGCGACCGGAAGTTCACCGAAGTGGGAATGAACAACGGGATCAAGGAATCGGAGCTGCCGGAGAAGTTCAATAGCGAGGAGTATCAGGTGCTGCTGGTGGCGGAAAAATACCAGACCGGCTTTGACCAGCCTTTGCTGCACAGCATGTATGTGGATAAGCGGCTGGCGGGGATTCAGGCGGTGCAAACGCTGTCGCGCCTGAACCGCACAACGCGCGGCAAGACGGATACTTTTGTGCTCGATTTCGTTAATGATCCTGCGGAAATCTACACCGCGTTCAAGCCGTATTACGAGGTGACGCCGAAGGGTGATGATACCGATCCGCAGCAGCTCAATACGCTGGCGCACAAACTGGCCGAATGGAAAGTGTTCACGGAAACCGAAGTGAACGACTGGTGCGAAATCTGGTTCCGCAACCGGATGAACCCGACCGGCGGTGAACACAAGAGGCTGAATGCCTTGCTCGACCTAGCGGTCGAGCGCTTCAAGGTGCTGGAGGACGAGGATGGCAGCCTGTTCAAAGGGCAACTGGTCAGCTTCCGCAATCTGTACGGCTTTGTCTCGCAGATCGTCCCTTATCAGGATTCGGATCATGAGAAGCTGTACACCTACGCCCGCTTCCTGCTGACCAAACTGCCGCACACGGGCGATACGCGCCGCGTACAGGTCGATGACGAGGTGGAACTCAAGTATTACCGGCTGCAGAAAATAAGCGAAGGGGCGATTGACCTGAAGGTCGGCGAACCCGAGGCACTGTACGGGCCGACCGAGGTGGGCACCGGGCAGGCCGACGAGGACGTGCAGCTTTCAACCCTAGTCGGCAAACTCAACGAACGCTTTGGTACGGAATTTACGCCAGCCGATCAGCTGTTCTTTGATCAGGTTCGCGAAACGGCGATGGCCAACGAGCAGCTACGGCAGGCGGTAATGGCCAACAGCATCGAGAATTTCGCGCCAGTCTTCAATAAGCAGCTTGAGAATCTGTTCGTAGAGCGGATGGACGGCAACGAGGAAATTTTTGTCCGGCTGATGAACGATGAAGCGTTTCGGGATGTGGCGGCCGGGCATTTGATGCGGGCGGTTTACCAGCAGGTAAGGGCGGGGCGTTTGCTCTGAAAGCCGCATGGATAAACAGCCTTGGATACAATGCCGCAAATAACCGCAAGGATATTGTCTCTTAAGGAATGCATGCTGCAGACCGCCTAGCCATGCGGCCTGCAGCCATTTTTACAATCACGCCGCCTGCGTCTTCACAGCGCTGGCACTCATCCGGTTGACGCCGCTCATCAGTGCCTTGATCGATGCCGTGACGATGTTGGCATCCATGCCCACGCCGTAGCATTCACGGTCGCTGCCCACCTGCAGGACTTCCATGAAGGCGCAGGCCTTGGCGTCGCCGCCCTCGCCGCTGCTGCCCATCGAGCGCTCTTCGTAGCTGCGTACCTGCAGCGAAATGCCGAGCGTGCGCAGGGCGTGTACTGCGGCATCGATCGGGCCGTTGCCTTCGCCGGTCACCGTTTGCGTCTTGCCGTCCATCTCGACGGTCATACGGATGCCCTGCGCCTTGCCCTGCTCGAAGAGGTGATGCTCGATATAACGCACCGGTTCGCTGGTGTCGAGGTAGGTCTCGGAGAAGAGCTTCCAGATGTCGGCCGCGTCCATTTCGCCACCGTGCTGATCGGTGTAGCGCTGCACTTCGGCCGAGAACTCAACCTGCAAACGGCGCGGCATGACCACGCCGTACTCGGTTTCGAGCAGATAGGCCACGCCGCCCTTGCCCGACTGGCTGTTGATGCGGATCACCGAGTCGTAGCTGCGCCCGAGATCGGCCGGATCGATCGGGAGATAGGGCATGTTCCAGAGGTTTTCCGGCTTCTGGATGGCAAAACCCTTCTTGATCGCGTCTTGATGCGAACCCGAAAAGGCCGTGAACACGAGGTCGCCGACATAGGGGTGACGCGGGTGAATCGGCATCTGCGTGCAGTACTCGAAGGTGCGCGCCACGGCGTTGATGTCGGAGAAATCGAGATTCGGCGCAATGCCTTGCGTATAAAGATTGAGCGCGAGCGTGACGAGGTCGACGTTGCCGGTGCGCTCGCCGTTTCCGAAGAGGCAACCTTCGATGCGATCGGCGCCGGCCATGAGGCCGAGCTCGGCCGCGGCCACAGCGGTGCCGCGGTCATTGTGCGGGTGGAGACTGAGGATCACGCTATCGCGGCGTTTCAAGTTGCGGTGCATCCACTCGATCTGGTCGGCATGGACGTTGGGTGTGGCCATTTCAACGGTTGCCGGCAAGTTGTGAATGATCTTGCGGTCCGGCCGCGCATCCCAGGCTTCGGTCACCGCATTGCAAACCTCAAGTGCGAAATCGAGTTCGGTGGAACTGAAGTTCTCCGGGCTGTATTCAAGCATCCACTCGGTTTCCGGCGTGGCATCGGTGAACTGGCGAACGAGCTTAACCGAAGCGACAGCCATGGCCACCACTTCGTCCTTGCTCATACCGAAGACTGTTTCGCGGAAGGGCTTAGAGGTGGCGTTGTAGATGTGCACGATGGCGCGCTTGGCGCCCTTGAGCGACTCGAAGGTGCGGCGGATCAGGTGTTCGCGCGCCGGCGCAAGCACTTCGATGGTCACGTCGTCCGGGATGTGATTGCCTTCGATGAGTTTGCGCACGAAGTCGAAATCGGTCTGCGAGGCCGACGGGAAGCCCACCTCGATCTCCTTGAAGCCAATTTCACATACCGCTTTGAACATGCGCATCTTGCGCTCGGCGTTCATTGGTTCGAAGAGCGCCTGATTTCCGTCACGCAGATCGGTGCTCATCCAGATCGGTGCCTTGGTAATCGGCTGGTTCGGCCATTTCCGGTCGTCGAGCCGAACCGGCGGGAAGGGGGCGTATTTGGCGGCAGGATTCTTCAGCATGACGGCAACTCCTCGGTGTGGCGCAAGCGCATGTTTTGATGGGTGAATCATACCGGGTGTTGCGCGGCAGGTGCTTGCGTTTTGTGGTCTATATACAGATTGTACTGATAGTTACTTGCGTATTATGTAAATATTGTGACATTATATTGCTTATCTAGACGATAACGGGCAATACGATGGAAATAGACCGCTTCGACCGGCAGATTCTGCAACTGCTTCAGGAAGAGGGCCGTATCAGCAATCAGGATTTGGCCGACCGCATCGGCCTTTCCCCCTCGCCGTGCCTGCGCCGTGTGCGTGCTCTTGAAGAAGCCGGCGTCGTTACCGGTTACCGAGCGTTGCTCAATGCCAAGGCATTGGGCTATACGCTGATGTCGCTGATTTATATTTCGATGGACAAACACACGCCGGAGCGCTTCGAGCACTTCGAAAGTGAAATCAAACAGATCCCCGAAATCCTCGAATGCCTGCTCGTCACCGGGCAGGACGCCGATTACCAGATCAAGGTCATCGTCAAGGACATGGACGCTTTTCAGGAGCTGCTGCTCAACCGCATCACCCGGATTCAAGGCGTAACCGGCGTGCACTCGAGCTTCGTCCTGCGTCGTGTGGTCGATAAGACGGCGCTGCCGGTTTGAGGGGGTGTTACTTTTTGCCGCTGGCTTTCAGAATGAAACCGCAAGGCGCACCCAGTGGAATCAGCGGGCGGCCAAAATAACTGTTCAGGAAAATGGCGCCGGCGGCATAGAAACCGAGCAGCGAAATCAGCAGTTCAGACCAGGCGGCCAGCGGCGAGAAGATGGCAGGCTGGATACCGAGGATGCTGAACCCGAGCGAGGGCAGCAGGATGTTGATGAGGATCAGGATGGCAGCGAATACTTTGTTGGCTTCAAAGGCGGCTACCATGATGAACAGGGAAAAGAAGAAATAGCCGAAGCAGGCGTAGGCCAACTGGCGCGGGTCGGCCTTGGCGTCTACAGCACCGAACCAGCCCTGACTGATCGCCCAGTGCATGGCCACGGCGACCCAGAACAAGCCATAGACGCCGAGTACGATGGAGCCAAAATAGTTGTTTTTCTTGAAGTCGATGGTCGAGGCCCAAATTTGAGCCACTGAACCGAGAAATAGCGCCCACGGGATGATGTATGTGGTGCCGGTCGTCCAGCCCATCTTCTGCGAGGCGGCGACGAAGGTAACCATGGCCAGTCCGAAAACGCCCAACGCAGTGGGGTCGGACAGTATGATGCGCGTTTCAGTAAAAGTGGGCGGTGTGTTGCTGGTAGTCATGAGGTATTCCCTTTGTTGGCCAGGGTTTGGGCACGTTGTCTAGCGCAAGACCCGTTCCGGCAGGCAAAAAACCCGTAATTTTGCCATGCGTCGAGGATGTAATCAATGTATGCGTTGATGAATGTGGGTGCACAACAAAGGCCTCGCAAGCCTTCCACAAACCGGTTTTCTCTGGCTTGCCTGCTAGAATGCGGCTTTTAACCGGAAGCGCACTGTGGATCTTCTGATTCTTCTGAAAGCCTTTGTTCTCGGCGTTGTCGAAGGTCTGACCGAATTTCTGCCGGTTTCATCTACCGGCCACCTGATTTTGGCCGGCGATCTTCTTGATTTCAACGACGAGCGCGGCAAGCTGTTCGAGATTGTTATCCAGTCGGGTGCCATTCTCGCGGTGTGCTGGGAGTTCCGGGCAAAGATCACTTCGGTAGTCTGTGGTTTGTCGAGTGAGCGCGCAGCGCAGCGATTTGCTCTCAACATCACTGTGGCTTTCATGCCGCTTGCCGTTCTCGGCCTGCTCTTCGGCAAGGCCATCAAAGCGTATCTGTTCAACGCGCCAACAGTGGCAGCCGCTTTCATCATCGGCGGAATATTCATCCTCTGGGCCGAGCGGCGCAAGCATTCCATCCGTGTCGAATCGGTCGACGATCTTTCCGTGTTAGATGCCCTCAAGCTGGGATTGGCGCAGGCGCTGGCCTTGATTCCCGGCACCTCACGCTCGGGTGCGACCATCATCGGCGGTTTGTTCTTTGGGCTGTCGCGCCGGGCGGCGACTGAGTTTTCCTTCTTCCTCGCTATGCCCACGTTGATCGGCGCGACGATCTACCAGCTCTACAAGGAGCGCGCGCTGCTCTCCTTGGACGATATCGGGATGTGGGCGGTGGGTTTTGTTTCCGCCTTTGTCTCGGCTTTCCTGTGCGTGCGCTGGTTGCTTCGATTCATCTCGACGCACGATTTCACGCCCTTCGCCTGGTATCGCATCGCCTTCGGCATTGTGGTGTTAGTCACCTGGCAGTTTGACTTGATTGAGTGGGCGGCATGAGCGCCGGAATCCTTTATTTGCACGGCTTTTGTTCGTCCCCAGCCTCATGGAAAGTGCGTCTGCTGGCTGAAACCCTGAAGGCACGAGGGAAAAGCCAGCGATTGTTCTGCCCGGCGCTTTCACCTGTGCCGCGCGAAGCCATTGCCCAGGCCGAGGCCATCATTGCCTCGCAGGATGGATCGCTAACACTGGTCGGCAGTTCGCTCGGCGGTTATTACGCCACCTGGCTGGCCGAGAGATTCGATCTGCGTGCGGCGCTGATCAATCCGGCGGTTGTTGCCCCGATCTCACTCAACGAATTCATTGGCACGCAGACCAACCTCCATACCGGCGAGACTTTCGAATTTACCGCCGAACATATTGAACAATTGCGCGCGCTTGAAGTGCAGAACATCAACTCGGAGCACTACCTGCTGTTGTTGGAAACCGGTGACGAGGTGCTGGATTACCGGCAGGCGGTCCAGCGTTATGCCGGATGCCGCCAGATCGTGCTGGAGGGTGGTGACCACAGCTTCACCCGTTTCCCTGAGATGCTGCCGCAACTGCTTGAATTTTGCGGGTTATAATCCCGCCGATGCATGTTCTGTTCGAAGAAGACGGCGCCTTCAAAACCGCCACCCTCTTGACTGACAACGAGGCTTCGTTGCAGGTTGAGATGGCTACCGGCAAGCGCACCAAGATCAAGTCAGCCAATGTGCTTTTACGCTTCAATGAACCATCGCCTGGCGAGTTGCTGACGCAGGCGGAGTCGCTTGCTAAGGGCATTGAAGCTGAATTTCTCTGGGAGTGCGCAGGTGATGGCGAATTTTCTTTTACTGATTTTGCCGACGATTACTACGGACACAAGGCCGGCGCGGTTGAAGCGTCTGCGTTGTTGCTGGCCGTGTATTCAGCACCGGTCTACTTCCATCGCAAGGGCAAGGGGCGTTTCCGCAAGGCTCCTGCAGACATTCTCGCAGCCGCTCTGGCCGGTCTTGAAAAAAAGCGTCAGCAAGCGCTAGCTATCGAGCGTATGGTCGCCGAATTGCAGGCGGGCAGCCTGCCGCCGGAATTCAAGCCTCTGCTCAATCAACTGCTGTACAAGCCGGATCGCAACCGCATCGAGACCAAAGCGCTTGAAGCGGCTTGTGCAGAAAGCGGATTGTCGGCACCGTTTTTGCTGCAGCAATGCGGCGCCATCCGCTCGGCACACGACTATCACTATCAGCGCTTTCTGTTCGAGCATTTTCCTCAGGGCGTCGATCTTCCGTCCGCCGGCTTGCCTTCGCCACCGGCAGGAATGTCGCGTGCCAATGTTCAGGCCTTTTCCATCGATGACGCGGCGACTACAGAAATCGACGATGCCTTTTCGCTGCAGGAACTCCCTGGCATAGGTTGGTGCGTCGGCATTCACATCGCGGCGCCGGGTCTGGGCATTGCCCCCGGATCAGTTCTCGATGAAATGGCGCGCGAACGGCTATCGACCGTTTATATGCCGGGTAACAAGATCACCATGTTGCCCGAGACGGCAGTCAAAAATTTTACATTGGCCGCCGGGCGTGACTGTCCGTCGCTTTCCCTGTATCTGACAGTGACGCCGGAATTCGAGATCACGCGGCATGAATCGCGGATTGAACTGGTTCCTATCGTCGCCAACCTGCGTCATCATGACATCGAGCCGCTGTTCAACGAACAGACGATTGCTTCCGGTCTGAGTGAGTATCCCTTCCGTGATGAACTGAAAACGCTCTGGCATCTGGCCAACGCTTGCGAAGGCCGGCGAGGCAAGCCCTCGGCCATGCAGGGTAACAACGACTATAACTTTGATATCGAGGGCAATCTGTCAGACGCCGAGAATTGCCGCGTGGGCATCAGCGAACGCAAACGCGGCAGCCCGCTCGACAAGCTGGTCGCCGAGTTAATGATTGTCGCCAACAGCACCTGGGGCGGTTTACTGGCCGAAAAAGGCATTCCGGCCATTTACCGCGCCCAGACAGCGGGCAAGGTGCGCATGACTACCTCGCCCCTGCCGCACGACGGCCTCGGGGTGGCGCAGTACGCCTGGTCGTCCTCGCCGCTGCGCCGATATGTCGATCTGCTCAATCAATGGCAGCTGATCGCCTGTCTGAACGGTGATACGCCGCATTTCAATGCCAAATCAGACGCGCTGTTTGCCGCTATGCGCGATTTTGATTTGACCTACAGCGCCTATGCCGAATTTCAGCGTGGCATGGAACGCTACTGGTGTTTGCGCTGGCTGCGCCAGGAAAACGTACAAACCATCGAGGCCACGATTCGTCGCGATAACCTTGCCAAACTCGACCATCTGCCCATAATTCAGCGCGTGGCGTCGGCGCCGGATCTCAAGCCGGGTCAGCGCATCCGTCTGAGCATCGAATCAATCGATACAATGACGTTGGAACTCGGCTGCCGATATCTGGAGACTTTAGCCGAGGCGGGCGTTGAGGAATTCAGCGAAGAGCCTGTGGAGGCAATGGATTGACGTGAGTGGCGTAGCTAACCAACCCTGGGGCGCACAAAATGCCCAGCGTAATCTGTGGATCGCGCTGGGTGCTTCGCTGTTTTTCCACGCCGTATTGCTGTCGCTGCACTTCAAGTTTCCTGATGCGTCGCGCGCCTTTCAGGATAAGGCGCTGGACATCATTCTGGTTAACAGCAAATCGGCAAGAAAGCCGACCAGTGCGCAGGCGCTGGCGCAGGCCAATCTGGATGGCGGAGGCAATACCGATCAGAACCGCCGGGCCAGAACGCCTCTTCCGCCTACTGCTCAGCAGCAAAGTGGTGACGAACTGGAGCAGGCTGAGAAACGCGTGCAGGCGCTCGAGGCGCAGCAGCAGCGATTGCTGGCGCAAACACGCAGCAAGGGCGTGGCTCCGCGCACCGACAAGGAGGCGCAACCCGAGCCGACACAGGGATTGAGTGGCCGTGATCTGGCCAATAGCGCTCTGGCTATGGCTCGCCTCGAAGGGGAGATCGCCAAGGATACCGAAGAGTACAACAAACGGCCGCGTAAACGCTTCATCGGTACGCGCACCGAAGAATACCGCTTTGCCCAATATATTGAAGACTGGCGACTGAAGGTCGAACGTGTTGGAACGCTTAATTATCCGGAAGCGGCCAAAGGCAAACTCTACGGCACATTGATTCTGTCGGTGACCATAAAAAGTGATGGCATGGTCGATAAGGTTGAGATCAATCGAACCTCAGGGCACCGGATTCTTGACGATGCGGCGCGTCGCATCGTCACCATGGCGGGGCCTTACGCCAGTTTCTCTCCGGATATCCGCCGTGACACCGACCTTCTTGTCATTACGCGCAGCTGGAATTTCACCAGCAGTAACCAGCTTGAGACCAAGGCGCGCTGAGCCATGACCGACAAATACTGTGTTTTCGGAAACCCGGTTGGCCACAGCAAATCGCCCTTCATTCACGCCGCTTTCGCTCGCCAGACCGGTGAGGACATCAACTACACTGCCCTGCTGGCACCGCTTGAAGGATTTGGTAATGCGGTACGTGCTTTTGTTGCAACCGGCGGACGCGGAGCCAACGTTACCGTGCCGTTCAAGGAACAAGCCTTCCGCATGACGACCCGCCGCAGCGCCCGGTCTGAACTGGCCGGGGCAGTCAATACGTTGATTTTCGAGGGGGGCCAGATTCTTGGCGACAATACCGATGGCGCCGGCATGATGCGCGACATTACGCATAATCTGCACTGTCCGGTCGAGGCTAAGCGGGTGTTGCTGCTCGGCGCAGGAGGGGCAAGCCGGGGCGTGATCGGCCCTTTGCTCGACGCGCGCCCATCCGCGTTGGTCATAGCCAACCGTACGGCGGCCAAAGCGGTCGCGTTAGCCCACCCGTTCGCGGCAAGGGGCTCTGTTGCCGGGTGTGGACTGTCCGAACTCGCGGGGCAGTCGTTCGACATCATCATCAATGCGACTTCAGCAAGTCTCGACGGTGAGTTGCCGGCTATCCCCGAGGGTATTTTTGCCGCAGGGTGTTTGGCTTACGACATGGTGTACGGGCAAGGCGATACGCCTTTCCTGATGTTTGCCAGAGATCAGGGTGCAGGACAATTTGCCGATGGGCTGGGCATGCTGGTTGAACAAGCAGCCGAATCGTTCTTCCTGTGGCGCGGCGTGCGTCCGGACGGTGCGCCAGTGATGGCCATGTTGCGTAGCAAGTGTGAGCAGGTAAGCGTATGAAGCGACTTGGCTGCTGGGTAAAACGACTCCTCCTCGGTCTGGTCAGTCTGATCCTGCTTTATCAGTTCTGGTTGTTTGGCTGGGTGTTGTGGTGGAACTGGGTCAACCCGGATACGACGCGTTTTATGGAAATTCGGCTTGCCGGGTTGCAGACGAAAGACCCGAAAGCCCAGCTAAAAAAACAGTGGGTCAATTACGGACAAATATCGATTCACCTGAAGCGCGCCCTCATCGTTTCGGAAGATGATCTGTTCGTCCATCACGAAGGATTTGACTGGGAAGGCATTCAGAAGGCCATGCAAAAAAACCAGCAGCGAGGAAAGATCGTTGCCGGCGGTTCAACCATCTCGCAGCAGTTAGCCAAGAATCTTTTGCTGTCGCCGGAAAAAACACCCTGGCGCAAAGCGCAGGAAGCCATAGTTACCCTGATGATCGAATCCGTGTGGAGCAAACAGCGTATTTTCGAAGTCTATCTGAACGTCATCGAATGGGGTAACGGTGTGTTTGGCGCCGAGGCTGCTGCACGGCGCTATTACGGTATCAGTGCCGCGCAACTGTCTCCAGAACAGGCGGCGAAGCTGGCCGGGATGGTGCCCAGCCCGCGATTTTATGACCGCAACCCCGGTGCCCCGGGGTTGGCCAACAAGGCTGCGGTTATCCTGGGCCGTATGCCGTCAGCGCAGGTTCCCTGAGAGCACGGGCTTGGCGCGGGTCATCGCGGTGTTGCCGGCCGCTTGCATGGAAGGCCATGCGGCACGCCCGGCGCCTTGCGCTGCCTCCGCGCGAAGCCCTTGCGTCACCCGCGCATAATTGAGAACACGCCCTAAGCATTGTGCCGCACCCGTGCTAGAATCCAAGCCTATTTGATGCGGCGCGGCACAGGGGAGGCATACCCGATGAGTGAAGATAAAAACATCCTGGATCACCTGGGCAATGTGAGGGTTCTGCTCGCCAAGCACAAGCTTGTTGAAGATCTTGTTCATCGTCAGGACATGCCGCGCCACGATCTCGTTGAAGATGTCGTACATAAGCAGCATCTGGCAGGATTGCGCACGCTTCTGGAGCGTATTCCCTTGGCCGAAATCGCCAAGATCATTGAGGTGCTGGAGCCAGAAGACCGTCTGCTGGTCTGGAACGAAGTGCGCGAAGAGCGTGGCGAATCTATTCTTGAGTTGCTTTCTGACGAAGTGCGCGAGGATCTGATCTGCGACAGCCATCTGCGTAACGAGAAAACAACGATCAGTGCGTTTGAGCTGCGTAACGGTCGACTGAGTCAGGTCAGCGTGAACACGCCTTACGACCTGAAATGCCTGAAACCGATCTGGGTCGATCTGGTAGCGCCAACGCCGGAAATACGGTCCTGGGTCGGACGGTTTTTTGACGTCCAGTTGCCGAATCCCAGCAGCCTGACCGACCTCGAGGCCAGCGCACGTTTCTACGTTGAAGACAACGGCGAAATCCACCTGCACTCGGACTTCCTGCTCGATACCAAGGAAGGGTCGCGCAACGTCGCGGTGGCATTGATTCTGCACCGGGACATACTATTTACCGTGCGCAATGAGGAGCTGCCAATCTTCCGTTTGCAGCGACTGCGTGCGCGTACGCAACCCGGCTACGTAACCGACGGCAAAGACGTTCTGCTTGATTTGTACGCTGCCGATGCGGAGTACTCGGCCGATGCGCTGGAAGATGTCTATGCTGCGCTGGAAGATGTCAGCAAGCATGTGCTGGGCACCGAAGTGACCGACACGGAAGCGGCCAAGATTCTGGCCGACATCGCGCGCGAAGAGGATTTGAACGGACGTATCCGGCGTAATGTTCACGATACGCGCCGTGCCGTTTCCTTCCTGACCCGGGGCAAGTTTCTTAACGTCGATCAACTGGAAGATGCGCGGCAGATTTTGCGCGACATCGAATCGCTCGACGGACACACATCCTTCCTGTTCGGGAAGATCAACTTCCTGATGGATGCCACGGTCGGTTTTGTTAACATCAACCAGAACAAGGTAATCAAGACGTTCTCGGTGGCCTCGGTCGCCATGCTGCCCCCCACCCTGATCGCCAGCATCTACGGCATGAATTTTCAGGGTGTTTTCCCCGAGATTCACTGGGAGTACGGTTATCCGTTCTCGCTTCTGCTGATGCTGATTTCGGTGGGCTTGCCGTTCTGGTACTTTAACAAAAAAGGCTGGCTGCGCTAGGAAGCAATCACCTAAACGGCTGTGCGGGCAAATCGCTGCGTTGCGCGGCGCTCGTTTCCTTGCCTACCATCATGGTATGTCATCGTCACTGCGCGCCACGCGCCTTGCACTTTATCCCGCTCGCCAGTTTATGTGATCGCTTCCTGGGCGGGTTGGCTATATCCAGTTCTTGAAGACGACTTCAGCCGCAGTTACCGTCTCGGCGATGTCGGCGTCGCTGTGCGCAGCGGAAACGAAGCCCGCTTCGAAGGCAGACGGCGCAAAGTAGTGGCCGGCGTCGAGCATGGCGTGGAAGAAGCGGTTGAAGGCTTCCTTGTCACACGCCATCACCTCGGCATAACTCTGCGGACAACTTGGCCGGAAGTAGAGTCCGAACATGCCGCCCACCGATTGTGCAGAGAACGCGACGCCGTGTTTTTGCGCTGCTGCTGACAGGCCGTCGCACAGCGACCTGGTTTTTTGCGTTAACGAATCATAAAAACGCGGCGCCTGAACCAGCTTGAGCGTGGCCAGACCGGCGGCCACGGCTACCGGGTTACCCGACAGCGTTCCGGCCTGGTAGACCGGTCCGAGTGGAGCGATTTTTTCCATGATGTCGCGACGGCCGCCAAAGGCGCCCACCGGCATTCCGCCGCCGATGACCTTGCCCAGCGTCGTGAGATCCGGCGTGATGCCGTAGAGACCTTGTGCGCACGTCAGCCCAACGCGAAACCCGGTCATCACTTCATCAAAAATCAGCACCGAGCCATATTTTGAGCACAAGGCACGCATCGCTTGAAGGAACGCCGGATTGGGTGCAATCAGATTCATGTTGCCGACCACTGGCTCGACGATTACCGAAGCGATGTGTGCGCCGTGTTCGGCAAAGGCGTTTTCGAGCTGGGCAATATCGTTATAGTCAAGTACCAGCGTGTGTTTTGCCAGGTCGGCCGGAACGCCGCCAGAGCTTGGATTGCCGAAGGTCAGCATGCCCGAACCCGCCTTGACGAGCAGGCTGTCACTGTGCCCGTGATAACAGCCTTCGAACTTGATCAACAAGTCACGCCCGGTGAAACCGCGCGCCAGACGGATGGCGCTCATCGTCGCCTCGGTGCCGGAACTGACCAGTCGTACCATGTCCAGCGAGGGTAGCAGGCTGCACAGCAGATCAGCCATGTCGATTTCACGTTCGGTGGGCGCGCCGAAAGACAAGCCGCGTGCGGCCGCTTCCTGCACGGCAGTAACCACTTCCGGATGGGCATGGCCGAGAATCAGTGGTCCCCACGAGCCCACGTAGTCGAGATAGGGTTTTCCGGTCGCGTCAGTGACATGCGATCCGCTGCCCTTGGTGAAAAAACAGGGTGTACCACCGACAGAGCGGAAGGCGCGCACCGGGGAGTTGACGCCTCCAGGGATATGGCGTTGCGCACGTTCAAAAAGCAGCTTATTGCGATCAGGCACGATGGTTCTCCTGGAACAGGTGTTGGTAAGCTGTTGCATGCGACGTAATGTCGGGCGCTTCGAACAGATCGGTAATGACAGCCAGCAGGTCAGCGCCTGCTGAAATTAGCGCAGGGGCGTTAGCCAGTGTAATCCCGCCGATGGCACAAGCGGGTATGCCAAGCTCCTCGCGGCAGCGTGTGAACAGCGAAAGTGGCGCACGGGCCGCATGCGGCTTGGTTGGCGAGGGAAACACGGCGCCGAAAGCAACGTAATCCGCCCCGGCATCTGCCGCGGTTTGAGCCAGTTCAAAGTTGTCATAGCAGGACGCGCCGAGCAGCTTGCCCGGGCCAAGCGCCAGACGCGCCGCAGCTAGATCGCCGTCCTTGCCGCCCAGATGCACCCCGTCGGCGTCAATCGCCAGGGTCAGCGCCAGATCATCATTAATGATGAGCAGGGCGTTGTGGCGCCGGCAAAGCGCACGTAGTGCACAGGCAATTCCAGCTTGCTGCACAGCCGAGAGTGTTTTGTCGCGATACTGGACAATCTCGACGCCGCCGCGCAATGCTGCTTCAACCCGGGCGAGCAGTTCTTGCTCGGCGAGACCATCCGGGGTGATGGCATAAAGCCCGCGTAAAGGCGTGTTCCGCTCAGGCATTGTCAGCGCCTTCCGCTCGACGCGCCCAGAAGAAGCGATCCGGAATGAACTGCCCCATTCCCGGCCGGAATCCGGCAGCCAAAGCCTGCCATGTGAACTCCTGGGCTTCGCGAACGGAATCGCTGATCGACAAGCCATGGGCAAGGCCAGCGGCAATCGCCGAAGCCAGCGTGCAGCCGGAACCGTGATAGCTGCCGGGAAGCCGTTCCCAGGTGTCGCGCTGAATCAGGCCGGAGTTATCGTATAAATCGTTGAATACCTGCGGCGTATTCTCATGCGTGCCGGTCAGCAAAACATGGTTACAGCCAAATGCAATCAGGCGTCGGGCGCATTCGTCGAGTGGCAGAGCGTCGTCGTCTTCACCGTCACGCTCGGTCAGGCGCCGCGCTTCGATAGAGTTCGGTGTCAGGAGCGTTGTTTGCGGCAGTAGCAGTTCCTGCATCGCGGCGATCATGTCTTCATTGGCCAGTTCGTCACCGCGACCGGAGGCCAGCACGGGGTCAAAAACCAGCGGCACATCAGGATAGTCGGCCAAAATGGCGGCGATCACTTCGATGTTCTCGATGCTGCCAAGCAGGCCGATCTTGAAGGCATCAACCGGCATGTCTTCAAGCAGGGTGCGGGCCTGATCTTCAATCCAGTCAGCGTCGATGGCCATAACACTGTTGATGCCAACAGTGTCCTGAACGGTCAGTGCCGTAATGACCGAGAGCGGGTGGCAGCCCATCGCGGACAGGGTTAGCAAATCAGCCTGGATGCCGGCGCCGCCCGAGGGGTCGCTGGCAGCAAAGGTTAAAACGATGGGCGGTGACAGTTGCGACGAGAGAGAATCCATGGGGGCAATCTGGCACGAATCGGGAAAAATAGAAAACTTGGCAGTTGGCAGGGCGTTTGGCTAGAATCGACAGCATTCTATAACCCTGATTTTACCTGAAATCCTTCAATCACCATGAACGCTACGACAGTTGATGCGGCATACAGCACTTGGATGTGCCTGACATGCGGTTATATCTATGACGAGGCTAAAGGAAGCCCTGACGAAAACATCCCGCCTGGAACGCTCTGGCAGAGCGTGCCGATCAATTGGGTTTGCCCTGAATGCGGTGCGCGTAAGGATGATTTCGAAATGGTTGAAATATAAGACATTGATGTATAGTGCCGTCTGGACGAGGGAATCTGGCATAATCAGAGCCCTTGCAAGACTCCAAACCGAAGGGCGCCCTGGAGGTGGGAATTGGCTGACGTT
>JANNGP010000120.1:0-22156 GCA_031403915.1 Betaproteobacteria bacterium
GGGGGTCAAGATGGATGGAAACAACGATGGCATTCCCTGCGAGAAGCAATGGTGCAAATAATCAAAACCATAAAACCCGTGCGCATCGGCCAGCCAGTTCTAACCCGGCGCTCAACCACGCTCCTTTCAGTCGCTGGACGCTGCGCGATAAAGCCGCGCAGCGCCGGTTAGCTCTACGTTAGGCGCACAACATTAGGAAACACAGACACAAAGCTGTAAAACAGTTGCCTTTAGGAGCATAGGATTTGAACTTACTACCTCATCCGACATTTCACACCTGGTATATACGATTCTTCATCCGTGCTTGGCTTGCTGTTGTTGCGCTGTTTTCCGTAGGCTTCCTGCTGCACACTAATGGCTTTGAAACTGTTGGCTTGAATTTATTATACTTATCTAGCATCTTCGTCATTGTTACAATTATTTACTTAACATACCGCATCTACAATGTTAAATGTCCGAATTGCAATCAGATACTTCGAACCAAACAAATGGGCCAAATTGCGATTTGTAAAAACTGCAATGTGACATGGGACCTAGGAGTTAGATCGGGAGATTAACCTGAGACCACAAACAACAGCGCCTAACCTGGCGCTCAACCTCGCTCCTTTCAGTCGCTGGACGCTGCGCGATAAAGCACCGCGCAGCGCCCCTTCCCTTTCTATCTCGCATACAAATAAACACCCCAAGACCTAACCTGGCGCTCAACCTCGCTCCCTTCGGTCGCTGGACGCTGCGCGATAAAGCCGCGCAGCGCCGGTGACTTCTACGTTATGCCCCGTCTTCAGCTTGCTGATTGAGTAGTTGACAATGTGTAACCATACGACTACAGTTTAGTCATGTACTCGATCAAACGCACCGATGGATTTTCTGCTTGGCTTGATGGCCTGAAAGACCGGATCACCCGGCAGCGACTCAACGTTCGCTTGCGCAAGGCGATGCTGGGCAACCTTGGCGATGTAAGGCCTGTCGGCGATGGTGTCGTCGAGATGCGCGAACATTTCGGCGCGGGATGGCGCATGTACTACATTCAGCGAGGTGAAACCTTGATCATAATGCTCGGCGGCGGCGACAAATCTACGCAGTCCGCCGATATTGCTAAGGCCGTGAAACTCGCGGCCACGATGGAGGAATGAATAATGACTAAGAAAATTCGTATCGCTGACCTGCCTGATTTCGATCCCGCAGAACATCTGAAGGACGAGGACGATATGGCAGCATATCTCACTGTTATTCTGGAAGAGAACGACTCGGCCTTACTGGCTGCGGCGCTCGGTGATATTGCTCGTGCGCGAGGCATGAGTGACATCGCCCGCGCTTCCGGCATTACCCGAGAAGCACTGTATAGAGCCTTACGACCCGATGCACAGCCGCGCTTCGATACGATCAGTCGCGTTTGTACGGCTCTAGGAGTAAAGCTAGTGGCACAGGCGGTTCATGCCTGATTTTTCGCTGATAACCGTTGCATAACCCGGCGCTTAACCTCGTTCGCTTCGCTCTCTGGACGCTGCGCGATGAAGCCGCGCAGCGCCGGTCACCTCTACGTTGAGGCTGTAGAAAAAGTCATTTCCGGGAAAACGCTTTCACCATGATCGAAAATCGCTCCCCCACAATCGTGCTGTATTGAACGATCCTTGATCTCGGAATGGTTTTGTTACCCCCGAAAATGATCTCTCATGACCCCTCAACTAGTTTTTCTACAGCCTCGTTGGGCTTCACAATGAGCGTTACGCGTAACGTTTGACTTAACTACGGCAATGCCGTATATTGAGAACCATGTTCACGGTCATTGAAACCCCTACATTCGTCCGCCTCGCCAGCGACTATTGGAACGATGAAGATCGAACTGATTTCATCAACTTTATCGCTGGTGATCCTGAAGCCGGAGATGTTGTGCCCGGATCGGGAGGCGTAAGAAAGGTTCGTTGGGGAAGCGCTGGTCGTGGCAAGCGTGGTGGTGTGCGAGTCATTTACTTCAATCGTCTCGCCAATGGAGAAATCTGGTTATTGCTGGTCTACCGAAAATCCGTGCACGAAAACATTCCTGCACACGTGCTTCGGCAGATCAAGGAGGAAATCGAAAATGCGTAAAGCCAAACAAAGCCCTGCCGACCGTCAACCCCAAATTGACGTCGGCGCTGAATTGCTGACGTCGGTGCGTGAAATGAAGGCCGGCATTCGTGCGCGTGTTCATCGTCCCGAAATTTCCGAGGTTGCGCACGCACGGTTGGTCGCCGGGCTGTCTCAATCCGCCTTTGCAGTGCTGCTCGGAGTTTCCGTCCGCACGCTTCAAGATTGGGAACAAGGTCGACGCGAACCATCTGGTGCAGCAAAAACCCTCTTTCGCGTTGCGGAACGTCATCCTGAAGTTCTGCAAGAACTTGCTGCCTGAAGAGCGCAGCCCACCCATCATTCAACACGGACTGGCGCGATAAAGCCGCGCAGCGCCGGCTAGCTCTACGTTGGGCATCACAATACGGGTTTCACCCATGAACGTACTCAACATACATGAGCGCAAGTTCAGCGTGTCCCCTGAAAGGGTCGGCGCGCTTATTGACTCCTTGTCGTCGCGCGAGGACACGCTATGGCCAAAGCAGGCTTGGCCCCGTATGGAATTCGACCGAATCTTGAGTGTTGGGGCTGTCGGTGGCCATGGCCCAATTCGTTACTTCGTAGAGGCGTACGCACCAGGTAAAAGTATCAGGTTCCGCTTCACTGGCCCGCGTGGCTTCAATGGCTATCACGGGTACGAAGTTCTAGACCTTACTCCACAAGGCTGCGTCTTGCGGCACACACTGGAAATGACCACGCACGGCCTGGCCATCCTTTCTTGGCCAGCCGCGTTCCGCCCCATGCACGATGCGTTGCTTGAAGATTCGCTTGCCTTGGCACAAGCCTCGCTTGGCGAACGCCCGGATGTCCAGAAGTGGTCCGCGTGGGTCAAGGTCCTTCGATGGGTTATTTCGAAAGGCAAGTCGCGCGGGCAGGTGACGCCCAACCCATCATTCCACCGGACCTGCGCGAAAAGCCGCGCAGGCCGGTGAATTCAGACGTTGGGCTTCTTGCTGCGTTCGTACAGCCACTTGACAATCGTACGTTATGACGTACCATACAAGCTTCTTTGAAGGAGTGCGAAATGAACACCCTTACTGCCAGCGAAGCCCGAGCAAATCTGTACCGGCTCATTGATCAAACAGTAGAGTCTCACGAGCCAATCATCATTTCCGGAAAACGTAGCAACGCTGTGCTTCTTTCCGCAGAAGATTGGAGTGCAATTCAGGAAACCTTATACCTACTGGCCGTACCTGGCATGCGCGAGTCCATCAAGGCTGGAATGGCCGAACCCCTCGCAAAAAGCTCGAAGGAGCTTAAGTGGTGAGTTGGCAAGTTGTTTATGCCAAGCAAGCAATGAAGGATGCAAAGAAGCTTGCTGCAAGCGGTCTTAAACAAAAAGCTCAAGAACTACTTGCAGTTCTTGCCAATGACCCTTTTCAAAATCCACCTCCCTTTGAAAAATTGGTCGGTGATCTTGCCGGCGCATACTCTCGCCGCATTAATATTCAGCACCGCATCGTGTACGAAGTCTTTACCAAAGAGAAAACGGTTCGCGTCCTGCGTATATGGACGCACTATGAATAAGAAGCCCAACCCGTCATTCAACACGGACTGGCGCGATAAAGCCGCGCCAGCCGGTTAATTCAGACATTGGGCTCCACAAATAACGCTCAGCGCAACACGTTGACAGATGTATTTATTGTAGCTACAGTAAAGAATGCTTATCGAGTTCGATTCAGCCAAGGACGTGGCGAACCAAACGAAACACGGCGTATCTCTGTCCGTGGCTGGAGAACTCGACTGGGAAGCTGCGCTGGTGTGGATTGATGACCGGTTCGAGTACAGCGAGATGCGAATGATCGCGCTCGCTCCGAAAACCGAAATCCTGTACTACGTGGCGTTTGTAGATTGTGGTGAGGCGCGAAGAGTCATCAGTCTGCGCCGCGCCAATCGTCGCGAGGTAAAACACTATGTCGAAAATCTCTAAGCATCCCACTATTCTTATGCCGACCGCAGAAGAGGACAAAGCCATAACGGCGGCCGCCAGAAGTGATCCTGACGCAAAACCACTTACGCCTAAGCAATTGAAGTCCATGGTTCCAATCCAAGCGTTGCGTGGCCGACCGAAGTCCGAACACAAGAAATTGCTCGTGTCAGTGCGCTACAGCCAAGAGGTCGTGGAGTTCTTCAAATCCACCGGCGAAGGATGGCAATCAAGAATGGATGGCGTTCTTCGCCAGTACGTAGCACGTCACTCCCGTAGCGCGTGAGTATGGGGTCGAACCCGGCGCTCAACCTCGCTCCTTTCAGTCGCTGGACGCTGTGCGATATACCATTCGGTTCACGGCAACATGCACTTTATGAATATACCTTTTCTACAGATTCGTTAGGTGCAACTAGACCAGATGAAGCTTAAATACGTCCTGCTTATAGAATTTGGCATCATTGGACTATTAACCATCGCTGCGATGTTCAATACACGATTTGAGTTATTTGATTTCGGGGGACTAATAGGGTTGGTTTTCACTGGTTTAAGTTTTGTTTTCTTACCAGGGCATATCGGGGCAATGATAATGACTAACGCCGCAGACCCACCTGCTCTTTGGGGCGTTATTGTGGGCTATTCAATTCAAGGGGTCATAATTGCTATTGTTGCCAGACAAATAACGCTGTCGTGCCGCAAGCGTATTTAGACGTGCAACATTTCACTATCTCACCTAACAAGGCGCTCGTTCGGACGCAAACTACGCTGCGCTTCGTTTGCGCTGCACAGCGTCAACGTTATCCATTCTTATGGACGCACTAAAAGGCTCGGCGATTGCGCTCCTTTTCAGCTTTCTGGTCGCCTTGGTGTTTGCCTATACCTTTCGCATTCCAATACCCCTTGCTGGAATGCTCGGCCCCTTCGGCACCCTTAGTCCCTACGCGATGAGTTTCACAGAAGTCTTTGTTTCCGTGTTTGCGGCATGGTTGTTTTTTGGCATTTTTGGGGGATTTTTGATCTTGCCGATTTTGGGGGCAATTGCGGGCCACTGGGCAAGTCGCAGGTTTGCGCAAGCGAAGCGCAAGAACCGAATGGTCACTTTCTATGCGTCGATCTCTAGCGTGATACCGGTCACATGCCTTTCCATACTCGACTACATTATTGGGCCTTGGTAGGCAATGCACCGGGCCATGTGTAACTTTCTGACCAAATTGACAACTGCATGCGGGGCTGGATTAGTTTCTCAAGCACGCGGAGGTTTTTATGTCGCTCCGCGTTTCTGACACATACTAATTCAGCTAGGGCACATCACGCCTTGGGTGACCGACGTAGAGCTGACGCGGTCGACCGATTTTCTGATCCGATCCTGTAATCATTTCCTCCCACTGCACAATCCAGCCAACCGTATGGGCCAGTGCAATAATGCAGGGGAACATCGAAGGTGGGATACCGATCGCTTTTTGGACGATACCCGAGTAAAAATACACATTCGGGTAAAGTTTCCGCTTAATAAAGTAATCGTCTTCCAGCGCGATTCTTTCCAACTCCTGGGCCACTGCGAACAACCGGTCATTCGCAATCCCGCGCGCGCGCAAAACCGAAACACAGAGCTGGCGCATTATTTTGGCACGTGGATCCGCGCCATTGACGATGCGATGACCGAAACCCTTAAGAGTGAAACTGTCATTCTTGTCCTTGGCGCGCCTGATGTACTCGGGAACGCGCGACACCTCCCCTATCTCCTCAAGCATGCTTAAACAGATTTCGTTGGCGCCACCGTGTGCCGGGCCCCAGAAGCATCCAATCGCTGCTGCAATACAGGCATAGGGGTTGGCTCCTGATGAGCCGGCAAGACGGACTGTGGATGTCGATGCGTTCTGCTCGTGATCAGCATGCAGCATAAAAATCGTATCGAGCGCACGGACGATAACCGGATCCGGCTCATAGTCTTCGCACGGGTTTCCGAACATCATGTGCAAAAAGTTGGCGGTATAGCCCAGATTTTTGCGCGGGAACATGAAAGGCTCGCCAATCGAATACTTGTAGGCCATTGCAACAATCGTTGGCATTTTGGCAACAAGACGATTGAAACGAATCGTGCGATGTTCAGGATTGGAATAATCTGCCGCCTGATCATAAAACGCCGACAGCGCGCCAACCACCCCGACCATAACTGCCATGGGATTCGCGTCACGACGAAACCCCTGATAGAACTTGACGATCTGCTCGTGGAGCAAGGTAAGCCCCTTGATCACCCCTTCGAACGTTTGCAATTCCCTGGCATTGGGAAGTTCGCCGTGTTTCAGGAGATAGGCCACCTCCAGAAAGGTACAGTGCTCTGCAAGTTGCTCAATCGGATAGCCTCGGTAGAGCAGCGCACCTTGCTCGCCGCCAACGAATGTGATTTTTGATTCGCAACTGGCCGTCGATGAAAAACCCGAGTCATAGGCAAAGAGGCCGGTCTTTGCAGTAAGCGTACGTATGTCAATCACGTCGTTACCCAGTGTTCCGGGGAGAATCGGGAGTTCAATGGTTTTCCCATCAACTAGCAGCTTAGCTGTTCGCGACGATTCCATAAGGCAGTCCTCTTGCTATCGATAATAGTTACGTAGCTTTCAAATACCGGATCTTCCGTTCTATATTAATCGCCCAACAAGATAAGCAAATACGAGACATACAACGGATAAGACTGACTAGAAGTGCAGCGGCCGCTTGTCGCAAGCCAGCGCCGCTTCGTGCACGACCTCGGAGAGCGTCGGGTGCGCGTGGCAGATGCGCGCAAGGTCTTCGCTCGCCGCACCAAACTCCATGGCCACCACGGCCTCGGAAATGAGCTCCGAGGCATTGGCACCAATGATGTGCACGCCGAGGATACGATCCGTCGTGGCATCGGCCAGCATTTTGACGAAGCCGGTCGGTTCGCCCATACCCAGCGCACGCCCGTTGGCGGCGAAGGGAATCTTGCCAACCTTGTAGGCCACGCCGTCCGCTTTTAGTTGTTGCTCGGTTTTACCAACCCAGGCAATTTCGGGACTGGTGTACAGCACCCACGGGATGGTGTCGAAATTGCAACGTCCTGACTGGCCGGCCATCAGCTCGGCAACCATCACGCCCTCTTCCATCGCTTTGTGCGCAAGCATCGGCCCCGAGACCACATCGCCCACCGCCCACACGCCAGGTAGATTGGTGCGGCAATGGCCGTCAACGTCAATGCGACCACGTTCGTCGAGCTTGAGACCAACCGCTTCGGCATTCAATCCATCGGTATTGGGGATACGCCCGACCGAGACAATCAGGCGATCAGCATCCAGTGTCTGCGCCTTGCCTTCCTTGTCGGTATAGGCAATGGATACGTCTTTTTTGGATGTTTTGACTTCGCCAATGGTCACGCCAAGTTGAATATCAAGACCTTGTTTGGCGAAAACCTTGGCGGCTTCCCTGGCTACATCGATGTCGGCCACCGAGAGGAATTCAGGTAGCGCTTCGAGCACAGTGACTTCGGAACCGAGACGGCGCCACACGCTGCCCATTTCCAGGCCGATCACGCCAGCACCGATGATCGCCAGTTTTTTCGGCACGGCGTCGATATCTAGCGCGCCGGCGTTGTCGCAGATCATCACGTTATCGACAGGCACTCCGGGCAGATGACGCGCCTTGGAGCCGGTGGCGATGATGATCTGTTTGGCTTCGACAACGTCCTCACCTACTTTGACTTGCCAACCGCCGTCGACCTGCGCGACAAAAGAACCATGACCATTGAGTTGCGTCACCTTGTTCTTTTTGAACAAGCCCTTGATGCCGCCGGTGAGTTGATTAACGATGGTGTTCTTGCGGGCGATCATGGTCGGCACATCGATTTTTGGCGCACCGACCTGAATGCCTTGTTCGGCGAAGCTGTGACCGGCCTCCGCAAAGAGATGCGAGGTATGCAGCAAGGCCTTGGACGGAATGCAACCGACGTTCAGGCAGGTGCCGCCCAAACGCGGATCGCCCTTGGGGTCGGCGTAGGGATTGGACTCGCAACAGGCGACAGTGAAGCCGAGTTGAGCCGCACGGATGGCCGCAATGTAGCCACCGGGGCCACCACCGATTACGAGAACGTCGAATTGTTTTGACATGAAAACTCCTAAAGACTTCACCACCAAGTCACCAAGAACACAAAGTCACACCAAGAACTTCCTTGGTGAATCTTGGTGACCTTGGTGACTTGGTGGTTCGCTGTTTGGTTAAACCCCAAGAAGCAGGCGTGCCGGGTCTTCCAGTGCTTCTTTCATCATCACCAGACCAAGCACTGCTTCGCGCCCATCGACGATGCGGTGATCGTAGGACATGGCCAGATAGTTGATCGGGCGCACAACGACTTGCCCGTTCTCAACCACGGCTCTGTCTTTGGTGGCATGAATGCCGAGAATGGCCGATTGCGGCGGGTTGATGATCGGGGTCGACAGCATTGATCCAAACACACCACCGTTGGAAATCGAGAAGGTGCCGCCAGTCAGGTCTTCCATCGACAGCTTGCCGTCCTTGGCTTTCTGGCCGAATTCGCCGATCTTCTTCTCGATGTCAGCAATGCTCATCTGGTCGGCATCACGCAGGATAGGCACGACCAGACCCCGCGGGCTGCCTACGGCGACACCGATGTCGATGTAGCCATGATAGACAATGTCATTGCCATCCACCGAGGCGTTGATGATCGGGAATTTCTGCAGGGCAGCCACAGCCGCCTTGACAAAGAAGCCCATGAAGCCGAGTCGCACACCGTGCGTTTTCTCGAATTTCTCCCCGTACTGTTTGCGCATGGCAATAATCGGTGCCATGTTCACTTCGTTGAAGGTGGTCAGTATGGCGTTGGTTGATTGCGACTGAACCAGGCGCTCAGCCACACGGGCACGCAGACGTGACATCGGCACGCGCTGCTCGGGACGCTCACCAAGCGAAATCGACACGCTCGGCGCAGGCGCCAATGCATAGTGCGATGCGCTTTGCGCGGCCGGCGCAGGCGCAGGCGCGGAAGCCGGGGCCGGTTGCGCGGCCAGTGCGTCGGCCTTGGTAACACGGCCACCGCGGCCGGTACCGGCCACGTCAGATGCCGCCATCCCTTTTTCATCAAGTATTTTGCGCGCGGCCGGCATGGCCACGGCGGGCGCAGCCGTTGCAGTTGCGGCGGCGGCCTTGGGTACTGGTGCAGTGGGGGCAGGTGCAGCAGCAGGCGTTTCCTTTGGAGCGGCTGCGACGGTAGCTTTAGCCTCACTGTCGATGCGGGCTATCAGTTCGCCGGCCACGACGGTGTCACCATCTTTTTTAACGATTTCCACCAGCACACCACTCGCGGGCGCAGGCAACTCCAGAACGACTTTATCGGTCTCGATGTCGATCAGGTTGTCGTCCCGGGAAACGGCCTCACCAACCCGCTTGTGCCAAGTCACCAAGGTCGCTTCGGCGACGGATTCTGATAGCTGCGGAACTTTGACGTCGATGATCATGTTCTCTCCGATTTAAGCTAATTTGTACTGTCCGATTTCGCCCAGTGCGGACTCGATCAGCGCTTTTTGTTGTGCGTTGTGCTTGCTGTAATAACCCGCCGCCGGGGAAGGCGACGCCGGACGCGACACGAGCAGCAATTTTTGTTTGCTGTTGAACGAGCGGTCCAGATGCTGACGTGAGGCAATCCAGTACCAGGCACCCTGATTACGAGGCTCTTCCTGACACCAGACAATCTCGGTGGCCTTCGGATACTTGGCCAGTTCAGCCTGGAACTGCGCCTGCGGGAAGGGGTAGAACTGCTCAAGGCGGGCAATGGCGATATCGGTAATATTCTTTTCGCGACGTGCAGCGATCAGGTCGTAGTAAACCTTGCCGGAACAGAAGATGACGCGTGTCACTTTCTTGGCATCAATCGGATCAACTTCGCCAATCACCAACTTGAATTCGCCCTTGGCAATTTCATCCATGGTCGATACCGCGTCTTTGTGGCGCAGCAGCGATTTCGGGGTGAACACGACCAGCGGCTTGCGTTGCTTGCGAATGGCCTGCCGACGCAACATATGGAATACCTGCGCCGGCGTGGACGGCTGGCACACTTCCATATTCATTTCAGCACACAACTGCATGAAGCGCTCAATACGTGCCGATGAGTGCTCCGGACCCTGACCTTCATAGCCATGCGGCAAAAGCATAACGAGACCGCAGGCACGCCCCCATTTTGTTTCACCCGAGGCAATGAACTGGTCAATGACCACCTGTGCGCCGTTAACGAAGTCACCGAACTGGGCTTCCCAGATCACCAACTCATAAGGATTCGAAGTGGCATAACCGTATTCAAATGCGAGCACGGCTTCTTCCGACAGGACCGAGTCGAAACACTGCAAGGACGCCTGTTTTTCCTGCAGGTTGGCCAGCGGGTAATAGGTACCCTCATCCCAGTGTTCACGCTTCTGATCGTGCAGTGCGGCATGGCGGTGGAAGAAGGTGCTGCGTCCGACATCCTCTCCAGAAATACGCACGCCATAGCCGGAAACCAGCAGTGAGGCGTAGGCCAGATTCTCCGCCATGCCCCAGTCAAAGGGAATGCTGCCTTGACCCATCAGCCGACGGTCATCGATGATTTTCTTCACCCGGCTATGCAGGGTGAAGGTCTCGGGAACCGAGGCCAAACGCTCGGAAAGCCGCTTGATCTCTTTAACCGGAACAGAGGTGTCACAACTTTCGATGTATTTTTTAGGCAGGAAGGGCAACCAGTCAATAACAATCGGATTGGTGTAGCCGGCAATTACCGGGTTATAAAGCAGCTGGCCGCGATCAAGGTGGTCACGGTAACTCTGGATCATCTCCTCCGGCCCATCAACCGGTAGCACACCTTCAGCCACCAGTTTGTCCGCGTAGAGTTTGCGCGTTCCCGGATGCGCCGTAATCCGTTTGTACATCAGCGGCTGCGTGACCATCGGTTCGTCCTGCTCGTTGTGACCAAGTTTCCGGAAACAAACGATATCGATAACGACATCTTTCTTGAACTCCTGACGGAATTCCATGGCCATCTGCGTAACCAGTGCCACGGCCTCGGGATCGTCGCCATTGACGTGGAAAATGGGTGCGCCCGCCATTTTGAAAATATCAGTGCAATACAACGAAGAGCGGGAATCACGCGGATCCGAGGTGGTAAAACCAATCTGATTGTTGACCACAATATGCACCGTACCGCCCGTGCCGTAACCACGCGTCTGTGAAAAATTGAGCATTTCCTGATTGACGCCTTGTCCGGCGACAGCCGCATCACCATGAATCAGCACCGGCAAAACTTTGTCATGCCTATTTTCATCGCGCCGAAGCTGGCGGGCATAAACCGCACCAACGACAACCGGGTTAACGATTTCAAGGTGTGACGGGTTGAAGGCCAGTGTCAAATGACACGGCCCTCCCGGCGTTGAAACATCAGACGAGTAGCCCAGGTGGTACTTGACGTCTCCCGAGGTGAGATCCTGTGCTTTCTTGCCTTCAAATTCGTCAAACAACATCGCCGGTTCCTTGCCCAGCGTATTGACCAGTACGTTAAGACGGCCACGGTGCGCCATGCCGACGACAATGTCATCAACACCCAAACCACCACCAACACGAATCAATTCGTCAAGAGAAACGATCAAGGACTCACCGCCCTCCAGCGAAAACCGCTTCTGCCCGACATAGCGGGTGTGCAAATAGCGCTCAAGGGTTTCAGCCGCAGTCAGCCGCTCAAGAAAACGCAATTTCTGACTTGAGGTGTAGGTTCCCTTGGCACGAATTGGTTCGATACGCGCTTGCACCCAGCGGCGTTCGACGATGCTGTTGATGTACATATACTCAACACCGATCGATCCGCAGTAAGTCTCCTTGACGGCATCAAAAATTTGTCCAAATGACGCCCGCTCGGCAACGCCCTTGAATGAGCCGGCGTTGAACAAGGTATTGATATCCGCATCAGCCAGGCCGTAGAAAGAAGGCTCCAGTTCGTTTAGCTTCGGACGAGTCTGGCGTTTGAGCGGATCAAGATTAGCCCAGCGCGCACCCAGCGAACGGAAGGCACTGATCATTTGCAGTACGCTGACTTGTTTCTTGTCATCGACCGGCATGGATGCCGTTGCACGATAACCGCCATTCTTGGCTTGTTCGGCAAACGCGTTCACCACCGGCAGATGCGGAACATCACGCGCTACGCTGCTAGGCAATTGCGCCAGTTTGTCGAAGTAGTCGCGCCACTCGCCGGGAACCGAGGCAGGGTTATCGAGATAGTTTTCGTAAAGTTCTTCTACGAATGGAGCGTTGCCGCCAAAAAGTAGAGAAGTTCCGGACAGCTGTTTCATCATGGCAGTTACCTGTTTTCAGGGTTTCTGGGGCAGGCACCGAACGATCGGCCAGCGAATTCAAATGGCTGATGATCTAAAGAGAAAGGCGGCAGCTTTCGCCACCGCCTTCGGTTACTGCTTAACGTTTGTCGATCGATGGAACGTCACGCACCGGCGTTCCGATATAAAGCTGACGCGGCCGACCAATCTTGAATTCCGGATCGGCAATCATTTCTTCCCATTGCACCATCCAGCCAACCGTGCGCGCCAGCGCAAAAACGCAGGTGAACATCGAGGTCGGGATGCCAATGGCTTTCTGCACGATACCCGAGTAGAAATCAACGTTCGGGTACAGCTTCTTCTCAATGAAGTATTCGTCCTCAAGCGCAATTTTTTCCAGTTCCAGCGCGAGCTTAAAGAGGCGGTCGTTTTCCAGCCCGAGTTCCTTCAACACATCGGTGCAGACCTTGCGCATGATCGTAGCGCGCGGGTCAAAGTTCTTGTACACACGGTGACCGAAGCCCATCAGCTTGAAGTCATCGTTTTTATCCTTGGCACGCTTGATGTATTCCGGCACACGCGACACATCACCGATTTCTTCGAGCATCTTGAGACAAGCCTCATTGGCGCCACCGTGCGCCGGTCCCCAAAGGCACCCAATACCCGCAGAAATACAGGCGTAGGGATTAGCGCCTGACGATCCTGCCAAACGAACGGTCGACGTCGAAGCGTTTTGCTCATGGTCGGCATGCAGGGTGAAAATCGTATCGAGGGCATGCACCAGAACCGGATTCGGTTCGTATTTTTCGCAGGGCGTACCGAACATCATGTGCATGAAGTTGGCGGTATACCCCAGATCATTGCGCGGATACATGAAGGGCTCGCCCACCGTGTATTTGTGGGCCATGGCAACAATGGTCGGTAGTTTGGCCACAATGCGGTTGAAGCTGATGTTACGGTGTTCAGCGTCGGCGAAATCTTCAGCATCATGATAAAACGCCGACAAGGCACCAACCACGCCAACCATGACCGCCATCGGATGTGCGTCACGGCGAAAGCCCTGATAGAACTTGGCCATCTGCTCGTGCACCATGGTGTGCTTTTTGATAAGGGACTCGAACTCTGACTTTTCCTTGATGTTGGGTAGCTCGCCATGCTTCAGAAGATAGGCGACATCGAGGAAGTTGCACTTCTCTGCCAGTTGCTCGATCGGGTAGCCACGGTACTGAAGCTCTCCCTTATCGCCATCAATGAAGGTGATCTTGGACCGGCAAGCCGCGGTGGACAAAAAGCCCGAATCGTAGGTGAACAAGCCGGTCTTGGCACCCAGAGTCCGGATGTCGATGCAGTCATTGCCTTGAACCGGCGACATAATTGGAAATTCAACAGCGTCCTGCCCATCAATGGTCAAAACTGCCTTACGTTCGGTTGTCATCTAAATCTCCTGTTCAAGTATTTGAAGTCACAAAGTTTAAAACAAACTATATATTGAGGTACTTACCTTACTTTACTCTTACGTCACGCAGCATGGCGACAACTTCAGCCTGCAACGCATTTTTGCACTCTGTTTTTCCGGTGATCAGGGACCATAGTTCCAGATCTTCCATATCGGCCAGTTCCACAAACACCAACGCTTGTTCCGCATTCAGACTTGAAAATTTCTTCTCAAGAAACCCGCCAAGCAGCAAATCCATCTCCAGCAGCGCACGATGCGTACAGCGCCAGCGCAATCGGTTCAGTTCAGCGACAGCGTCCATCAAATAGACCGCCTAAGCACATGAATATTGCACACCCAATCTGTTGGCATATCACCCGAGTTCATTGTGATAGTGGAAATTCTGTGTGGAATAGTATCCGCGCCTCCATTCCACCGGCTTGTTGGCATAGGTAAATGTCACGCGCTCAACCAGCAGTAACGGACTTCCTTCAGCCACTTGCAACAACTCTGCGCTTACTCTGTCAGCAGATACAGCACGCAAACGTTCATCTGCACGAATCATGTGCACGCCATAACGACCCTCAAACAAACTGTAGAGGGACATCTCGCCTGACTTGAGAATATCCAGTGTCAGATCAGGAAACAGCTCCCCCGGGAGATAGATTTCGTCGAAGACCGCCGGCTCGTTTCCAAAGCGCAACAGTCGACGCACAATGATGATCGGCGCGCCTGTTGCAATCGCCATAGTGCGAGCAACATCCGCACCCGCCTTGGCTCGCCAGCATTCCAGAGGAACGCTTTTCAATGCCTGCAGTTCGCCTTCATTAGCCGCCAAGCGCAGGAAACGGAAAAAAGAACGCGGATCGTTATGTGTTGCAACAAAGGTTCCCTTACCCTGGCGGCGCACCAGTAGATTCTCTGCCGCCATTTCGTCAACGGCCTTGCGTACCGTGCCCTGGCTTACGCCAAAGCGAATTGCCAACTCCGATTCACTGGGAATAATATCGCCGGGATTCCACTCGCCGGACTCAAGGCTTCGTGTAATCAGCCCTCTGATCTGACGATACAGCGGGCTAAAGGTCGGGGAGTGAATGGTCGAAGGTCGGTTCATAGGTTAGAATTTCAGCACAAATTTTAAGTTTCGTCCATCCTGTTATAAATATCTTATATAAGACATAGGACTACAATCTGGCAATTGACACTGACCGGCGTTCGCACTTATGATTGGCATCTATTCCCAGTCGCCCGGACAGGCCAGTTGCTGACAAAACAACGGCCACTTTCAGGCCACCCCAGTTTTTGTCATCCACAGGAGTCTCACCATGTCCAAAGCCCCAGTTCGTGTCGCCGTGACCGGCGCAGCCGGCCAAATCGGTTACAGCCTTCTTTTCCGTATCGCTTCCGGCGAAATGCTCGGCAAAGACCAACCCGTCATTCTCCAACTGCTCGATCTGCCGCAAGCCCAGAAGGCCTGTCAGGGCGTCATGATGGAACTGGATGACTGTGCTTTCCCGCTGCTTGCCGGCATGATCGCCACCGATAACCCCGATGTTGCATTCAAGGATGCCAACATTTGCCTGTTGGTCGGCGCCCGCCCGCGCGGCCCCGGCATGGAGCGTGCTGATCTGCTGACCGCCAACGGTGCCATCTTTACCGTTCAAGGCAAGTCGATTGCCGAAAACGCCAAGGAAGACGTCAAGGTGCTGGTGGTCGGCAATCCGGCCAATACCAACGCCCTGATCGCCGCATCCGCCGCGAAGAAAGTCGGCCGTACCAACCCGTCTAACTACCACGCCATGATCCGCCTCGACCACAACCGTGCCATCTCAATGGCTGCCGCCAAAGCCGGCCGCCCGGTCGCCAGCCTGAAGAAAATGGCCGTCTGGGGTAATCACAGCCCGTCGATGTACGCTGACTACCGCAACTGCACCTCGAACGGTGACAGCGTCAAGAAACTGATCAACGACGATGCCTGGAACAACGATGTCTTCCTGCCGACCGTCGGCAAGCGCGGCGCCGCCATCATCGAAGCGCGTGGTCTCTCGTCCGCCGCCTCGGCCGCCAACGCCGCCATCGACCACGTCCGTGACTGGGTTCTGGGTTCCGACGACTGGGTCACCATGGGCGTCCCGAGCGATGGCTCCTACGGCATTCCCAAGGGCATCATGTTCGGCTTCCCTTGTGAGTGCAAGGGCGGCTCCTACAAGATCATCCAGGGCATTGAAATCGATGCCTACTCACAAGAAAAGATCAACAAGACGCTGAAGGAGTTGACCGACGAGGCGGAAGCCGTCAAGTCGATGCTCTAGAGCAAATGGCTGCGCGGGCGAATCGCCGATTTGCCTAGCTAGTCGCCCTGAAAAGCCGCAGCCCGTCTGCGGCTTTTTTTCGCCTTTCAGCGGAGTTGCATTCAACAACAAAGTCCACCGCAGAGGCGCTGAGGCGCAGAGGTGTCGCAGAGAAAGGCAAAAGCCGTATTGTTGAGGCGCTTTCTGGAATTCCGTTCGTTTTTCTCTGCGTTGCTCTGCGCCTCCGCGCCTCTGCGGTCGATTTTTGCGTCAAATGCAATCCCCCCTATTTCCCCTATCGACCTCCACTGACACTGTAAAATGACGCTTTACCTTTGATTGATCCGGATTTCCCCATGCGACACCCGAGCGACGTTCTCTTCCCCGGCGAAAAACCATTCCCCATACTCCCTGCCGTCGACCATTACGCCGGCTCGGAAAAGCTCATGCGCAAGGCGCTCGCTTTGCAGAACGAGTTGGGGCCGGTATTCGACATCACCTGTGACTGCGAGGACGGCGCCCATGCCGGCGCCGAACGCGAGCATGCCGAAATGGCCGCCGGCATCATCATGAGCGATGACAACCTCTTTGATCGTGTCGCCGCGCGCATCCACGACTTTACGCACCCCCACTGGCAGCAGGATCTGGAGATTCTTGTTTCACGCGCCGGCAGCCGCCTGCCCTTCATCACGCTGCCCAAACCGCGTGGCGTCGACGACGTGCGCGCCCAGATCGCGGCGCTGCGCAAGGTTGAGACCGCCGCCGGAATAAAGCGGGAAATCCCTATCCACGTCTTGATCGAAACCTTGGGCGCACTACACGACGTATGGGCGATTGCCGCCCTGCCCGGTGTGGAGTCGCTCGACTTCGGCCTGATGGATTTTGTCTCCGGCCATCACGGCGCGATTCCCGGTTCGGCGATGAAGAGTCCGGGGCAGTTCGAGCATCCACTGGTGGCGCGCGCAAAATGTGAAATCACCACGGCTGCTTTAGCGCACGGCGTTGTGCCGACCCACAACGTCACCACCGAATTGAAAGACCTCGACGTCATCCGCAACGATGCCCGGCGTGCGCGTAATGAATTCGGCTATCTGCGCATGTGGAGCATCCACCCCAACCAGATCATGCCCATCGTCGAGGCCATGCGCCCCGATTTTTCGGAAGTCGAGTTAGCCACGGCCATTCTGATTGCCGCGCAGGACAAGGACTGGGCACCGATCGCCCACGAAGGCCGTTTGCACGACCGCGCTTCCTACCGCTACTACTGGGAACTATTGGCCCGCGCCGAGGCGACGGGGATGACGCTGCCGACTGAGGCACGTGCACGTTTTTTTGGATAAGCCATGGAAATCCGCGCGCTCACCGAGGCCTTGCTCAAGTTCCGCGACGAGCGCAACTGGGCGCAGTTTCACACCCTACGCAACTTGATCGTCTCGCTCAATCTGGAAGCGGGAGAACTGCTCGAACTCACGCAGTGGAAGAACGACGCCGATCTGGACGCCGCACTGCAGGACGAAACCACACGCGAAGCGCTGCGTGACGAATGCGCCGACGTGCTGCTTTACCTGCTGCTGATCGCGGATCGTGCCGGCATTGATCTGGAAGCCGCGGCTCGCGCCAAGCTTGAAAAGAACGCGGCAAAGTACCCAGTCGACAAGAGCTATGGTTCAAGCCGGAAACACACGGAACTTGAGGATTGAAAACTTTTGAACCACGAAGAACACGAAGAACACAAAGAGAATCAGAAACAAACGCTGCAAAACTGTCCGACCAGACACTTCGGTTAACGAATCTGAACACTTTTTTTTCTTCGTGCTCTTCGTGAACTTCGTGGTTAATCGGGTTAGTAAAATTCAACCCGCTTGCTGCTCCAGCGTATAGCCCGCCCCTGCATCCAGCCCCAGCACCTCGGCCAGAAACGGCATCACCTCGGCCAGCGTTTCATGCAGCGTCCACGGCGGGTTGAGGATGAACATGCCGCTGCCGTGCATACCGAAACCATCCTTGGCCGGTTCCTTTACGCGCAGAGCCACATGCAACCAGCTCTTGGCCGGAAGATGCTTCAAACGCCTGGGCAATTCGTGGGCATCAAGGCGCGTGAGTTGCGGGTACCACAGCGCATAGGTTCCGCCGGGGAAACGCTCCAGCGACTCTTTCAAGGTGTGGAATACCCGCTCGTAATCCTGTTTTTCTTCGTAAGACGGGTCAATGAGAACAAGCGCACGCCGTGAAGGCGGCGGCAACAGCGCTTTGAGACCTGCGAACCCATCGGTCGACTCAACGATGACCTGTTTTCCTGAATCCTGAAAATTCTCCTGCAACAGGCGCGCGTCTTTGCTATGCAACTCAAACAGGCGCAATCTATCCTGCTCGCGCAGGGTCCACAAAGCGAAATAAGGCGAGCCGGGATAGCTCTGCAAGCGGCGATCCGGGTTGATCTTGCGTACCAGTTCAACATAATCGGCCAGCGCTGCCGGCAAATCATTGCGCGCCCACAGACGACCGATACCTTCCTTGTATTCCGCCAATTTGACGGCATAGCCGGAATCCAGTGAATAAGCGCCGGCACCGGCGTGCGTATCGATGATCCAGAACGGTTTGTCCTTCTGGCCCAAGTAGCGGATCAGTTGAACAAGAACGAGGTGTTTGAGAACGTCGGCATGGTTACCGGCGTGGAAGGCATGGCGATAACTGAGCATTTAGTGTGAAAGTCGCACGCGCGACTCTCGAACCTCCCCTCGCTCTCTGGGAGAGGGGTCGGGGGTGAGGGAAACGGGCAAGCCTTTGTCTTTCATAGTGTGGGGTGGAACCTCATCCATGCCCGTTAGGACGACTGTCTGCGAATTTACCGGCAATAGTGAGAAAGGAAGAACGACATGCCGTGCGAGAATCGAGCTTGTCTGTGTGCCGCTAGGCAGTTTTTCTTTCAGCCCGGGGAGTCTTCTCCCGGAACGGATCAGTTGGCAGCGTCAGCCGGCTTGTCATCCTCAGCAACCGCTTCGTCGGAGGCCGCGCCATCACCGCCCTCACCGGCGGGTTTCTTCTCCGCGAGCTTGCGCAGGCGCTTTTCTTCCTGTTTTCTTTTCTTTTCCAGATCTCTCTGGCGTTTTTCAAACGAGTAATTTGGTTTTGCCAAAACAATATCCCTGATCTGCACTAAGGCCGAATGAAGCACTGCACAAAATAAAACGCCACGTCAGAAATCGCTAACGAAACACGTCAGCGATTCAGACCCGGCGTCCATAGAAACTATCAGTAGCGACCGCCACCAGCGCCGCCACGGCCACCGCCGCCACCGCCGCCACCGCCGCCCGGGCCGCGACGCTGCCCGCCAAAGCCACCACCACCGCCACCGCTACGCGGCTCCTGCGGACGGGCTTCATTCACCGTCAAAGCACGGCCATCAATATCTTTGCCGTTCAAGGCAGAAATAGCGGCTTGTGCTTCCTGCTCGGAACCCATCTCGACAAAGCCGAATCCCTTCGAGCGTTGTGTTTCCCGGTCAGTAATAACCTGAGCTGAAGTCACCGTACCGTGCGCGGCAAACATTTGCTCCAGATCGTTCTTTTTGATGTCGTAGCTTAGATTGCCGACGTATAGCTTCGTGCCCAATTGAGAGCCTCCAGATTAAAACGTTAAGAGAACTACTTCGTAACAATAGCAAGGCCGGGCGCCAGAGTCTAATTAAGTTTTCAGCCCGAAACCCGAAACTACTCCGGCAAGGCAATCTTGTTGTCAGTACTGAACCGATAATCGTTAAAAATATGCTCTGCACTCAACATCTGGTAACTGCCATCTTCAAGCTTGCGCGAGGTGTCCTTGAGCCGGTAGGTGTAATGACCGCAGGTCCACAAATCAAAGTTACGCATCTGGGTGCACAAACAGGTCTTGTCCTTTACTGAAAGTCGTTTGACGCCAGGATTCTCGGCCACCTCACGGTTATAGGCCGTGATGTAGGAGCAACTGCCGTGAGCATCCAGAATATAGCCATACGCCTCGCAATTCGGGCGGATTCCATCACCAATCGCCGGGCTGCTGGACAGCATGCGCATCGGGTAGCCTGTCGGCGAGATCAGATTGACCACGATCTCCTCTTCACTGGCCTTGAAGTACTGCTGCTGCACGTCTTCCGGCAACCCGCACTCCCTGGCGACGGTAAAACGTGTTGCCACCTGCACCGCCGCTGCGCCATTCTCAAGAAAGGAGGTCGCATCGCTGCCGGTAAAAATGCCGCCCGCCGGAATCAGCGGTATATCAAGCTTCTCGTCGCGCAACCAGGCCTGAATCTCAGCAACAATGGTCACCAGGTCATACGCCGCCCAGTCCATGCCAAAACCCAGGTGACCGCCTGCCAGCGGCCCTTCAACGACAACATAGTCCGGCAAGCGATTGCTGCGTGCCGTTTTACGAATAAAGAGTTGCAACGCACGCAAGGACGAAACGATGATGCCCAGTTTGGCATCACGGAAGCGGGGATGATCTTCGATCAGCGCAAATGACCCGAGATGCAGGCCTGCAGCCAGCGTAATGCCATCAACGCCGGAGTCGAGTGCCGCCTGCATGCGTACGCGCAAGGTTTCCTTGGGCGCATTCATGGTCAGCTTTTCCATGCAGTTGACGAAGATCAGGCCATCACCGCGCTTGGCCTCCATCGTACGTCCCACATGCATTTTGGTCGCTTCTGCCAGTTGACCCAGGTCAAACTGAACCACTGACTTGTCGGTATTTGCAACGTTGAATTTGTATTGTTTGAGCTTGTCTTTAACAAACTTGGCATTGAAGCGCCGATCCGCCACGGTATTAACCATGGCATCGGAAATATGCCCGATACCGCCCAGCCGCGCGACTTCAAGCGCCAGTTCGGCTGTCGAAATATCAACCCCCATGCCTCCAGTGACGATGGGTATCAGTTCTTTGTTGCCCAACTTCAGACGGAAATCATCTACACACTTCATCTATGTCCTTCCAGAACCCAACAGGCACCATCCCCGTGACGACAGGCCTTCAAAACAACGCAAGGCGTGCATTATCGCTCATCCGGGCCACTAATGGCTGCCCCTAACTGCCAAAAATGGTCATTTACACCTCAGACAGGCTGAAACAGCGTTAGTGCAGGGCGTGTATCATCATCAACATCTTCGACCGGGAGTACGCCATGTCCGACTGCACTGAGCACGACCATCCGCCACCTGCCGCAGCAGAAATCGGGATTCCGCGCAAAAACTCGTTTGACGCTCCGGCTTTCGAGAAGGCCGTCAGCGACCTGCTCAGCGCCTGCGGCATTGCGCCCAACGTCGAACATATGGGTCGAACTGCGCAGCGTGTTCGCGAGCTCTGGCAAAAACGTCTGCTCGGCGGCTACGATCTCGACCCGGCCAACGCGCTTGGCGACGGGTTTGAAGACCACCGCAGAGACATGGTGGTCGTTCGCGGCATTGCCATCCACGGTGTCTGCCCGCACCATCTGGTGCCTTTTCGCGGCCTGGCTCATGTCGCCTACCTGCCCGGCGGACGTTTGCACGGCTTTGGCCGTATCGCACGGCTGGTTGACGCCATCGGCCACCGCTTTACCTATCAGGAGTGGATGACCCGCGACATCGCCGAAGCGCTGATGCACCACGGCAAAGCGCGCGGTGCGGCCTGTGTGGTTGAGGCCGAGCAACTGTGTCTGCTGCTCGGTGAAGACCGGCGCGGTGACGAGCGCGTCATCACGCAATCCTTTACAGGCGAATTCGAAACGTCGGATCAACTGCGCAATGAGTTCCTGCGTGCCATCGGCAGTGCGCGCCGGAACGACTGAATATTCTTATTTGCCCATCAAGAACGGCGCCCCATGGGGCGCCGTTTTTTATCCACCCTAGAATCGGGCACTGATCTAGCTAGTACTCAGCTTTTTGGTTGCGCATCCTGCTCGACACTGGCACTCACCAATTTGGCAATAACCAGATCACCGGAAACATTCAGCGTCGTCCGGCACATATCCAGCAAACGATCAACACCAAGTACAATGCCGATGCCTTCAGCCGGGATGCCGACCTGCATCATCACGATAACGACTAGTGGCAAGGCACCACCCGGG
>JANNGP010000121.1:0-24389 GCA_031403915.1 Betaproteobacteria bacterium
AAACTGCAGGTGGATGTTCTGCAACGACCTTTTGACATCGAATCGGCCAAATCGCTGAAAGGTGGAGACACCACGGTTGAAGACAACAAGCCGCGCTCGTTCAGCTTGCAGATCATCAGAAAGCTCGGATCATGAAGCTGACCAGCGCCGACTTCCCGAAACTGCAGCTCAGTCTGCTGGCGGCCGTGCTGATGATTGCCTTTGGCACTGGTGCCATTTATGTCTCTCTTAATTCGGCCAAAACGGCAAAACTCGAACGGACTGCGGCCCAAGCAGAACGTAACGATTTTGACGGAAAACTCAGACGCGTTCGAAGTGAAGAGAACGAAATCAAGCAAAAATCAGCCTTGTTCAGCAAGCTCCAGTTGCGCGGTGTAATCGGCGAAGAGCAACGGTTGGAATGGGTAGAACTGCTCAAGGACATTCGCGACAAACGTCGCCTGATCGACCTGCAATACGAAATCGCACCGCAACGCGCACTTGATGCCACACCCGGCAGCGGTTTTGCCTTCTACGCTAGCGCCATGAAAGTGCAGCTCAAACTGCTGCACGAAGAAGACCTGATACGACTGATAAATGACTTGCGCCAGCAGGCCAGGGCGCTGATCCAAGTCAAGAGTTGCAACGTTTCGCGTCTGCCGCGCGGCGGTGCCGAAAGCGGATCGCACGCCCAGTTGCAGGCCGACTGCCAGATCGACTGGGTCACGCTACGCGAAGCCGCCAGCAAATAAGGAAGGGGAGAATGACCATGAAAACGCCCCAAACAGTCGGCCATGTTGATATGGATGGATACTTCGTCATTCCGGGCTTGACCCGGAATCCAGGAACGCACCGCTGGCTCTGCACTTCCTGCGGTCGGATTCCGGCCTACGCCGGAATGACGGTAATTCGCGCGTTTCATCATGACGGCCCACTTGGCCCGACCCGGCACAAGGCAAGCCTTGCCTGGCTTTTTGCCGCCCTCGCTCTCATGGCCACCCTCTGCCCGACCGCCAGCGCGGAAGACGACCTCGGCCGCCTGTTCTTTACCCCCGAACGCCGGCAGACTCTTGATCGCCAGCGCCAACTTAACATTCAGGAAAAGCAGGAAATTCCCGAAGACCCGACGCTGACCATCAACGGCGTGGTCACGCGTAGCAGCGGCAAGCGTACGACGTGGATCAACGGCATATCGCAAAACGAGAATGACAAACAAAGCGGTGTGTCTGTAATTTCGAGCCAAAAGAATCCAGGCAAGATCGTCGTGCAGGCGGCTGATGCCCCGGCGGGAAAAGCCAATGTGGGCGACACGGTCAACCGCAACACCGGCGAAGCAACTGATTTGCTCGGTGGCGGTCAGATCAGTATTAAGTCAAGCGTCGCAAAATAGGCCATGGCTCAAAATCACTTCTCGGCCTTTATTGACCGCCAGCGTGGGGCGGCATTGCTTATATTCATGCTCATTGGCGCAATCGCCGCTCTTAGTCTTTTTCTTAACCGCTTGGTCACGCGTTCAACCATAACTAACAACCAAGCAACAATGCAAACACTTGCAATGGCGAAAGAAGCAATCATTGGCTGGTCAGCTTCACGTAACACGACCCCTGGCATGCTTCCCTGCCCTGAAGATACTACGCTTATCGGGAACCCCCTCACCGAAGGCACGGCACTGCTCAGTTGCGGAAATTCACTGCAGGTTGGCCGTCTGCCGTGGCGCACGCTCAAATTACCTCAATTGCGTGACGAAACAGGTGAGCCGCTGTGGTATGCCCTGTCACCGGGGTTTCGCACTTCCCCAATCAATGGGAATACTATTGCCCAATTAACAGTTGACGGCACCCCGAACAGTGCCGCAGCAATTATCTTTTCCCCAGGCGCGCCGCTGGCCGGCCAGAACCGTCCCCTCCCGACATCAGCGCTCCCTCCAAATGTTGCGCAATATCTCGACGGTATCAACAATACCGGAACAACCTCTTTCGTCACCACAGGAGCACCTGGAGTATTCAATGATCGCCTTGTGACCATTACTAGAAGCGATCTCTTTCGCGCGGTCAATCGAAGGATTCTGTCAGAAATCAGGGGGGACGGCGCGACCGGACTGCTAAATTACTACAGCGCAAATGGCAACAACTTTCCTTGGGCTTCGGCCGACTTGGGCGGAGTTCCTTTCGTATCGCAATTGAACGGTTTCATACCACACACCGAGTTGACGCCACTTTTTGCCAGTGCAACGAACACCTCGATGGCCAGCAATATCTGGTACCCATTGATCACCTATAACGTTAATCTAAGCAGGCAGCAAGTGACGATGACTATTAATACTCCGACACCCGTAAGCTGCACGATAACTCCGAGCCAGCCCACATGCCAATAGCCTGCATCCATACTCAAGTAAATCACTCGAAGAGCATGAATACCGGCTTTACATTGACTGAGCTGGCCATCGTACTGGTCATCGTTTCCCTTTTGATCGGTGGCATGATTATTCCGCTGAGCTCGCAAATGGATTTACGCGACGTTAGTGAAACCGAAAAATCATTGACCGAGATTAAAGAAGCAATGATCGGCTTTGCAGCCAGCCATTCGGCATCAGTCGACGGAAAGCCCTATTTCCCCTGTCCAGACACCGATAATGACGGGGTTGAAAATAGGACAGGAACTGGCTGTACATCATCGGAAGGTCGGCTTCCATGGGTAGATATTGGAGTCGGACGCCAGGATTCCTGGAATAATCGCTTCCGCTATCGCGTAACGCCAGCTTTCGCGAGAAATGACTATGGTTTTAACCTAAGCACTACAGGTACGTTGAGAGTCTGCGAAAACTCAGCCTGTTCAACAGTAATCAGCAGCGCTCTACCGGCAGTAATTGTCTCGCATGGGAAGAATGGTGCCGGTGCTTTCAACGTTGCGGGAGTTACAAATCCAGCTCCACTTGGGCTTGATGAAATTTCAAACCAAAATGCTGATAATGATTTTGTGTTGCGCACACAAAGCAATGCCGCCGGAAGTGAGTTTGACGATCTGGTTGTTTGGCTCTCTCCCAACATTCTCTACAACCGCATGATCGCCGCCGGCCGCTTGCCATAACGGGCGTTTTTTGCGAACCAATCCAGAACGCCCGCCAATAGACACTCTTTGAGCCGTATGCCTCGATAACCGCATGAACACTGCCTACCACGGCACTGCATTTCAAGACGACCGTCCTGCTTTCCTCACAGGGCATTGCGTAACTCATTAAAAACCAATGCCGGCGTGCATTAAAAAGACTCGGCCTTTAACGACCTGACCGCCATTGTTACAAATTCAGGATTCAAACTCGGATTTGTAAAAATGATTAATCGGCATGCATTTTCTACACGCCACCGTCAGGCCAAGTTCTTTCGAGCCCTGGGCTTGACCCTGTCCCGGAAAGCGCCCCAGAGTTGCTTTCTCAAAACCCACGAGATAGCCTATGCCTCAGAAAATGTGGAGACCTGTTATGTTACCGGAACGTCACGTAAAGCTCTTTCGCAACGGTGCCAACCAAGCCTTGCGTATTCCTCGGGAGTTCGAGTTGCCCGGCCACGAAGCCATCATCAAAAAAAGCGGCGACCGGCTGATCATCGAATCGATCAGGCCGCACGACCTGCTCGGGCTGCTGGCCGGCTGGGGATCCCTCGATGTCGACTTTCCAGACATCGATGTCGCACTAAAACCCTTGGACGACAATGTTCTATGAGCAAGGATTTTCTTCTCGACACGAACATTATTTCAAACTTGGCTCGCATGCCTTGAGAATCGCATCAACCCTGCCTACCACGGCACCCTGTTTCAAAACGACCGACCTATTTGCCCCGCAGGGCATTTCAAACAACTCACCTATTGATCTAGCCCGCAAGCGCATGAAGTCTTCAACCCGGCTTGACCGCCTCCGCAGTTTGGAGTCAAATCAGCCATTCAGCATTCAATGACAGTGTCAGATTATTCATGAGCAAACAACGCAGTTTTCTCGACGGTTTCAGCAATGCCGGCATTCTGCCAACCGACTCCGAGGAATTACGTCTGCAAAAATCACTGCTGATTTTTGCCACCGGCCTGATCAGCTTCGCTTCGATGCTATGGCTGTTTATCTACTGGCAACTCGGTCCACAATTCTCCTCAACCATTCCCTTTGTCTTCCAGTTGCTGCTTGTCGGCAACCTGGTCGTTTACCTTAAAACCCTTAATTTTGACGGTTTCCGTCTGATCCAGTTAGCGCTGTTCTTGTTCATGCCCTTTGTGGCGCAATGGAGCATGGGCAACTTCATTACAGCCAGTGGCGTTAGCTTGTGGGCACTGCTGGCGCCGATTGGTGCCGTGTTGTTCATCGGCCCGCGCGAATCGCTGGCCTGGTTTTTTGCCTACATTTTTCTCACAGCACTCTCCGGCAGCTTTGATTACTATCTCGCTGACTCATTGCCCAGCGCGCAAATCAAAGTCCCCGCGCAGACCACGGTCTTCTTTTTCGCGCTCAATTTTGCGGCTGTATCCACCATTGTTTTTCTGCTGCTTCGTTACTCGGCTAGCGAAAAACAGAAAACCCAAGCGCATCTTGAAGAAGCCCATCAGCAACTGCAAGTTGAACAAGATCGTTCAGAACGACTGCTGCTGAATATTCTGCCGGGCTCGATTGCCGAGCGGCTGAAGAACAGCAATCAAACGATAGCGGACGGCTTTGCCGATGTATCCGTGATGTTTGTCGACATCGTCAACTTCACCCGGGTTGCCGAGGGCCTAAGCCCGCAGCAGGTGTTTTCAATGCTCAACAAGATTTTTTCGTCGTTTGATGAGCTGGCCGAAAAATACGGTCTGGAGAAGATTAAAACGATTGGCGACGCCTACATGGTCGCAGGCGGATTGAACGACCAGCGCAGCGACTATTCCGATGCACTGGTCGATATGGGACTTGAGATGCGCGATCTTCTGCAGCGCGATTTCCACATCAACCAGATGCGACTTGAAGTCCGCATTGGCATCGGCACCGGCCCGGTGGTTGCCGGCGTTGTCGGCAAGAAGAAGTTTATCTACGACCTGTGGGGCGATACTGTCAATATCGCCAGCCGCATCACCAGCGAGGGTGTCCCGGGCATGGTACAGGTCGATGAAGCAACGTACCGGCGGCTGGAACAGCGCTTTTCCTTCCACGATCCGCAAACGATCTATCTCAAGGGCAAAGGCAACATGGTGGTGTACCGCGCCATAGGGCGGAAGACGTCATGAGCGACCGCCCTTAAAAACAACCTTAACCACGAAGAGCACGAAGAACACGGAGAAAACCATAAAATCCTGAGGTCTTTCTCTTCCTTCAACAGGTGCCTTCCAAAGAATTCAAACTCTTTGCTTCTCTTCGTGCTCTCCGTGTTCTCCGTCCCTCTACAGGGAGGCTGCGCGCTGGTTAACTTTTACTCAACTCAAAACAAATCCGCCCTGCCACATTACTCGCCAGCCGCAGTTCATAACCGTAGCTCTCGGCTTGCCGCGCAGCATGATACAGCCCGATACCCAGCCCGTTATCCGAGGCCACCGGGGCGCGCAACAGATCGTTAAAGACTTCCTCGCGCACGGCGCTACCGCTGTCGCAAACACTTAACAATTCCGCGTTGGCCGAAAGCGTCACATGCAATGTCAGGCCACTCTCGATTTGACGCTTGAGTAGCGCGTTGCGCACGAGATTATCGACCACGCTGTCGAAGAGCGTAGCTGGCAAACAGGCTGCAGCATCGAATTCAACCGGGGTGAAAATAATGCCGTCCTGTGAATAACGCTGCTGAACAATCTCCCACCACACACCGGCAAAAACGATCCCGCTCACTTCCGTTTGCGGTGCATGGGGGGCCTGCAACTTCTCCAGCGTCTGCTGCAAACGTTGCGTGATCTGTGGCAACTGTTGCCTCAGTTGCCGCGCCAACGGTACACCATCCTCACCATCCGGCGACTGCTGCGCTATAAAACACAGATTGTTCAGTGACTGCAGCAGATTCTTCACATCGTGCGTCAAGCGGGCACCCGTTTCATGCACCGCACGCAGGTAACTTATCTGCTGCAACTCGCGAGCGCGTTGCTTGGTGATGTAATACTCATTGGTCAGTTGTGCCAGCAACTGGAAATGCCAGACCAGCGAAGGGCTGAGCTTGTGTTGCGTATAGAGCGTCAATAATAAGGGTAGATTTGAAAAATCATGGCGAAATGCCGATACCTGACCAAAGCGGCCTGAGCCCGCCATAGCACCGCTCGCGGGCGACCAGGCGCCACCCACCAGCCACGGCAACTCAAGCATGCGTTCAAACGCCGAGCGTAAAAACCGGTCGGGATCATGCTCACTTTCCGCACATTCCATCAGTCGCTGCAGCCAGGTTTCAAAGGGCAATCCAATGGTCAGCAAATAACGTGAAAAGAACACGCCGATGCCGCTGAATCCCGGACGGGGATTCCACGCCCAGGCGATAAGCAAAAGCATGCCTGCCATTGATACCAGCGTTTTGAATACCGCTTCGATATAGAGGGAATTTCGCAGCAACATGAAGGCCAAACTGCCCAGTACCAGCACGGAAATCAGCAGAAAGATAAACAGGCTGTAAAAGAAATCGACCATGCCACGACTTGGCATGCGGATCGTGCGGGGGCGCGGCAGCAGCAGCATGGCCACAAAAAGCAGGGGGGCGCCCCATGCAAACGGAACGTCCAGAGACGGGCCAATCAAAGACGCATCCGGCACGACCTTGGGTACCAACCAGATCAGCAGGGCGCCAAGCAGATAGGCGAAAGCCAGCAGGTAAAAAATTCGCGTCGGGCGATGGCCAAGCAGCATTACCCGCCCGCCCAGCAGCGCCGTCAGTGCGACCACCCAGAGAATGAGCAGCCACCAGCCAAACAACCACACGCCACCGGCGATAACTGACAGCGTCCATAACAGCGCGCTGGAGTCGAGTTTTCGTTCCGCCTGAATAAACGGCTGCCAGAGGATGAACAGGCCAAGGTCAACGAGCCAGAACATCAGGCTCGCCGGCGACCCCACTCCGGCCAGCAGCGTCAGGTGCAAAACCACCAGCAACGCAATCAACAGCCAGCGCTGGCGCGCTCTGAGAAAACTGCCGAAGCGGCTAAATACCGTCATGCCTGCACTCCTGAAACCGCCCCAAAACTGTCATCAATCCACCGCCGCAGTTCAATCCCCGACAGAGATGTCGAAGAATGGACATATTTTCGGGCAAATCGCCCTTAAAGCCGACAAAAATAAGCCCCTGAGCGTGGCACGAAATCTGCTAATAACTGCCTGTTACTAACGTCATAGCAGGGGAAACAAAATGAAAAATCAACAATCGGGTTTCACACTGGTCGAAATTGCCATTGTACTCGTCATCATCGGCCTGCTACTGGGCGGCGTACTGAAGGGCCAGGAACTGATCAATAGCGCGAAAGTGAAGAGCTTGGCAAGCGACTTCCGCTCCATACCTACCTTCATCTACGGCTATCAGGATCGCTTCCGCTCGCTTCCCGGTGACGACCGTGACGCGACTCGTGTCGGCGGCACAACAGCAACGACCCCAGGCACGGTAGGAAACGGCGTCGTCGAAGGCGCTTGGGACTCAACAACCACAACAGACGAAAGTTTTCTCTTCTGGCAACATATTCGTTTGGCCAATCTGGCTGTTGGACCGACCTCATTCAGCGGCGCTGGTGGGGTTGGGGCATTTGTCCCACTTAATTCGGAAGGTGGTCGCATAGGCGTACAAGGAACCCCTCCTATGGCTGGCTGGAACGGTACTTTTTTTGCTTGTTCAGGTCTCATAACCGGTCGTTTCGCCAGACAACTCGATACGACGATGGATGACGGAAACGCAGCAACAGGCACTTTGCGAGTGTTCTCAGCATTTGCCGGAACTGCAGGCACCAACGAACCGAACCCGGCAGACGCAACGCAATACACAGTCTGCGTCGGATACTGATACTCAAACCAAACATACGAAGAAGCCCGCTTCGGCGGGCTTTTTCGTTGACGGATCCCTTATCCTTTTAGCAGTCTGGCCTCTGCTTTTGCCAACGCCCCCGGCACACCGAGCAGCACGACCACGTCGCCACTTTCAAACCTCAGGCTTCCCGAGGGTTCCAGCGTCCGTAAGTTGTGCCGCCGGACGGCTGACACTTCAACCCCTTTGCCGTTGACCGCCAGTTCGCTCAGCGTTTTGCCGATGGCGTAGGCGCCGTCGCCCAGCGGGACGGAACGCAGACGCGGCTCTTCGTTGTCATGGGCATTGTCGTCATGATCGCTTTCGCCATGAAAGAAGCCACGCAAGCTGCGATAACGTACTGCCCGGGTCTGACGAACCCGCCTGAGCACCCGATTGATCGGCACTCCGGCATGAATGAGCGCGTGCGAAGCCAGCATCATGGCGGCTTCCAGCGTTTCCGGCACGACTTCGGCAGCACCAGCGCGCTGCAAAACCTCGAAATCCTTTTCGTCGATGGTGCGCACAACGACCGGCAGCCCGGGATTAAGCTCCCGGACATGGCGCAATACCTGTTCGGCAGCACGCGTATCAATGAACGAGACGATCAGCACGCTGGCACGCTTGACGCCTGCCGCCGCCAGCGTCTCTCGCCGGGTGGCATTGCCATAGACTACGTTCTCGCCAGCCGCTGCCGCTTCCCGCACGCGATCGGGATCAAGATCAAGCGCCACGTAGGAGACATCTTCATGCGCCATGAAGCGCGCCAGGTGCTGGCCACTACGGCCAAAGCCGCAAATCACGGCGTGTTTCTCGGTACCGATGGTGCGCGCGGCCAGTGTGGTCAGTTGCAAGGAACGCATCAGCCATTCACTGGCGGCAAAGCGCAGCACCAGACGGTCGCTGTAATGCACAATGATCGGCGCCAGCAGAACCGACAACACCAGCGCCGCCAGCACGATCTGCAGCGGAAGCGAGGAGACCAGTTGCGCGCTCTTTATTTCCGAAAGCAGCACAAAACCGAACTCGCCGCCCGCACATAACCACAGGCCGGTGCGCATGGCCGCCCCGTTCATTGAACCAAACCGGCGCGACAGGCCGAAAACAAGAGAGAACTTGACGGCCAGCAGTCCCACCAGGACGACCAGAACAATCAAGGCGTGGTCGAGCACCAGCGAGAAATCGAGCATCATGCCAACCGTCACGAAGAAGAGGCCAAGCAACACGTCGCGGAAGGGCTTGATGTCTTCTTCAACCTGATGCCTAAACTCGGTCTCCGAAATCAGCATGCCGGCCACAAACGCCCCGAGCGCCATCGACAGGCCGGCGGTCTCGGTCAGCCAGGCCAGCCCGAGCGTAACGAGCAGCACGTTAAGCACGAAAAGCTCGGCCGATTTGCCGCGCGCCACGATCAGAAACCACTTGCCCAGCAAATGCCTGCCCAGAAAGAAAACCAGAGCAAGCAGCACCAAGGCCTTGAGCATGGCGATACCCACGGTCATCGCCAGATGTTCGGGCGCTTCTGAAAAAGCGGGGATCAGAACCAGCAGCGGAACGACAGCCAGATCCTGAAAAAGCAACACACCGATCACCTCACGCCCGTGCGGCGCATCCAGTTCAAGCCGGTCGCTGAGTAGCTTGCTCAGCACGGCGGTCGATGACATGGCCAACGCGCCGCCAAAGGCCACCCCTGCCTGCCAGGACAAACCCAGGCTCCAGACCACGCCGGTAACGACCGCCAGAGTCGCCGTGACCTGCAACAAGCCCAGCCCGAAAACAATGCGCTTCATGGCATAAAGCTTGGGCAGGGAGAATTCGAGGCCAATCGAGAACATCAGAAAGACAATGCCGAACTCCGCAAGATAATGCACCCCAGAGAAACCTTCGACGAGCTTGAAGGCGTGCGGCCCTATCACCGTACCAACCAGAAGGTAGCCGATGACGGGCGGCAGACCGAGGCGGCGGGAAAGAATGACCGACACCACCGAAGCGCCCAGCAACATCAGAATGATTGGCAAAGTTTCCATTATTTTCAGGAGAAAACAAACACCCACCGCAAAGGCGCAAAGAACGCAAAGCCTTCGCAAAGGGAAGCAAGGACTCGGTATCGCCTTTCTATCACTTCGCTCTCCTTTGCGATCACTTTGCCCCTCCGCGCCTTTGCGGTGGATTTTGAAGTTAAGATGCATTTGCCCTGACGGTAAAGCCGCAAAATCAAGAGCGCCCGAGGCTTCTGCTATACTTGAGCCAATCATAACCGCTCCATCGCCATGAACCAAATACAGCCCTCCCCCAAGGCACTTGACCTCGCGCGGCAAGTCCTGCGCATCGAAGGCGACGCCGTTCTGGCACTGGCCAGCCGTGTTGATGGCGCCTTCCTGCAGGCGCTGTCGCTTATTCTTAATTGCCACGGCCGCGTTATCGTCAGCGGCATGGGGAAATCCGGGCATATCGGGCGAAAAATCGCCTCGACGCTGGCCAGTACCGGAACACCGGCCTACTTTGTTCATCCGGCCGAGGCCAGCCACGGCGACCTCGGCATGATCACCCGTGACGATGTGCTGGTTGCCCTATCCAACTCCGGCGAAAGCGACGAGTTGCTGAACATCCTTCCCTTCATTAGACGCCAAGGCGCCAAACTGATCAGCATCACGGGCAATCCCGATTCCACGCTGGCGCGCGAAGCGGACGCTCATCTGGATGCCGCTGTGGCGCAGGAAGCCTGCCCGCACAATCTGGCGCCCACAGCCAGCACAACCGCCGCGCTGGCACTGGGTGATGCTCTGGCCGTTGCCCTGCTTGATGCGCGAGGGTTTGGCGTTGACGATTTTGCCCGTTCGCACCCCGGCGGCACGCTCGGACGCCGCCTGCTGACGCGCGTGCGTGATGTCATGCGCGCCGGCAGTGCCGTGCCAGCGATCCATCCGGAGGCCCGCGTCGCTGATGCCATTCTGGAAATTTCTCGCGGCGGCATTGGTATGGTGGTGATCATCAGCGCCGAACGTCAGGTTCTCGGCATTTTTACCGACGGCGACCTGCGCCGTGCCATCGTGCACAACACTGACTTGAAAACACCGGCGATCGGCGATCTCATGGGTGGCAAACCGCGCACCATCACGCCGGAACGCTTGGCGGTGGATGCCGTCGAACTGATGGAGCAGTTCAAGATCAACCAGCTGCCGGTTGTGGACGAAAACGGCGAACTGATTGGCGCACTGAATATGCACGATCTTTTCCAGGCCAAGGTCATTTGATGATATTCCTGGATGAACCCGACACACGGGCGCGTGCCAGCCGCCTCAAACTGATGGCTTTCGACGTTGATGGCGTACTCAGCGACGGCGCGCTCTACTACACCGACGACGGCGTCGAGATTAAATCCTTTAACGGCCTCGACGGACACGGCATGCGCATGCTGAAAAAGGCCGGCATCGAAATCGCCATCATCACCGGACGCAAAGCACGCTGTGTCGAGATGCGCATGCAGGATCTGGGCATCGATCTGCTGTATCAGGGCATTGAGAACAAGCTGGCAACCATGCAGGAACTGCTAGTCAAACTTGGGCTGAGCGCCGATCAGGCCGGTTTCATGGGTGATGATGTCATCGACCTTCAAGTCATGGCCGCCTGCGGTTTCTCGGCCGCTCCGGCAGACAGCCATGACCTGGCCAAAAAATACGCCCGCCTGATTTCAGGCAAGAACGGCGGCAAGGGTGCCGTACGCGAAGTCTGCGAATTCATCCTCGACGCCCAAGGCAAACTTGATACCGCACTCGCCCCCTATTTACCGGTATCCGGGCGATGAAACACTGGGGCAGCGCACTTTTTCCGCTGAGCATACTTCTTGTATTGGCTGCCCTGACCTTCTGGCTGCGCTACGCGACCGAGTTGGCAGAGCCGCGACGTGATGGAAAGCACCGCCACGATCCGGACTACATTGTCACTGACTCTATCCTGCGCAAGCTGGATCAGACCGGGCGCTTGCAATACACGATGACTGCGGCTGAAATCCGGCACTTCCCGGACAACGACAGCACCGACATCATCAAGCCGAACCTGATTTATCTGCATGTATCGAAACCTCCCGTCACCATGAGCGCCGAGCGCGGCCGCATCAGCAAAGACGGTGAGCAGGCTGATTTTTACGATGACGTCCGGATCCGGCGTGCCGCCTCTGCGAAGGAAGCAGAATTGCTGGCCATGACAGATCAACTGACTGTCCTGCCTGATGACGAAAAAGCCTTTACCAAAAGCCCGGTTCTCATCACTCAGGGGAAATCCTGGATAAAAGGTGTTGGCATGCAGGTTGATAACCGCGCGCAAACCTACATTCTTGAATCGAAAGCCTTCGCCGTCCTGGAAAGCAAACACGCCAAAAAGTGAAGCCATCATGACAAAATACTTTTATCTTGCAGCCGCCTGCTTTGTGAGCGCCCTCTCCTTACCCGCCCACGCCGAGAAAGCTGACCGGGAAAAACCGATCAATCTTGAGGCGGATCGCATCAGCATGGACGACATCAAGAAAGTGCAAGTATTTGAGGGCAATGTCATCCTGACGCAGGGCACACTGCAAATTCGCACCAGCCGGCTGGTGGTGACTCAGGATGCCGACGGCTTCCAGAAAGGCGTGGCCACTGGCGGCGTCAACGGGCTGGCGCGCTTCCGTCAGAAACGTGAAGGCCTGGATGAATTTGTCGAAGGCGAAGGCGAACGCATCGACCACGATGCGCGTGCTGAAAAAACCGAGTTTTTCATTCGTGCCTGGGTCAAGAGCGGGCTTGATGAAGTCAGAGGACAGTACATCTCTTATGATGCGCTCACCGAAAAATATCTGGTGACTAACGGCAGTGGCGCAAGCAAGAGCGCCACCGGTGCTCCAGAAGCCAGGGTGCGAGCCATCATCCAGTCAAAGAAAACTCCGGCACCCGAACCGGCGGGCGACCCGCTAACGCTCAAGCCCACGCAAACCTTCAAGCCGAGGCAGGAGTAGGGGAGCATGAATTTAACCACGGAGAGCACGGAGAAAAGCAAAGCTTAAAATTTAAGATGGGAGTTGCCATTCCAGCGAAGGTGGCCAAAGGAGATGCGTTGGAATGCAGAATCAGAAGGTCAAGGTGCTGAAAAACGATACGAAACACGATGTAATGTTTTTCTTTTCTCCGTGCTCTCCGTGCTCTCCGTGGTTAATGCTTTTTGCTTCTCAAAATCAATCCCGCCAGCGCCAGGTGATACCACGCCGTTCAACTTCCTGCCGTATCTCCTCCATCGCCTGATCGACCCGCGCCACAGCCCCTTCGACGCCAAGCTCCAGATGCCGGCGTTGGCCGTCATCACCCACCGAGGGCAGGCTAAACAGGCGCAGATCGGGAAAATCGATCACGATACGTTCCATCAAATCAAGCAAGGCGCTCTCGTAGGCCGTTGGCCCGGTCAGCAGGAACGCCTTGTCGACCATCGGATTGCGGTTGAACAGATGGGTGTAAAAGGTATCCAGCGCCCACTCGGCCATTGGATGCGCCATCTGCGGAAATCCGGGCAGAAAGTAGTGATCTTTCACACAAAAGCCAGGAATCCGGTTGAAGGGGTTAGGTACGATATGGACACCACGTGGAAAGGTACCTAGCAAAAAACGTACATCGCTGACATCATCGCCAAAGCGTGCGCGCAACTCGCGTTCCGCATCCGGGTGCAGCGCCAGATCAACTCCCAATGCTTCGGCGGCGGCTTGCCGCGTGTGATCGTCCGGCGTATTGCCGATGCCGCCAAAGCTGAACACCACATCGCCAGCCGCAAAACTCTGTTTAAGCCGCTGCGCAATGCGCGACCGCTCGTCACCCAGATAGTCGGCCCAGGAAAGCCGCAAACCACGCGCGCCAAGCAGGCTAACAATCTTGTCAAAATGCTGGTCGACACGCTTCCCCGAAAGGATTTCGTCGCCGATGATCAATGCCCCGAAGTTCATTTACCCTCCAATTCAAAACCCACCGCAGAGGCGCGGAGGCGCAGAGGTGTCGCGGAGAAATGCATTTGAATCTCGTTTTACCTGTAAAGGTTTTCTCTGCGTAATCTCTGCGCCTTTGCGCCTCTGCGGTGGATGTTTATGTTTTACACATTTCCGCCGTTCCGCAACCGCCGCAGGGCTTCAAGGCAGAAATGCACATAGGCCAGCGCGGCCAACGAGGGCGCAAGCAGCCCCAGAAGCGGAACATGCACCAGCAAGGCCATGACCAAACCGAGCACCAGCAAGGGCATCGCCCTCTGCCGGCGCAGTTCGCGCCACTCGTCATCGGTCGCATGAATGGCCAGGGCATCATAGGCAAAGGTACGGCGGTTGAGCCAGGCCATCCAGAACAGAGGCAGAATCAAGCCCAGACCGGGAATCAACCATAAAGGCATGGTCACCAGCCAACCGGCAATGAACAGCACGGCCGCCCACAGGTTGTTCCACGTCGATGCCACCACGCTGTCCTTGCCCAGACGGGCGAGGTCGACATAATCCACCGCCGCCAGATGGTTGAGCAACAAGGGCAACACCACCACCGCTGTAAGCAACATGGCGACCAGGTAGCTGGCGGAAAGGAGCACCAGCCAGCCTCCCAGTACAGCTAACAAATGTGCCGCCCAGACGGCTCCCCATGCGGCGATCCAACTCATTGGCGGCTGCTCGACAAAGACAGCGATCAACTGGTTTAGCAAGGCCATGGAAAGCCCGATCAGGATGAGCAGCGCGAACAGCGCCGGGCCGAGCATGTACAACCAGACTTTGCCTCGACCCAGCGTGATCAAGCTTCGCTGTAACGCCAACATGACTTCTACCATTCGCCCTCCTGCGAAATCTCAAGTGGGTTGTTATAGCGCAAAACCCGGAAGCAAACCATAGCGCGACTTCGTTTTGCAAATATACCTGCAACATTATTGACAGCCTCGCAACGAGAACGCAGAATCAAAAACTGCCTGTACGACATTTCTCCACATCCTTTCTTCACTTTGGCAATCCATGTCTCCTAAGCAATTAGGTCGCTATGAAATCACTGGAATCCTTGGGCGGGGAACCATGGGGGTCGTCTATCAAGCGCACGATCCGCTCATTGAACGTACCGTAGCCATCAAGACCGTGGGCTATGCAGGGCTCACACCCGAAGAATCCGAGGAATTCGAGAAGCGTTTTTTTCGTGAAGCCAAATCCGCAGGACGACTCAACCATCCGAATATCGTAACCATTCATGACGTCGGGCGTTGCGAAGAGCTAGCCTACATCGCCATGGAGTATCTCTCCGGCAGTTCGTTGCGCGACCTTCTTGATTCGGGTGCCGCACTCCCGCCCAAACGCATCGTCGAGATTACTGCCGCAATTGCTGACGGGTTGGCGTTCGCCCATGCCAACGGCGTCATACACCGTGATATCAAACCAGCCAACATCATGGTGCTTAACAACGACATCGTGAAGATTGCTGATTTCGGCATCGCATCGTTGCCCAGCGGCTCGCTCACGATCGTGGGTACGACCTTGGGGTCCCCCAAATACATGTCTCCGGAACAGGTCGTCGGGAAGAGGGCAGACGGCCGTTCCGACATTTTTTCACTCGGGGCTGTCCTCTACGAAATGCTGACCGGTCGGGCTCCTTTCAACGGTGACGACCTCAACGCCGTCCTGTATCAAGTACTCAACAACGCGCCGCCGTTACCTTCAAGCATAACGCCCGGCCTCCCACACGGTTTCGATCGTATCGTTGCCCGGGCCCTGTCAAAAGACCCGGAAAAACGCTATCAGAATGCGGCCGAGATGGCCGCCGATCTACGCAACTATCGCCGCATCCCCGGACTAATGCGTACAAATGACAGCATTGACCAGATACTGCCAATAGAGGCAGTGCCTGACGCAGGGGCGATAACCGTGAAGTTCCTGGCCGAGCAACCAGCTGAGAAAATAGCGCCGGGACACGGTCTGAGCTACCTGCTCTACAGCGTGCCCCTCGTTGTAGTGGCGGTGGTCGCTGGCGTACTGTTGTTCCTCCCGGAAGCACCACCCCCTCCGGCCGTGACACTACCGGCATCCCCAACTGTGGCTGCACCAAGCGTTCCCGTGATCGAGGCACAACCCACTTTGACGCCCGTGGCAAAAGAACCTCAAGCGCCTCAAGTTAGCGAAAATCCCGTTAATACTGCTGCACCCGCTACAGTCTCAACCGATGCAGGAAGAAACAATGCCGTGAAAAAAACTGGCACTACAAATAGCATCCGAAAAGCAGCAGCTGACAAAACGGCAGAGCAAACAAGCGAACAGCAGGCAGCCCGAGCGCCACAGGCCGCAACGACATCAGAGGCGCCTGCCCATAACTGGCAAACTGCACTGCGTGCCGATTTGGCTGCATGTGATCATCTTTCGTTTTTCCAACGGGTTTTTTGCGCCGACAAAGCGCGTCGTGATCATTGCTCCGGACACTGGGGCAGCATAGAAGAATGCTCATTCAATAAAAATTGATCACTGACTTGCGTTGCCCCTGCCCTCTTTTCGCCCGCTGAACATCAAATACCTTCCCACATTTTCTGCAAGCGTTTGACCGATACCGGTACTGGCGTCCTCAGCTCCTGCGCAAACAGTGCCACGCGCAATTCTTCGAGCATCCAGCGGAACTGCTCAACCCGAGAATCGCTCACGCCTTGCTTGGCGAGCACGATGGCACGCCGTTCGTAGTTCGTCCACAGCGGCGCATACTCAGCCATCAAACGGGCATCGCGCGCCGGGTCTGCCTTGAGTTTATCGAGGCGTAGCGAAACGGCCTTGAGATAGCGCGGATAGTGTTGCAAGCGTTCGAACGGTGTCTCAGCGATAAAGCGCTTGCCGATCAGGCGAGCCAGCTGTTTTTCGATGTCAGCCAAGGCAGTTGCATGGCTCTTGAAGGCTGGGATTTTCTTTTGAAGGCTCTGCCAATCAGCAAGAATCTGCCCGACCAAGCGGCAAATTTCCTGCGCCAGCAGGCCAAGGCGCGATTTGGCTTCCGCACAGCGCAGCTTGAAACTTTCTGCATCAGTCGGCCACGGCTCGACCAGACAGGCGCGACCGAAGGCAAGGTCAATTAATTGCCGGCGCAGATCATCGAGCGAGCCGAGCGGCATGAAAGCCATGCCCATTTGCGTGAGCCCCGGCAGATTTTTTTCGAAATACTTGATCTGGTCGCGGAACTGCAGCATGTACAAGCGCAGAAGCCCCAAAGCATGCGCCTCGCGGGCTTCCTCCGGCGAATCGAAAACGCACAGCGAGACACTGTCTCCATCGTCGGCCAAGCCGGGGTAGCCGACAACAGTTTGTCCGTTACCCGTATTGACTTCCATCAGCTCAGGCAACTCACCAAAATTCCAGTCGGTCATTCCCGAGTATTCAGACGGTGTTTCGTGCAGCTCGGAGAATTCCTGCTTGGCCTTGCCGCCCCACTCGCCGCGCAACTCGGTCAAGCTGCGACTGAGGCCCAGCTGACGCTCGTGCTCGTCGACCAATCTGAAATTGAAGGAAAAATGTGCCGGCAGCGCGTCGGGTCGGAAGGCATCCGGTGTGATCTCCCAACCGCGCGCATTGAGCCCACGGGTTTGCAGAATGTAGTGAATCAGCGACGGCACCAATGCTTTGTCAGAGGGCGAGTTTGCCAGCGATGCGGCCGCAACAAACTCGGCCGCGAACTCGGGCACCGGCACCAGTTTTGAGCGAATCTTCTGCGGCAATGTTTTGACCAGCTGAATGACTTTTTCCTTGAGCAACCCTGGCACCAGCCACTCGCAACGCGCCGCCGGAATCTGATTGAGTTGCGCCAGGGGTACGGTCATCGTCACACCGTCCTTTGCATCGCCCGGTTCGAAGTGATAATTCAGTGCAAATTCAATCCCGCCCAGTTTGATCTGATGCGGAAAGGCTTCGGTCGTCACACCCGCCGCTTCATGGCGCATCAGGTCTTCGCGCTTGAGATGTAGCAGTGTCTTGTTTTCACGCTCCGCCGCTTTCCGCCAGTGATCGAAGCTCGCCCCATCGTAAATTTCCGGCGGAATGATCTGGTCGTAAAACGCAAAAATCAGTTCGTCGTCGACCAGCACGTCAGGACGGCGTGACTTGTGTTCCAACGTTTCGATGTCGAGCATCAACTGGTGGTTGTGCGTAAAGAAGGTCCAGCGCCGGGCATAGTCTTCCGCGATTTCGCCGCCGACCAATCCCTGACGGATGAATATTTCCCGCGCCTCCTGTGGATTCATCGGTCCGAAATTCACCCGTTTTTTTGGATTGACGACGATGCCGTAGAGTGTCGAGCGCTCGAAAGCCACCGCTTGCATGGCCTTCTTTTCCCAGTGCGGGTCGAAGTAGCTGCGCTTGATCAGGTGAGCGCCCACTTTCTCCAACCAGTCGGGCTCGATGCGCGCCACGCAACGGGCGAAGAGCTTGGTTGTCTCGGTGAGTTCAGCCGCCGCGATCCACTTGCCGGCTTTTTTGTTCAGTGCCGAACCGGGGTGGATCAGGAATTTCATCCCGCGCGCACCGAGATAGTGACCAGAATCCTCGGACTTGCAGCCGATATTACCGAGCAAGCCCGCCAGCAGGGCGCGGTGAATGGCGTCGTAGGTGGCGGGGATATCGTTCATCCTGCCGCCGGCCAATCCCCGTTCCTCCCCCTTCAAGGGGGAGGCTAGGCGGGGGATGGGAGGGGCTTCATCCATGAGCTCTTGCCCCATCCCCTCCCCAGCCCTCCCCTTGAAGGGGAGGGAGGAAAATCCTGCCCCCTTGATCCATCCATGTTCGGCCGCCAGCCCGTGCAACTGGCTGTGAATGTCGCGCCACTCACGCATGCGCAAGGCTGACAGGAAGTTCTCGTGGCACGCCTGCACCAACTTGCGCTGCGACTTTTTGTGTTCCAGTTCACCGTCGTACCAGTTCCACAATTTGAGCCAGGAGAGAAATTCCGATTTTTCGTCAGCGAATTTTTTGTGTGCCGCATCGGCCGTACCCTGCTTCTCCTGTGGGCGTTCGCGCGGATCTTGAACTGTCAGCGCTGCGGCAATGACCAACATTTCCTTGAGACAACCTTCGTCTCGGGCCGCTACGATCATGCGCGCCACACGTGGGTCGAGCGGCATTTTGGCGAGCTCTTCCCCGACCGGGGTGAGCGCCCGCTCTTCGGTGACAGCGCCCAGTTCCAGCAAGAGTTGATAACCATCGCTAACCGCCTTGGGTGGTGGCGCTTCGATAAAAGGGAAATCCTCGACGTCACCCAGACGAAGCGCCTTCATGCGCAGGATCACCCCGGCCAGCGAGGAGCGCAGAATCTCGGGATCAGCATAGGGCGGCCGCTGATTGAAGTCTTGCTCGTCGTAGAGGCGAATGCACACGCCCGCAGCAACCCGCCCGCAACGGCCTGAACGCTGGTTGGCCGAGGCTTGTGCGATCTTTTCGATCTGCAACTGCTCAACCTTGTTGCGGTAGGAGTAGCGCTTGACGCGTGCCAATCCGGTGTCGACCACGTAGCGGATGCCCGGCACGGTGAGCGAAGTTTCGGCCACATTGGTGGCCAGCACGATGCGCCGTCCGGTGTGTGGTTTGAAAATTCGTGATTGCTCCTCGGCTGACAGACGGGCGAAAAGCGGCAGAATTTCCGGATGGGTATTGGCCAACGCTGCACCGCGCCCGAAGGCATGCTTGCGCAGCGCTTCTGCAGCCTCACGGATCTCACGTTCCCCTGGCAGGAAGACCAGCACATCGCCGCCGCCACTCCCGAGTCGATGCAATTCATCGCAGGCGTCGACGATGGCGTCGTAAAGATCCTGCTCGTCGTCGTCATCTTCGGCACCGACCGGGCGGTAGCGCACTTCGACCGGATACATGCGCCCGGACACTTCAATGACCGGCGCAGAGTTAAAGTGCTGCGAAAACCGGCTGGCATCAATCGTCGCCGAGGTGATGATCAACTTGAGGTCGGGTCGCTTGGGTAAAAGTTGTTTCAGGAAACCGATCAGGAAGTCGATGTTCAGGCTGCGCTCGTGCGCCTCGTCCAGAATAATCGTGTCGTACTGGCCGAGCCACGGGTCGCCCTGCGTTTCGGCGAGCAGAATGCCGTCGGTCATCAGCTTGATGTAGGACTGCGGCGACGTGCGGTCGGTAAAGCGAATCTTGTAACCGACCACACTGCCGAGTTCACTTTCCAATTCCTGCGCGATACGCGCTGCCGTCGAGCGCGCGGCAATACGGCGCGGCTGGGTGTGGCCGATCAGCCCGGTGGTGCCGCGCCCGAGTTCCAGACATATTTTTGGAATCTGCGTCGTCTTGCCCGAGCCCGTTTCTCCGCAGACGATGACCACCTGATGCTTTTCGATCAGCGCCGCAATCTCGGTACGCCGCTCATTGACCGGCAACTCGTCGGCAAACTTCGGGTGCGGCAGACCCGCCCGACGCGTGGCTACGGCCGCACGTGACTTCTCCAGTAACTTGTCGTAATCAATTTGAAGTGCATCGCGCTTGCTGCCAAACAGATGGCGCAGGTCGCGCGCCATCGAGCGCAAGCAGCGCTGGTCGACGGCGAGACAGTCCTCAAACTCGGATTTACGCTTCAACGGATGAAAAGCAGCTGGAAAGGAGTAACGAAGCCAGTTTAACCTCTTTCAACACAGAGATCACAGAGGTGACCGAAGGAAATGCAGAGCCACGGAGATCACACAGAAGAATCCGTCAGGTTTTTGGCCTTGCACAGTCACGAGTTAACGGATTTTATGTAGCCACCGGTTAAAATAACGCTCTTCTAGAGCCAAGGACAGTGCCGTGAGCAACACCCCAAAAGATTTGACCTCAGCAATACCTGCGACCAACTTCATCCGCAACATCATCGATGCCGATCTTGCTGCTGGCAAGCACGCGCAGCGCCGCTGGGCCGGAAAACCCGGCACGGCAGCCGCCCATGCCAAGGCACCACTCGACCCGGCAAAAATCCGCACACGTTTCCCGCCGGAGCCGAACGGCTACCTGCACTTCGGCCACGCCAAGTCGATCTGTTTGAACTTCGGTCTGGCGCGCGACTACGCTGGCCGCTGCCATCTGCGCTTTGACGACACCAACCCGGAGAAGGAAGAAAAGGAATACGTTGACTCGATTATCGATGCCGTGCACTGGCTCGGCTTCGCCTGGGGTGATGACAAGGAAGACAACCTCTACTACGCCTCCGATTACTTCGACTGGATGGTCGCCTGTGCCGAGTATCTGATCGAATCGGGCAACGCCTATGTCGACAGCCAAAGCGCCGAGGCGATGCGCGCCAACCGCGGCACGCTCACCGAACCGGGCAAGCCTTCTCCCTACCGCAATCGCAGCGTTGACGAAAACCGTGATCTCTTCAAGCGCATGCAGGCCGGCGAGTTCGCCGATGGCACGCACATTCTGCGCGCCAAAATCGACATGGCCTCGCCCAACATCAACCTGCGCGACCCGGCCATCTACCGCATCCGCCACGCCACGCACCACAACACCGGCGACAAGTGGTGCGTCTACCCGATGTACACCTTCGCGCACCCGATCGAGGACGCGCTGGAAAACATCACACATTCGATCTGCACACTCGAATTCGAGGATCAGCGCCCGTTCTACGACTGGCTGCTTGAGCATCTGGCCGAAGGCGGTTTGATGCAGCGCCCGGCACCACAGCAGATCGAGTTCTCGCGCCTCAACCTGACCTACGTCATCCTCTCCAAGCGCAAGTTGATCCAGCTCGTTGAGGAAAAACACGTCAACGGCTGGGATGATCCGCGCATGCCAACGCTGGTCGGCGCGCGCCGACGCGGCTACACACCCGAAGGCTTCCACCTCTTTGCCGAGCGCATCGGCGTCTCGAAATCCGATTCACTGATCGACTACGCACTGTTCGAAGAAGCCATGCGCGAGGTGATGAACGAGTCCGCCGAGCGACGCGTGGCCGTGCTCGACCCCTTGAAGCTCATCGTCGACAACTACCCCGCAGGCCAAAGCGAAGACTGCGTTGTTCACAACCACCCGTTCCGACCGGAACTTGGTACCCGCGTCATGCCCTTCAGCCGTGAATTGTGGATTGAGCGCGAGGACTTCATGGAAGAACCGAGCAAGGGCTATCGCCGTCTGTTCCCCGGCAACATGGCTCGCCTGCGCCACGGCTATGTCGTGCAGTGCACGCGTTGCGACAAGGATGCGGCCGGCAATGTCACTGCGGTTCATTGCGACTACCTGCCCGAAACCAAGAGCGGCACACCCGGCTCGGACAGCGTCAAGGTCAAGGGCAATCTGCACTGGGTCTCGGCCGCGCACGCCTACACCGCTGAAGTTCGCGTCTACGACCGCCTCTTCGCCTACCCGGCACCGGGTAACCGGCGCGAAGGCGACGCCGAAGACCTTGAACGCAACTTCCTCGACGACCTGAACCCGAACAGCGTGCAAGTCATCAGCGCAATCCTTGAACCGGCATTGAAAAACGCCAGGCCAGAAGAACTTTTCCAGTTCGAACGGCACGGCTACTTCGTTGCCGACCGTGTCGATTCCAAAGACGGAGCGCCAGTATTCAACCGGACGGTGACGCTCAAGGATTCGTGGTCTGCCACGACTATAAAATAACAACCCATGCTTTACATCGACCTCTTCAAGGCACTCAACGAACACAAGGTTCGCTACCTTCTGGTGGGAGGATTGGCCATGAATCTGCACGGCGTGCCGCGCATGACCATGGACGTCGACCTCATCCTGGCGATGGACGAGGACAATCTGGATCGCTTTATCGCCTGTGCTGAAATGATCGGGTTATCGCCTCTGGCGCCCGTGCCTTTGCAAGCACTTAAGGATCCCGATCAGCGCCGGGAGTGGGTCGAACGCAAACACTTGATTGCCTTCGCGCTGCAAAACAGACAAGCACGCATCCCCGTCATGGTGGATGTGCTAATCGCACCACCTGTCGATATCGAAGCGGCTTTTTCCCGCGCAATTATTCGCGACGTCGGCGATGTACCGCTAACCATCGCGGCAATTGACGACATGATTCGCCTGAAATCCGGCACAGGTCGGGCGCAGGATGAAAGCGACATCGAGCACCTGGAGCGCATCCGTGGCCAATGAACATTCCACCGCTCAGGGCGGCTTTCGCTACACCGTGAGCGACGAGCAACTCGCAGCCTTTGCCCGGCTCTCGCCGCTTCAGCGTCTGGAATGGGTAGAAGCGGCGCGCGAGTTTACCTATCTCGGGCAAACGCCGGAAACGCTCGAACGCCAGAACCGCCTACGTAGTGGCCAAACAATTGCCTGACTGACCGCCCAACATGCGCACCTCACGCTGCGGGAAGGGGATGTCGATTTTCTTCTCGCGCAAGGCTTCCAGAATGGCCTTGTTAATTTCGCCGCCGGCCGCAATGTAGTCGGGAACGGCCACCCACGGGCTGATACGGATAGACACACTGGAATCAGCCAGCCGCTTGATGCCGACCACCGGCACTGGCTCCTGTAATACGCGAGGGTTAACGCGCAACAGATCGTCGATCACAGTCAGCGCAAAGTTCACATCCGTCCCGTAGGCAACGCCCACTTCAAGGTCGAGCTGGCGAATCTTGCCGTAGTTGTGAAGAATTTCACCGACAATCTTGCGATTCGGAATCAGCACCTTCGAGCGGTCGGTATGTCCGAGCGTCGTGCTGAACAAGCTCATGTCGAGCACCTCACCCTCTTCGTTCGCGATGGAGATGTAATCGCCCACACGGAAAGGTTGCGTGAAAATGATGGTCAATCCGGCGGCGACGTTACCGAGAACACCCTGCATGGCCAGTGCGATACCGGCACCTGCCACGCCGAGGCCGGCAATCAGCGGCAGCAACTCGACCCCGAGGTTCTGCAAGGCCATGATGGCGAACAGGCCAAACACCATGAGATGCGCCACGCGTACCAGCAACGAGCGTACCGGCGGCTCAAGCTTGAGACTAAGCAGCAGCCGGTCGACCATTTGCCCTACCCAGCGCCCAACGATATACCCGGCCACGAGAATGGCAACGGCAACGACCATCTTCGGCCCAAATTTGATGACCATATCAATGGCCGTAGCCTTGACCTGATCAAGAGACTGGAATTGATCTCCCATACAACATTCCTTTCTGGTCTTTTCGAGATAGCGCTATCTTAGCTGTTCTGGATGCAGCAATAGTGCGTCAGTGAGACAATAACGCCTTCAAGCCACCCACGTCTTCGCTCAGGATCTCAACATGACCTTCATTCAATCCATCAACGCCGCCTGGCAAAAGAACAACTCTCTGCTTTGCGTCGGGCTTGACCCTGACCCGGCCAAATTCCCGGCACACCTCAAAGGCAAGCCGGGCGCAATCTTTGAGTTCTGCAAGAGCATCGCCGATGCCACCGCCGATCTTGTCTGCTGTTTCAAGCCACAAATCGCCTATTTCGCGGCCAACCGCGCCGAGGATCAG
>JANNGP010000122.1:0-6179 GCA_031403915.1 Betaproteobacteria bacterium
TGTGGCGCGCGGAGACGGTAGCAGCCAGTTTTCGCGTACGCTCGATGAGCACAATCAGGCAGTTAATCGCTATCAGAGGGGTGGGAAGTGAGTCAGCAGGGTTTGGAGAAAAACAACACGCGGGGAAAATTCATCACCTTCGAGGGTATTGATGGTGCCGGTAAAAGCACACACATTGCCGGTGTGGCAGACCTGATCCGTGCACGCGGACTGAACGTGGTATCCACCCGTGAGCCGGGCGGTACCCCCTTGGGCGAAAAGCTGCGTGAATTGCTTCTGCACGAGCCGATGCACCTTGAAACCGAAGCCATGTTGATGTTTGCGGCACGCCGTGAGCATCTGGCGCAAGTGATCGAACCGGCGCTGGCGCGCGGCGACTGGGTAATCAGTGACCGTTTTAGTGACGCAACTTACGCCTATCAGGGTGGCGGGCGTGGTTTGGACAAGCAAAAGTTTGCCGAACTTGAGCAGTGGGTGCATAGACACCTGCAGCCTGATCTGACCTTTCTCTTTGATTTGCCACCGGAAGTTGCCGGTGAGCGCATTGCGGTGCAAGGCCGTAATCTGGATCGTTTTGAACAGGAACGTGCTGATTTTCATGTTCGGGTGCGGCAAGCCTACCTTGAACGCGCAACTGCCGCGCCACACCGAATTCAGGTGATCAATGCCAATCAGCCGCTCGAACTGATAAAGAAACAAGTTGAAGAATCACTTGCATCACATTGTTTATGAACATTATTGAACTTCATTCTGAAGCTTGGGCGCAACTCGGTGCGCGACGTGCCCAATTGCCGCATGCTTTGCTGATTAGCGGTCAGCGAGGGATCGGCAAGTATGATCTGGCGCGCTGTTTTGCCGAGTCGCTGCTCTGTGAAAACCCGGCGGCTGATTTTCAAGCCTGCGGCGCGTGTGCAGCCTGCAACTGGCTGGTTCAGGGCAACCACCCTGATTTCCGCCTGCTGCAACCCGATGCGCTGGCTGAAGAGGGGGGTGAAGCTACTGAATCTGTCAGCAAAAAGAAGCCGAGCCAACAAATCACCATTGATCAGGTTCGAGCGCTGGATGATTTTCTGCATGTCGGAACACATCGTCAGGGCGCGCGCGTCATTCTGATCAATCCGGCCGAAGCGATGAACCGTTCGACCGCAAATTCTATTCTTAAATCACTTGAAGAACCAATAGATAAAACATTGTTTATATTGATTTCTAGTGAGTCAGAAAGATTGCTGCCAACGATTCGCAGCCGCTGTCAGTCTTTGCCTGTTTCACAACCCGCTCCAGCGCTTGGCGAGGAGTGGTTGCGTCAGGCCGGGATCAGTGATGCCGCACACTGGCTGGCGCTGGCTGGCGGTTCTCCCCTGTTGGCTGTCGAACTGGGGTCGAGTGAAGAGCGTGTGCTGCTCGACGCCCTGATTGCCGAAATGTCGCGAGGGACTACGCTTGACGCTTTGTCCGCGGCAGCATCCCTTGATCGGGTGATCAAGGCTGAAAAACGTCCTGCTCCGCTCAAACGAATGATTGAGTGGTCGCAAAAATGGCTCTTTGATTTGACGTTGGCCAGCGAAGGGCTGCCGTTGCGCTATTTTTTTTCGCAATCGCAAGTGCTGCAGCGCCTGGCAAAAACAACAGATACCGCTAATCTGTTGGCATTCAACCGGAAAACGCTACAATACAAAATGCAATGTGAACAACCCTTGAACAGCCGCCTGTTTCTCGAGGATTTTTTCCTAAGTTACGCGGCCTTGTTCAGAACCTCCTGAGGCGGATATGCCAGAAGCAGCCCATTCCAAACCTGCCGCCGCCGTCGCGCCGCGTCCGAGTGTTCTATCGCTGAACATCAACTCTAAATCAGCGCTTTATGCGGCCTATATGCCTTTGTTGCGCAACGGGGGCATCTTCATTCCGACAACGCGTGCCTACAGCATTGGGGACGAAGTATTCATGCTGCTTTCGCTGATGGATGATCCGGCCAAACTGCCGATCGCCGGAACGGTAGTCTGGATCACCCCGGCCGGTGCCCAGAACAGCAAGGCACAGGGTATTGGCGTGCATTTTAAGAGCGATGAAAGCGGTATCGAAGCCAAACGCAAGATCGAAGGTTTGCTTGGTGGCGTGATGCAATCTACGCGCCCGACCCACACCATGTGAATTCGATCCGATGCTTGTTGATTCCCACTGCCACCTTGATTTTCCTGATCTTGCTAAGATTCTCCCGCAACTCCTCGAGTTGATGAAGAAAAACGATGTGGGCTGCGCGCTTTGCATCGCTGTCAATCTGGAAGATTTTCCTCGTGTCTTGAGTCTTGCCGAGTCACACCCACATCTTTACGCTTCTGTTGGAGTCCATCCTGAAGCCTCCGACGTGCGCGAACCCTCGATCGCCGATCTGGTTGAACTGGCGCAACATCACAAAGTAATCGCCATCGGCGAAACCGGGCTCGATTATTACTGGCACAAGGATGCGCCGGAATGGCAGCGGGAACGCTTCCGAACCCATATCCGGGCGGCGCGCGAAGTTGGCAAGCCGCTGGTGATCCATAACCGTGATTCCACGACAGACACTTTGCGGCTGATGACCGAAGAAGGAGCAGGGCAGGTGGGCGGCATCCTGCATTGTTTTACGGAGACCTGGGACGTGGCCGAGGAAGCGCTGGCTCTAGGGTTCCATATTGGGCTGTCGGGTATCGTTACTTTCAAAAATGCCCTGACCGTCAAAGAGGTGGCGCGCCGCGTTCCTCTGGATCGACTGCTGATCGAAACCGATTCGCCGTACTTGGCGCCGATGCCATTTCGCGGCAAAATTAATCAGCCGGGCTATGTAAAATACGTTGCCGAAGAAATTGCACATCTGCGTGATATTTCTGTCGAAGAAGTTGCTGCAGCCACCACAGATAATTTTTTCCGCCTTTTCCCCCAAGCTAACGTGCAGTCACCCAGCATCACTACACTGTATGAAAGTTGTTAATTTTTCCGTTACCCTCACCCCCGCCCCTCTGATGGAACAACTAACCATTCGACTAGGTCGCCAAAGAACGGCAACTAAGTCGCTGGTTATCCCAGAGGGCGAGGGGAGATTCGTGCGTCGCGTGCGACTTTTCCTTTGAATTGAGTCTAACTTCATGAAAAAATACGTTTTATTATTTTCCCTGCTGCTTCCGCTTCTAGCCTTTGCTGGTGCCTATGAAGATATGGAAGAAGCGCTGATCCGTGGTGATTCATCCGCTGCCATTGATCTGATAAAGCGTGGCGTCGACATCAATACGGTTGATCGAGCCGGAAACACACTACTTATCCAGGCTGTGAGACGTGATGTGCCGGAACTGTTTGATTACCTGCTGCAACGACGCGCCCGGGTCAATACACGCAATAAGAATGAGGAAACAGCGCTCAGCATTGCGGCCTACACGGGAAAAATTTCTTATGTAGAGCGTCTCGTCAAGGCCGGAGCAGAGATCAACTTCTATGGCTGGGCGCCTCTGGCATATGCCGCCTATAACGGGCATGTAGCGATTGTCGACTACCTGCTCAAACGCGGGGCGGAAATTAACGCCAAGTCGGGTAGTGGTTCAACCGCCCTGTTTTATGCCGCTCGATTTGGTCACATCGAGGCCGTTGAGTTGCTGCTGAAAAACAAAGCCGACCCGATGGTTGTCAACGAACACGGGGATACGGCGATTGACTGGGCGTTGAAGAGTGATAACACCGACATCGCGGATTTGATCCGTGCCGCTGGCGGCCGTTCTGGCAAGGCCGTGGTTATTGAATTCTCAAAGTAATCATGCCAGATTATCCATTAACCACAAAACCGTTCGCCCTGAGCTTGTCGAAGGGCTGTTCATGGTTCGACAAGCTCTCCACGAACAGTCTTATGCGCCAAAACTCGCCTAATGGATAATCTGGGATCATTCAAGTGAACGTTGGGGCAGGGGGAGCACGCGGATTTTTCCTGCCTTCAAGAACTTGTTGATTATCCGGTATCTGTCCGGATCAAAGCCGTCTTCACTGCGTTTTTCCAGAAGCTCATACAATGCGGCTTCATCATGCACCGTACCCATGTAACGCCAGTTATTGACGAGATGGAAATCCTCGCGCATCCCGAATTCATCGCGCTCAATCAGGGCCACCGGGCCGTCATACGGCCACTTGCATACCTTGAATTTCGAGAGTGCGGTCATCAATCGGGCGCCATGCAGTGATGACGTTTCCTTGCCAACACAGACGCCGCGGCAAGTCTTTTGCTTGTAAGCTACGCAGGCTTCTCCGGGTTTACCTTCTCCAATCCCGATCTGGGTATGGCATAAGCGGTGAGCTTCAGCGAGCTTGCGCAAGGCGTGAATAGCCTCGCGCCGATTCATGTACAGGCCAAACAGCTCGGATGTCGTTGCAAAGTCACAATCCCGCGAATAAACGAGCTCCGGGCGAAAATCGCCCTCAACAAGCTGCACCAAATGCCATGAACAGAGGTCATCGAGGGGTTTTCGTGCACCGGCCGATAACTCATGCTCTTTAAGACGCGTTCCCAGTTCGCCAGCGGCTTCATGCCATTTAATACGGTAGGTGTTACGCACCAAAGCCGTATCACGCTTGGCCAATGAAAAGTGCGCGAGAACCTGTTGGCGTATGTTTGTGCTGCGCTTGATTAGCAGCGCGCTGCCATCTTCACCATACATGGCATAGGCCCCTGGCGCTTCCGGCAGATCATCAATGAGTGTGGGGTTGATTTGCGGAGGCAGTTCGGGACGGCCAACAATCACGTCAATCGTGTTACGGATGCTTTCTACAGGCAGTAACTCATGCCAGTGTTGCCAAAGATCCCAGAGCACCTGCGCATCAGCCAGCGCGCGATGGCGGTCGCCAGTAACAATACTGTACCGTTCAACAAGCGCATCAAGGCTGTGCCGGTGATGCTGAGGAAATAGTTTGCGAGAGAGTTTTACTGTGCACACGTTCGGGGCTCGGAAATCGATGCCTATTCGCTTGAACTCGCGTTTGAGGAAGGTGTAATCAAAACGTGCGTTATGGGCAATAAACAATCGACCACGTAGCTTTTCAAGTACGGCGGGCGCTAGTTCCTCAAAACGCGGTGCCGAAGCAACCATTGCTGAATCGATCCCGGTCAGGTTGGTGATAAAGCTTGAAACAGGTGTTCCGGGGTTTACCAGCGAACTCCATTCACGAGCGCCGTCCTGATCGACTTCAACAAAACCAATTTCGATAATGCGATCATTTGCGAAATTTGCGCCGGTAGTTTCCAGGTCGACAAAAATCAACGGTTCATTAGCCAGGACGGAATTCATCAAATTGAGGGAGTCGTTTCCAAGGGGTTATGTTCTTGCCAGAACCTGAATCCATATTAAGCGCATAATTTGTATTATGTAAACTAATGCGGCGCAGTAGATATGGTATCAGTTCAAATCAGCTTTCTTTATGCCTGGAAGACGCAAGACCTCAATACCCTCTTCCCGTAACGTTTCATAATCATCTGCGCTTGCTTCGCCTCGAATGGAACGTTGAGGTGATTCCATATAATGAATCTTGCGCGCTTCATTGGCAAAGTCTTTACCGACGTCTTCACTATTCGAAACAATCACAGACATGAGTTGATGGTAAGCCGCCAGCATGCCAGTTTGTGTGTTGATGGATGGGATACTTTCAGCTGGAAAAAGCGTGTTTGCAGGCTTTGCTAAATGAACAGCAGATGGCACCCTTCGAATATCCGTGCTCCCACAATGCGGACATGCAATCAAACCGTTTCCCAACTGCTTGTCGTAATTCAGTTGTGATTGAAACCAGCCCTCAAAGGGATGGTCTTCACTACAGGCTAAATCATAAATGATCATTTAAAGGCAATAAGAAAGTGTTGCTGCAGGAAAATGTGCCCGGAACCGGAATCGAACCGGTACAGCCTTACGGCCGAGAGATTTTAAGTCTCTTGTGTCTACCTATTTCACCATCCGGGCTTATATTATTCAATAGCTTAAGTAATTTACGAAAATTATATGATGCACACAATGCACACGTATGCACACAAATCTGCACATAAAATTACGGCTGTTGAAACAAGGCGGGCATTTTAGCACGCTGACCCCTAAGCTTTCCAGCGACATTACACCCCACGCTTTCCGCCACGAACGTATTTCGCGGTGGTTCGAAGATGGAAACATGAGCGACGCTGAAAT
>JANNGP010000123.1:0-15103 GCA_031403915.1 Betaproteobacteria bacterium
TTTTTTTCAGGAAGATATGTTTGAGGGTATCCGACCCTCTGAGCACCAGCGCCTCAATCGCACCGCCGGTCAGCAGCGGGCAGAGAGAGAAGGCGTGGTTGGCCGATTTCCACATCTCGCTCACCGGTGCGGCAACCAACCTAGGCAAGCCCTGACCACCCCACTCAGGATCACAAGCCAGCCCAGGCCAGCCGCTATCGGCAAACAGCTTGTAGGCCTCCTTGAAACCCTTGGGCATTGTCACCTGACCTTCATGAAAGCGCGCACCTTCCCGATCGCCCACGGCATTGAGCGGCGACAGTACCCCTTCGGCGAACTTGGCGGCCTCTTCCAGCACAGCGTCGACCACATCGGCAGAGGCTTCCTCGCAACCCGGCAAGGCAGTGATTTCATCCAGACCGGCGAGCTCGTTGAGCACGAATTGCATGTCGCGGATCGGGGCACGGTATTCACTCATGAGGCACTCCTTGACTAACCACAACGGGCGCAACGCACACAACGAGAACCAAAGTTGTCATTCCGGGCTTGACCCGGAATCCAGAAAATCAACAAGCTGGATTCCGGCTTTCGCCGGAATGACCGAATTTTCTCTGTGGTCTCTGTGTCTCCGTGATCTCCGTGTTAAAAGCGGTTTAAACGGTTTACAAAACCTCAGTCAGCGCCGGAACAGCCTCAAACAGATCAGCGACCAGGCCGAAATCAGCCACCTGGAAAATCGACGCCTCCGGATCTTTATTGATGGCCACGATCACTCGGCTTTCTTTCATACCGGCCAGATGCTGGATGGCACCGGAAATACCAACCGCGATGTAAAGCTGAGGCGCAACAATCTGCCCGGTCTGCCCGACCTGATAGTCGTTCGGCACAAAACCGGCATCCACTGCCGCACGCGACGCACCCAGCGCTGCACCGAGTTTGTCAGCCAGCGGTTCGAGCAGGGCATGATAATTTTCGCCGCTACCCAAACCCCGCCCACCGGAAACCACCACCCTGGCAGCAGCCAACTCGGGACGTACTGATTGCGTCAGTTCCCGAGAAATAACTTTGCTCTGCCCTGATTCCGCCGCAGCGGCAATAGTCTCGACGGTCACTGCCTCGCCCTCGCCCGCAGCCTCAAAGGCCGTGGTACGCACAGTGATCACCTTCACCGCATCGGACGATTGCACAGTCGCCAGAACATTGCCGGCGTAGATCGGGCGCACAAAAATATCCGGGGATTCAACGGCGACGATCTCGGAAATCTGTGCCACATCAAGCAAAGCTGCAACGCGGGGCATGAGATTCTTGCCCGCCGTCGTAGCAGGGGCAAGAATGTGGCTGTAATTTGCCGCATTCATCACCACCAAGTTTGCAACGTTCTCCGGCAATTGATCCGCATAATGCGGCGCATCGGCCAGCAAGACTTTGGCAACGCCGGCGATCCTGGCCGCCTGATCGGCAACGGCTGCGCAAGCGCCGCCGGCAACCAGCACATGAATTTCCCCTCCGATTTTCGTTGCTGCGCTCACCACATTAAGCGTAGCAGGCCGGATCGAAGCATTGTCGTGTTCAGCAATGATCAGGATGCTCATGCGATCACCCCTGCAAGCTTGAGTTTGTTAACCAGTTCAGCCACATCCGCCACCTTGATGCCGGCAGCACGCTTGGGTGGCTCGGCCATCTTCAGCGTTTTAAGGCGTGGCGTCACATCCACGCCCAGCGCCTCGGGTGTCACAATATCCAGCGGCTTCTTCTTGGATTTCATGATATTCGGCAGCGTCGCATAGCGCGGCTCATTGAGACGCAGGTCGGTCGTCACCACGGCGGGCAGCGAAACCTCAACCGTCTCGTGGCCGCCGTCAATCTCGCGGGTTACAGTGGCCTTGCCGTTGGCGACCACCACTTTGGAAGCGAAGGTCGCCTGCGGCCAACCCATCAATGCAGCCAGCATCTGGCCCGTCTGGTTGGCATCGTCATCGATAGCCTGTTTGCCGCACAGCACGATCTGCGGCTGCTCTTTTTCACAAATGGCTTTGAGCAATTTGGCTACAGCCAACGGCTGTAATTCCACATCGGTCTCGATCAGGATGGCACGGTCGGCGCCAATAGCCATCGCTGTACGCAGGGTTTCCTGACAATTGCTGATGCCGGCCGAAACGGCGATCACTTCACTGGCGATGCCTGCCTCCTTGAGGCGAACCGCCTCTTCCACTGCAATTTCGTCGAAAGGATTCATCGACATCTTGGCGTTGGCAATATCAACGCCCGAACCGTCTGCCTTGACCCGCACCTTGACGTTGTAATCAACCACCCGCTTGACGGGAACGAGTATCTTCAAATTTCTCTCCTGAATTAAAAAACAAGGCAAGCACCCCGAAACACCTGGGCGCCCGAGAAAGAATACAGCAACTACCCCATCCGCGCTTTCCCTGAATATCGTGGCAAACTATGCACTTTTGCGCCAAGGCTTGATAAGACCCATGGATACGTCATTTGTTCTCGCGCTCGATCAGGGAACCACCAGTTCCCGCGCCATCCTCTTTGATCGCACCGGGCATATCTACGGAACGGCGCAACAGGAATTTACACAACATTATCCGCAGCCGGGCTGGGTTGAACACGACGCCGGCGACATCTGGCAAACGCAACTTTCCGTGGCTCGCCGCGTGCTGCAGGAAAAAAACATCGACGCCAAACGCATTGCTGCCGTTGGCATTACCAACCAGCGCGAAACCACTGTGCTTTGGGAACGTGCTACCGGCGATCCGCTGGCCCGCGCCATTGTCTGGCAGGACAGGCGCACGGCATCGATTTGTGACGAACTCACCGCCGCCGGTCACGCTGACCTGATCCGCCGCAAAACCGGTCTTGAGATTGACGCCTATTTTTCAGGCACAAAACTGCGCTGGCTGCTCGACAACATCCCCGGCGCCCGCGCCCGCGCAGAGCGCGGCGAACTGGCCTTCGGCACCATCGATTGCTGGCTAGCGTGGAAACTCACGGGGGGTCGCGCCCATGTGACCGACGCCTCCAACGCCTCACGCACGATGCTCTTTGACATTCACCGCCAATGTTGGGACGACGAATTGCTGGCCTTGCTTGACATCCCCGCCGCCCTGCTCCCGACAGTTGTTGAAAGCAGTTCGCACATCGCCGTGCTTGACGAAGAGTTACTTGGTGCGCCCATCCCGTTCACCGGCATCGCCGGCGACCAGCAGGCCGCCACCTTCGGGCAAGTCTGCCTGCACGAAGGCATGGCCAAAAACACCTACGGCACCGGCTGTTTCCTGATGATGAACACCGGCGAACAGCCGATGAACTCCAGCCACCGCATGCTCACCACTGTCGGCTGGCAGCGCAACGGGCACACCACCTACCTGCTCGAAGGCAGCGTGTTCATGGGCGGCGCAACGGTACAGTGGCTGCGCGACGAACTGCACATGATTAAACACGCCGACGAAATCGAAACCCTTGCCGCGTCGGTGCCGGACAACGGTGGCGTCTTTCTGGTACCCGCACACACCGGGCTCGGCGCGCCCTACTGGGATCCCTATGCGCGCGGTGCACTACTCGGCATGACGCGTGGCACCAACCGCGCCCACATTGCCCGTGCCACGCTCGAAGCCATCGCCTTCCAGAGTGCCGAAGTGCTGATCGCCATGCAGCGCGATGCTGGCAAGCCGCTCGCCGAACTGCGCGTTGACGGCGGCGCGGCGCGCAACAACCTGCTGCTGCAGTTCCAGGCTGACCTGCTCGGTGTTGAAGTGGTGCGCCCCAAGGTCACCGAAACCACCGCGCTCGGTGCCGCATTTCTGGCCGGACTGGCGGTCGGCTTCTGGCAGGACGAGGCCGAACTCGCCGCACTCTGGCAGGCCGAACGGCGCTTTACCCCGGCCATGCCGGCAGACCAGCGCGACACACTGATGGCCGGCTGGCGTCGTGCCGTCGACAAGGCCCGCAATTGGATAGAAATCGGATAGAACATTGATGACAAATAACCTGGACGCACTGGCCGGATTTCTGCGCAACCTGGCGCAGGCACTGCACATCAGCGGCATGCCGGCGCATGATCTCGAACTGCGCCTGAACCAGATCGGACAGCGCTTCGGCGTACGCGTCGAGTGTTTTGCCGTACTCACCATGTTGACCCTCAACATCACGGCCGAAGACAACTCAAGACGGGTTGAATTGCTGCGCCTGCCAACGTATGACTACAACATGGCGCGTCTGATTGCGCTGGAAAATCTCATTCGCGACATCGACGGCATTGGCAGCCTGGATCGTTGCACAACACAACTCCAAGACATCATGAGCACCCCGCCACTGTGGTCCGGCTGGCCGTTTGCCGGCTTCGGTTTTCTGCTTTCCGGCTCGGTGGCCATCCTGCTGCGCGGCGGCTGGACCGAAATGCTGTGCGGCGGTCTGATTGGCATGCTGATTGTTGGCGGCTATCTGGCGCTGGCACGTGTACCGCGTCTGGCGCCGGCCACGCCGGTCATCCTGTGTGCTCTGGCCGCGATTACCGCCAACGCCCTCAGCCTTCTCTTTCCACAACAGACGCCTTTCATCACCACCGTAGCCGGGGTAGTGCTGATACTTCCGGGGTTCACCCTGACCATTGCCATGTCTGAACTCGCCACGCAAAATCTGCTGTCCGGCTCCGGGCGGCTGGCCGGCGTGTTCCTGCTTCTGTTCACCATGGGCGCAGGGCTAATCATCGGCACGCAAATCAGCCAGCATCTCATTCCCGCGCACGCCACCGGCACACTGGCGCCCGTGCCCGGCTGGGCGGTTTGGGTCGCCATCGCTGCGCTTGGCGTTTCCATGCTTGGTGTATTGCAGGCGCCGCTGCGCGCTGCACACGTCATGGTCGGCGGCAGCCTGTTGGCCTGGGCTGTTTTTTCGCTGGTCAGCGCCGTACTCGGCAGTGTCGTCGGCGCCTTTGCCGGGATAATCGCCGTGGCCAGCGCCGGCCACCTTTACGCCGCCCTCACCGGCCAGCCCGACATCCTGGTCAAAATCCCCGGCCTCATCACACTCGTTCCCGGCAGTATGGGATTTCGCGGCGTGCATGCCCTGATCAGCAACGAAAGCTCCGCAGGCATCAGTTTGATGACCGACATGCTTCTGTTCGGCGCCGTGCTGACCATCGGGCTGCTGCTGGCCGACAGCATCGCGCCTTTGTTGTTTTCCCGTCGTCAGCAGGCCCGGTAAAAAGCCGCGAAATATCGAGTTGAGCCATCGTCTGATTGCCCATTCAAAGCAATTTAATGGCTTTGAGTTTGCGATGACGAATAAATGTCGTTATGATGAGTTTCGCTTGAACCCCTTGCTCAGGGAGGCTCAAAATGCATATCCGGAGTGTTGGCTACAAACTCAGAAATCCCGCCGGAAATCTCACATTCCTGCACTCAGCGCTTGGCTCTTTGCTGTTGGCGTGCACGCTCCAGGCCCATGCGGAATGTTCCCGTCTGGTGTTGACGGCAGATCCTGCCTACCCCCCGTTGCATTGGCATGACGGCAAAACCCTTCAGGGCGCCAGTATTGAAGTGGCTAAACGCGTACTGGATGATTTGAAGATTCCCTATGAAGTACGTTATGTCGGGCCATTCCCTCGCGTCATGCTGATGGCCGAACGCGGCGAGATTGACATGATCGCCACCCTGAAGAAAACACCCGAGCGCGAGAAGTTCCTGCTTTTCCCCGACACGGCAGCCTTCTCCAATCCCGTCTCCGTATTTGCAGCACGCAAACACACTTTTAAGTTTCGTGGCCGGGACGATCTTGTCGGACTGCGGGGCGGCATTACCCGGGGGAATCTGTTTGGTGACGGTCTGGATGAGTACTTGAGGAGCAGCCTGTCATTTGAGGAAGCGAACTCTCCCGAGAATAATTTCGACAAGCTGGCACTGGGCCGGATCGACTATTTTATAACCGGCTACTATACCGGAACGGCTTTCTTGCTTAAGCGTGGGGAGGAACACAAATTTGTTGCGCTATCCCCTTACGTTGCTGATGCGCCAAATTTCATCGCACTCACCCGCAATGGACATTGCGCCGACAAGCTTGACTTGATCAACGAACGTCTCGCGCACTTAAAGAAAACTGGCGTGGTTAATGAAATGATTCAAAAAAGCATGCAGACATGGAAAGCGCGGCCAATCGTTGTTCAAGACTAGGGAAGCGCTGATTAAGTCTTAAATTGTCATTCCGGCGAAAGCCGGAATCCAGGGGAATCAAGGCACTGGACACCGGCCTTCGCCGGTGTGACGACTTATTCAGTGTTTCCCTAGAAAGAAATACCGATTCACTAACAAACTAATGACATGCCGATTTCCTCTAACCCATGACACCCAAAGCCCGATCGATCCTTGCTCCCCTTGCTGAATTTTCCATAAGCCGAAAATTCAGAAGCATTAGCACGGGCATCGTGATTGCCTTGTGTACCGGGCTTCTCCTGCCTGCTCTTATTGTCGGCCTAGCCATTGAAACTCTCCGCCAAGAGCAATTGCAGAACGAGGTGAAACGCGATCTTACCGATAAGGTGAGCGTTCTAGCCCAAAGTCTTGTCGACCCGTTGTGGAATATTGATAGGGAATTAGCCAAGACAATCGCCGAAGCTGCGCTACTCGACCCGCAAGTGGTCAGGGTATCCATCAGCGATAGCGAACTTAACCCATTTCTTAGCATTGAACGTCAGGAACGGCGCCTTGGCACATCGCAGGCTGAGAAACGGGCTCTGTTGCGTCGGGACACAATACTGGGTTTCGTCGAACTGGAGATCGATAACGGCTTGAGACAACGTGAACTTCAAGAAGACCGGCGCTCTTATGCAATTATATTTATCGCCCAGTTCGTCTTGGCCCTGACCCTGATCCTGATCGCAATCCGTCTGAGGGTGCTCAAACCACTCACACGCCTGACGGCCTTTTCTGACCAACTGGCCAGCGGCAAGCTTGACCAGCCCATCGACCTGGACCGGCCAGACGAACTGGGCAATTTAGCACGGCAAATGGATCAAATGCGGTGTGGCCTGCAATCGGCGTTTGCAGAACAACGTGCCATTTTGCACAACGTTCAGGTTGGTGTGTTTTTTGTTCGAGAGCGAGTAATCCAGCTGGCCAATCGACAAGCTGAACAGATGTTTGGCTACGCTCATGGCACGATGAACGGATTGACACCGAGAAGCGTTTATCTAACTGACGAGCAATTTTCATCCGTCAGACAACAAGCCTACGAGGCGATTGCATCTGACAACGGTCAATTTGATGCCGAAGTTCAACTAAAGACTTTTGACGGCAGCCCTTTCCTTGTGCATATGCGCGGGTGCGCGCTTGACCCGCAAGCACCGCAGGCCGGCAGCATTTGGTCGTTCCGCGATATCACCGAGAGCAAGCAGATGGAAATGGCTTTCGAAAGAACGAGGAAGGGATTACGCCAGATCATCGATCTAATCCCCGGGCATGTATGGGTGAAGGATGGTAGCGGTAAGTTCTTGATGATTAACGAGGCAAACGCCAGATCGTATGGCATGAGTGTGGAGGCGTTGACCGGAAGCTTGCATTCTGAAACCCATCCTGACAAGGAGCAGGTTGCTAAAATGTTGCAGGATGACCGGAGGGTTCTTGAAACAGGGTTGCCGCTCTTCGCTCCTGAAGTGAGTTTTACCGGAGCCGACGGAGTTGTTAGATGCCTCCAGATTGCCAAAATACCGTTTAATTTTGCGGAGACCGGAGCGCCGGCCGTTCTCGGTATCGCAACAGACATCACCGAAAGCAAGCGGATTGAGCAGGAACTGCGGGAGAGCGAGGAGCGCTGGAAATTTGCGCTTGAAGGAGCCGGTGATGGTGTTTGGGACTGGAACATCCAGACTGGTGCAGCCCTGTTTTCGAGGCGATGGAAAGAAATGATCGGTTTTGCCGAGAATGAAATCGAGAACAATGCCTCCGAATGGTCGAGTCGTGTTCACCCGGAGGACTTGCCCAAGGTGATGGTGGTTATTCAGGACCACATTGACGGCAAGACACCCTCTGCAAATATTGAGTTTCGTATGCTGTGCAAGGACGGCAGCTGGCTTTGGACGCTTGGCCGCGGCATCGTGGTTAGTCGCGACGCCGATGGCAAGCCCATACGACTGGTGGGAACCAATACCGACATCACCGAGCGCAAGGCGGCCGCTGACAAGATCGAGTATCTGGCGTTCCACGATCTACTCACCGAGTTGCCCAACCGGCGACTCCTGCTCGACCGGCTGGAGCACGCCATGGTCAGCAGCGCCCGCCACTATCGCTACGGCGCCTTGATGCTGCTCGACATGGATGACTTCAAGACGCTTAACGACACGCTGGGGCATGACGTAGGCGACCAGTTTCTGGTTGAGGTGGCGCGCCGCCTGCAAGCCGCCGTTCGAGATGGCGACACCGTCGCCCGTCACGGGGGCGACGAGTTTGTCGTGATCCTCGAAGATCTCACCGAGGGCGTTCTTTCCGGCACGCAGGCGGAGAATGTCGCCACCAAGATTCTCCATGCCGTCAGTCAGCCGTACCTGCTCGACTTGACGGTTAACGGTGGCGTGCAAAATACGCGCGGTTATCATTGCACGTCGAGCATTGGCATCACCCTGTTTCAAGGCCACGCCGTCTCGGCCGATGAGTTGATGAAGCGCGCCGATACCGCGATGTATCAAGCCAAGGCCGCAGGCCGCAACACACTGCGCTTTTTCGATCCGGAGATGCAGGCTGAAGTCGCGGCGCGTGCCGCCCTCGATAACGATTTGCGCGAGGCACTGGAAGAAGGCCAGTTCTGCCTTTACTACCAACCGCAGGTGGACCACGCGGGGCACTGGACGGGTGCTGAGGCCCTGGTGCGTTGGCAGCATCCGGGACGCGGTCTGGTTTCTCCCGCGCAGTTCATTCCCCAGACCGAGGCGACGGGTCTGATCCTTCCGCTCGGCAATTGGGTACTTGAAACCGCCTGCCAGCAACTGGTGGCCTGGGATCGCCTGCCGGCCACGGCGCATCTCACCGTGGCCGTCAATATCAGCGCCCGTCAGTTCCGCCAGGCCGGTTTTGTGGATCAGGTGCTGGCGATCATCGACCGGACGGGAGCCAACCCGACAAAACTGAAGCTGGAACTGACCGAAAGTCTGTTGCTGGAGAATGTGGCGGACATCATCGTCAAGATGACCGCACTGAAGGCCAAAGGGGTCGGCTTCTCGCTGGACGACTTTGGCACAGGTTATTCGTCGTTGGCGTATCTGAAACGCTTGCCGCTTGACCAGCTCAAGATTGACCCGTCCTTTGTCCGGGATGTACTGACCGATCCCAACGATGCGGCAATTGCCCGAACCATCGTCGCGCTGGCGCACAGCATGGGTCTGGCGGTCATTGCCGAGGGGGTGGAAACCGAGGCCCAGCGCGAATTTCTGGCCGCCAATGGGTGCACGGCTTATCAGGGCTATCTCTTCGGGCGACCGATGCCTATAGCGGATTTTTTGCAAAAATTCTGATTGAGCGCGCACTATCCCTCTTCCAGAGCCAATCCGTCGCTTGCAATAGCGTCTATAAGCATCCATCAGACGTCATCAAACATTCAGGAGCAACCGTTATGGCAATCCCCTGGCTTGCAGTACTGCAAAGCGTCCCATGGACGGAGGTCATCAGCAACGCACCCAAGGTTGCAGATGGAGCAAAAAAATTGTGGAACGCGGTGGCCAGGAAGCCCTCTTCAAAAGAAGTTGGAGACTCAAGCACGCCACCACAGTCCACGGCAGAATCCCGCTTCATCGCACTGGAGACTGCGGTATCCGATTTGCACAGCCAGATGCTCGCCTCCTCCGAACTCATCAAGACACTCGCTGAACAGAATGCACAGCTTGTTCAGCGCATTGAAAGCAACCGGAAACGGGTGTTATGGCTAAGCTCAGTAACCGCCGTGCTCGCAATGGCCGCCTTGGTCGGCTTTCTGCTGGCACTCTCGATGCATGGCACCTGAACCAACACACCGCATCTTCTCCAAACCGCGTATTGTTTTTGTATCGAACAACTGCCAACTCACAACGGATGTGCCATGTACGAGTCTAAAAAACAAGCCCCATTACCCGGTGCCAGTTTTGCAAAACGCCTGCTCGGTCATCTCCTGGCCGCCTTCGGACTCCTTGTCCTGTCACTGGGCATTGGCATGCTGGGCTACTGTTATTTCGAGAACCTTTCAGCGCTCGACGCCTTTCTGAACAGCGCCATGCTGCTGGGCGGCATGGGACCCGTCAACAATCCGGTTACCGCCGGCGGGAAATTGTTTGCCGGAATCTATGCGCTCTACGCCGGCCTTGTCTTTATCGTAACAGCTGCACTGATTTTTACGCCGATTGTGCATCGCGTACTGCACGTCTTCCACTGGGACGCCGAACTCTAAGGAAACATTGAATAAGTCGTCACACCGGCGAAGGCCGGTGTCCAGTGCCTTGATTCCCCTGGATTCCGGGCTCTGCACTTCCTTCGGTCGCTTTCGCCGGAATGACAATTTAAGACTTGATCAGCGCTTCCCTAAACCTCAGCACATTGCACTTTCTCGCGCTAGCGCAGTCGTAGGTCAGCCACACCATAAAAACCCTCGACGAAAGGAATCACCGTGCGATTGACTCTATCGGCTCTATCCCTGATGTTCTGCACTGGCACTGCCCTGGCAGACACCAGCGCTCAAATGTATAAGGTGGATGAAAAAGGCGTTGGCGCAAGCGTCGGCCAGGTCACCATTTCCGAATCAAAGTATGGCCTGGTTTTCTCTCCGGCACTGAAGGGGCTTACCCCAGGCGTGCATGGCTTCCACGTTCATCAGAATCCGAGTTGTGATGCCGTCGAGAAGGACGGCAAGATGGTTCCGGCCCTCGCCGCAGGCGGCCACTACGACCCAAGCGACACCAAGCGCCACGACACGCCTTGGGGCAACGGCCATCTGGGTGATTTGCCCGCACTCTTTGTTGATGCAGATGGCAATGCCAATCAGCCGGTGCTTGCCCCGCGTCTGAAGGCTGCAGATGTTGCCGGTCGCTCACTGATGGTGCACGCCGGCGGTGACAACCATGCCGATCATCCGGCTCCATTGGGTGGTGGCGGTGCGCGTATGGTGTGCGGCGTCTTCAAGTGAGGTAAACTGCAACCGGAAAGAGGTTCCTCTAACGGCACCCCTCCCCGGAAACATGAAAACACTTGAACTCAAAATCCCGCCGGTTGTTGTTGTCCTGATTGTTGGTTTAGCCATGTGGCTGGCGGCACATTACGCACCGCTTCTCGCCTTGGCATTGCCGTGGCGCACGACGGTTTTCGGCGTGCTGGTCGTCACCTGCGGAATTTTTGGCGTGTCCGGCATTATGGCGTTTCGCAAGGTCAAAACAACAGTGAACCCGACCAAGCCGGATACGGCATCCGCCATGGTTATTAGCGGCATTTACAACACCACCCGGAACCCGATGTACTTCGGGCTTTTTCTGGCGCTCCTCGGCTGGGCCTATTATCTGTCAAACGCATTATCCTTCCTGCTTTTGCCCTTGTTTGTGGCCTACATGAACCGTTTTCAGATCCTGCCCGAGGAACGCGCGCTGTGTGCAAAATTCGGCTCGGAGTTTCTGGTCTACGCCAAATCCGTTCGCCGCTGGATTTAACATGGCCTTCCATGACCGGCGCATCCTGCGCGGCAGGCGGCATGACCCAAAGCCAGCCGTTGGGTTTATGATGGGTCTCCGAACCAAAGACTGTACCTGATGCACTTTGTTGACCCTGATCACTATGCGTCTCTGAAAGCGACCGGCAAACTGCCCTCGCCCAAGGGTGTCGCCTTGTCGATCATCAAGCTCCTGCAACGTGACGACTTCCGGATTCCTGATCTGGTGCAGCTGGTACAGTCCGACCCGGCCATCGCCGGACGCCTGCTCTACTTTTCCAATGCGGCGGCCTTTGGCCACTCGCGCCCGATAGTTTCTCTCAGCCGAGCCATAGTGGCGCTTGGCTCGTTTCGTGTGCGCGATCTGGTAATCGGTCTTTCGGTCATGCACGGCCACAGCAGCGGGCAATGCAAAGGGTTCGACTACGAAGGCTTTTGGGGCCACTCTCTAGCCACCGGCATTGCCTGTCAGGAATTGGCACATTTCGCCCAGATTTCCAGTGAAGAAATCTTTACCGTCGGACTGCTGGCTCGCGTGGGCGAACTGGCACTGGCCTCGCTCTTCCCCGACGACTATGCCGAGATCCTGATTGCCGCACAGGATCGTCGTCTCAAGATTGCGACCCTGGAACACGAACGCTTTGGCATGGATCGCTATGAGCTGGCCGCTTCACTGCTCAATGAATGGGGACTGCCTGAAGTACTCATTCAAGCCGCCTACCACCACGAAAACCCGGACGGCGCAGGCTTTGCCGACGGCTCCCGCGTACAGACGCTGACCCACTCCCTGAGCTTTGCCAGTGCCCTGGCACATGTCTGCATGGTTGACGAAGAATCACGCTGGAGCCTGCTACCCGGGCTTCTGGCCCGCGCAGCTCGCCTTGGCATCAGCGGCGACGCACTTAACGAACTGGTCGACCGCATGGTCGAGCGTTGGCGTGAATGGGGCGCCAAACTGCACGTGCGCACACAGGACATCCCACCCTTTGCCGAGATCCTTGCCGCCACACCCCCCATGCGGCGCATGGGCACTGCGGATACCGCCAAGCGACGTGTTGCTTCTCCGTGCCTGCAGGTGCAATTGATCGGCATTCCGCTGGACGAACTCAAACCTCTGATGCAGCAGATTGAAGTCCTCGGCCACCAGCCTGTTCTCGTTGACGACACCACCGAAGCAATGACCCAAGCGCTGCGCCGGCCGGCACAAATTATTATTGCCGACATGTCGATACCGGGGCTGGACCCGATCAACTTTTGCCGCACGCTGCGTCAATCGTCCAGCGGACGCGAATGCTACGCCCTCCTGCTCGCCTCGCCGGAATACGAAGAACGCATTTCCGAGGTTATTGATGCCGGTGCTGACGACGTGCTCACCCGGCCGCTGAACGTGCAAACACTGCGTGTGCATCTCAACACCGCGACCCGCATGCTGATTCTGCGCGAAGAAATCCAGCGCGAGCGCATGGGCTTGCTGCGCTCGACCGACGAATTTGCCACGGCGCATAAACGGCTCCTGCAGGACGCACTGACCGACACGCTGACGCAGTTGTCCAACCGACGCAACGGGCTGGATTTTCTGGCCTCGGAGTGGATTTTTTCCCAATCCAGCGGCGCGCCTCTGGCCTGCCTGATGCTGGACATTGATCACTTCAAACGCATTAACGACACCTACAGCCACGCGGCCGGTGATGCTGTTCTGCGTCAGCTGGCCGAGTTGCTCAAACTCTCCTCGCGCGCTGAAGACATGATATTCCGTTATGGCGGTGAAGAATTTGCCGCCATCCTGCCCAATACCAACCAGCGCACCGCAATGCAGATCGGCGAACGCATTCGCATACTGGTCGAGAAAAGTGATTTCCAGTGGGAAGGACAACGCATCCCCGTCACCTTGAGCATCGGCGTATCCACAGCAACGGGTGAAGGCACGGATAGTCAGGTATTGATCCAGGACGCCGACACCGCCCTCTATCAAGCCAAGGAAGGCGGACGTAATCGCGTGGTGGCCGCCTAATATTTTAACCCAACTAATACTTCAGTTTTGGCGTCTCAATACCTCAAGCACAAAGTCTCAAACGCCGAGTATCTTCATCGCTTTACCGAGTGCATCAACCGACTCTTGATGCTTGCCCGCTTTGTGCTGTGCCTCACCTTCTGCGCGCAACGTCTTTACTTCAGTCATCTGTGCGGCAGTTAGATTAGGATTTTTTGCCATCGCCTCATCGATTTTCTTCATATCCGCTGGGCAATGAAAAGCCAACGCCGACGCGCTCACAAACAGTGCCCCAAGCAGAACTACAATTTTTCTCATACTCATCGTCATCTCCTCTTAGTTCAAACATCGGACCTAAGATCCGACCCAATCCCATTCATGAAATGCACAATGGGCATACGTCTGATACACCAAGCGGTACAAAGTTCAATAACAACACAGGTAATGAGTGTGAATGGGGAAGTGACACTCCGGTTCCGATGCTGACTGAGTGCTGCCGACCCAATGCGGTCATCCAGTACCGCGTTAACCAGCCGTTCCACATTCAAATGGAACAATTTTGTCGCAGACACTATCTTTTCTGTTTGTCTATGAAGTCACGCGCTATGGGATCATTCGGAAGAATCCAATAGCCCTTATAGAGGACACGTTCTTCACACATTCGCTCTATCTGCTCCTTTGGCAAAGGCGCTCTCAGGATGCCTTTGTATTCTGGTTGTGTTAACTCACTATTCCGCGACTTGATCTTCTCTGCCGAGATCAAACCCAATGAAACCATTTCCTCAACAGCTTGCCCCCCGAGGTAGATGGCGACATTGAGAGTTTTGAATTCGAACGGAAATTCTTCTAGCGAAATGCGCTGCCATACCTTGCCGTCGTGTTGGAAAAAAACGTAAGGAGGGTTCGGTCGACCCCATTTGTTATAGGACAAACATAGGTTTGGGGAGGCAACAACATAGGGAGTGCCATTCAGAATATGAACAGCAAGGAGTTTGAAATTTGCGCGCCCAAGGTCTTCGCCATATTCGCTGGTCCAAGTAATTGTCTTGTTTGATCCAGGAAGAGCGAATGCAATGGTATGTTCTTTGATGGGTGGCGACTGTCCAATCTCATGCCGCCCACCGTAAGTTTGCGAACGCTTCACAATTAGCTTGCTGCCGTCGTGCAACAGCACTTCTTCTTTCCAGCTATCCCCGCCGAGTCCGAACAGACCCGCATTGGCGTTCATGCTCAACGCCAAGAGTACGACAAAAAATAAACTTGCTCGAATACTCATATTGGATAAAGGTAATCGTGAAGGTCTGCTATTCGGAAAATGCTCGACGGACCGCTTCTGGCCCAGACTGTGTAAAAACGCGTTGAGTGTTTGTGCGCGACCTGCCGATTCTACAAGATAACTCGAAGAACAGAATCGTCAGCTTATCGATATCGCTAGGCGAACGCCAATAAGGCCTTCTTCAGGCTCTTATTGCTGCC
>JANNGP010000124.1:0-1553 GCA_031403915.1 Betaproteobacteria bacterium
GTGACATTCGCCGCTTCCAAGGTCGGCATGAGTTTGTCCGCGTCCTCAGCGAGTACACCTGCCGGAGCCAAGGCGGACGCGACCATTGTCACAACAACCGCGATTCTCAAAAAACATCTCATTACGCGCCTTCCTTAAGACCTTCCTGATTCGAAAGAAGGCTAAGCCTAGCTCGCTCGGTGAGCTACTGCGCTGGGATCATTTCGGCATCTGACCAAGGAGTTGATGCTATGGCCCCAAACTTGATCCAGTTCCAGCGAGGCATCTCCCTGCCCGAGTTCCTGCAGTCCTTTGGCACCGAGTCCGCTTGCTGTGAAGCCGTACTGCGCGCCCGCTGGCCGACAGGCTTTGTCTGCCCGCGTTGCGGCGGCAGCGCCCATTGCGTCCTCTTCAGCCTTGGCCGGCCGCTGTTTCAATGCCATGCCTGTCGCCGCCAGACCTCGCTGACCGCTGGCACGCTCTTTGGCAGCACCAAGTTGCCTCTGACCACGTGGTTCTTGGCGATCTACTTCATCAGCCAGGCCAAGACCGGGCTGTCTGCACTGGAACTCAAGCGCTACATAGGGGTCACCTACCCCACTGCCTGGTTGATGCACCACAAGATCATGACAGCCATGGCCGCGCGTGAGGCGCAGCACCGTCTGTCGGGTGCGGTGCAAGTCGACGACGCGTATCTTGGTGGCGAGCGTGCCGGCGGCAAGCCCGGCCGCGGCTCGGAGAACAAGATCCCCTTCGTCGCAGCCGTTTCGCTCGATGAGGCTGGCAACCCGCGCTATGCCAAGCTCACACCGGTGCCAGGCTTCACGAGTCAGGCGATATCCGCTTGGGCTAGGGCGAACTTGACCGCAGGCACCAGCGTACTCAGCGATGGCCTGGCTTGCTTTGGAGCAGTAATCGATGCCGGCTGCACTCATACCGTCGAAGTCGTGGGGCAACGAAAGCCACGCGATTTGCCTCAGTTCAAGTGGGTCAATACGGTCCTGGCAAACGCCAAGACGATGATCTCGGGCGCCTACAAGGCCTTCGGATACGCCAAGTACGCCACCCGTTATCTCGGCGCGTTCTGCTACCGGTTCAACCGGCGCTTCGACTTGGCCGGCCTGGTCGTGCGTCTCGTCGTGGATGTATGCCGCTGTGCAGCAACACCCGAGCGCATCATTCGGCAGGCTTAGGATCATTTCGAATCAGGTGGTCGTTTGGCCAAGTGGCAGTGCCGAACCGACTATTCGTACTTTTCAAGATTCAGAATTCGTGGTCTTGGTCTTCGTTGCCAAACTGACCGGAGGCACCGAGACGTTTTATCTGAACACGAAGACGATGAGATTCACTCTTGTTGAGGCGACGCTCCCCGCCGCAACAGAGACAGGCTTTAAGCCGAAAGTAACCCAAGGCATTCTCCGCCGCAAGTGACGCCTAACCACTCACTCAAGCGGAGCACCAACGGCAGGCCACCAGGCCCGGCCTGTGGCGCGCTACATTCTCCACAGTCCGGGCCTGGCGTCCTGCCGCTGTCGCCCGCTTAGCTCGAACGTTAGGCCCGCCAATCCGCCCTA
>JANNGP010000125.1:0-15442 GCA_031403915.1 Betaproteobacteria bacterium
TCCAGAGCAGCACAAACAGCGTGCAGCAGATCAGTACGCTGACCAGAATTCAGCAACAGTTAAACGATCTGGAGTCCCGGACAGGCCCGCTACGGGAGCGGACAGCCAATCTTCAGACGCGGACAAAAACCCAGACTCAGGAGCGAACTGCGCAACTGGAAAGCAGAACCGGTCAGCGGCAGAGCAAGACTTATCAGTTGGTACAACGATTGACGCAGGTTCAAAAACGTACATCAAGCAATGGCGGCACCTCATGGACTGGCTGGGCCAATGTGGCTTCTTGTTCGCCAGTGACCAGTGGAACAAACCGGGCACAGTGTCAGACACTTAGCGTGGGGAGCTGGAACAATGCATCCAGCTGTACAGTGATTGCCGGCGGAACTACGGTAACCAACCCGGGTACCGACAGTGAAGTAACAACCTTCACCACGAAATCCGAATGTAAGTATCAGGACTCGCCCGCGCCATCTTGGCAAAATGTAGGTTCATGTACAGCAATCGCGCAATCCACGTCACCGAACTATACCGTTGAAGCACCAGTGGACTGCCAGACGGTCGGTTGGAGCGGGTGGAGTAGCGTATCTTCCTGCACAGCATCCCCTTCTGTTGAGTGTCAATATAACCCCTCCACTTGGACGGGGTGGTCCAACGTTGGCTCTTGTTCGGCGACCCCCAAATCGACTGCATCGCCCTATACAGTGGGTGTTGCACGCGAGTGTCGGACCGCACAGTGGACGCCTTGGGCTGATACTGCGTCCACTTGTATTGCATCATCGACGGTTGAGTGTCAGTACGGCGGATGGAGCGGGTATTCGAATAACGCCGCCTGTGTGGCTACCGCTTCGACTGCTAGTCCGTATACAGTAACGGTGGCGAAAGAATGTGCAGTCAACTACGGTAGTTGGACTACTACTGGCGGGGCTGCATGTTCGCCAGTCACGACCGGGTCTCCGCAGACGCAGTGCCGATACGCTGGCTGGGGCGGTTGGTCTGATGTTGGCTCTTGCAGCACCGTCGCGGTAGGTCCTCCTTACACAGGCCCAGCGAGGAATTGTCAGACACTGTGGACGGCAGCTGTCAATGGCGCGTGCACTCCCGGACCCGGTGTGACTTGCACAACAACGTGGTCAAACTGGGCCGACGTGGTTGCACCCGGCGGTTGTACCGCGACATCAACGGGCGGAACCGGTGGGTCAGGAACCACGGAATGTCGATATCGGCTACTGGCTGACTGGTATAACAGCGCTTCCTGTGTTTCCAGTCCGCGCTCAAGTTCCCCGAATTACACCGTTAACGTGGCGACTGATTGCCAGGTGACATGGCCCAACGGTTGGGTGAACGCCACAGGCACTTGCACCACAGCAACGGACATGCAATGTCAATATACCGGTTGGACGGGCTGGGTGCCCGCTACGGGAGGGTGCGCTGCGAGTCCGCAAGTCGGTACTTTGCAATCTACTGTGTCACCCTACTCGGTTTTAAGCGCAAAAGAATGCCGGACTGACTGGACCAACTGGAGTACTGTCGGTTCGTGCACGCCATCCCCAGGTGCAACAGAGTGCCAGACAACCTGGCCCAACCCGTGGGTCAATGCGGCAAGCTGTACAAGCAGCCCTACGCTGCAATGCCAGACAGTGACGACCTCGTCTCCCGAATGGGGACCGGCACTCCCGGCTGCGACGGCTGCCGTGCCACCGGTTTCTTCCGGAATATCATGTTCGGCCGGTACAGTTGGCGGGTTGACGACAAGTTGTCAATATCTGATCCCCAATCCGTCGCTGCCAATTCCAGCGCTCACCTGCTTGGCGGAGACGGCTGATGCATCCAACGGCTTTGTCGAAACGACCTGCAGTCCGGTAACGAGTGGGCCGACGGATGTGGCTAGCTGTACGGAAATCGCGCCTGTTCTCGGTAACCTGTATGTCAAGACAAGTTGCAGCGTGGTAGAAAAAGGCCCGACACCCGATACGCTGGCCGACGTCGCCGAGTATTACTGGAAGACCGATTTGCGTGACCCTTTGCAGTCGCCGGACAAATGTACCGGCGGCCCGGTGGTTTCGGGGGGGATTACCAGTTACAACAATGTGTGTACCAATGACCTCAAGTACCCGAGGCAGTTTATGAGTACCTATACCCTCGGTCTGGGAGCCTCCGGGCTGATGCAATACCAGTCTGACTATCTGTCGGCAACTTCCGGCGATTTCTTCAGTGTCAAGGAAGGATCGATGGCTAATCCGAGCACAGGTGTCTGTTCTTGGCAGAAGAACGGGGTGTGTAACTGGCCCAAGCCGGAGAGTAACAAACAGACTAATATCGATGACCTCTGGCATGCTGCCGTCAATGGTCGCGGCTCGTACTTCAGTGCGGACAATCCGTCAGCGCTTGCTGCCGGCATTACTAGCGCACTTTCGAGCATTACTGCGAAAGAGGGGTCGCTAACTGCGGTAACTGTTACAAGTCCGAACCTTGTGGCCGGTGACAATGGCGTGTTCGAGATCACTTTCAAAGCAGGTGAGTGGACAGGCGATCTGGCTAAACGGACGATCGATGGTACGACCGGGGTTTTGTCGGCTACGCCCTTGTGGTCCGCCCAGGCAAAGCTGGATGCCAAGGTCTCGACCGGTACGCATACGGCACGTACTATCTATACTTACAATTCGGGCGGTGAAAGTGCGACTGGGCTTTCGGATAATTTAAAGCACTTCCTTTGGGCCAATCTCAGTACGGCGGAGGCTGATTACTTCTTAAAGCCGAATATCGCGACACTGTCGCAATTCTGTTCGGTCGGCACGACGTGCCTGGATTCGGCAACGCAAGACGATGTTGGGCACACGAAGGCAAGTGGCGAAAATCTGCTCAAATTCATCCGAGGTGATAAATCCCATGAGGGACCACTTTCTGATCTCGGTGCCTACTATCGAGAGCGTATCCATTTGCTTGGTGATATCGTCGGCGGGGAAGCTGTTTATGTAGGACAGTCTCCGTGGGCTTATGCCGATTACCAGTATTCTGCCTTCAAAGCGACTAATCTCTCCCGGACATCTATGGTCTACGTCGCTGCAAATGATGGCATGTTGCATGCGTTCGATTCCGCAACAGGGGTAGAAACTTGGGCCTATGTTCCCGCAATTGTCATGCCCAATCTCTTCAAACTTGCAGACAAGAGCTACTCGCAGCCAGGGATGCATCGCTTCTTCGTTGATGGTACGCCGTCTATGGGTGATATTTGTGCCAGTAATTGTGCGACCCCGGCAAGTGGTACACCCACAGCTGTCTGGAAGACCATTCTGGTAGGCGGGCTGAATAATGGCGGGCGCGGGTATTACGCACTTGACGTTACGAATCCCGCCGCGCCAAAAGCTCTGTGGGAATTCACGGACAATAATCTGGGCTATAGCTATGGCAATCCGGTAATTACCAAACTGAAGGATGGTACCTGGGTAGTTATCGTAACGTCTGGCTACAACAACGTTTCGCCTGGTGACGGCAAAGGACGGTTGTTTATACTGAACGCTAATACTGGCGCGCTGATCCGTTCGATTGCTACGTCCGAGGGAAGCACAACTACTCCGAGCGGATTGTCGCGCATTACAGCTTGGGCCAATTTCCCGAACAACAACAATACTGCGCTGCGTGTTTACGGGGGCGATCTGCAAGGCAATCTGTGGCGCTTTGATGTCAATGGCGACATCTTGACGCCGCCTCCAGCGACGCCTAGCTATGTTGCTCAGCGGATTGCAACCTTGAAGGATGCTAACGGCGCGGTTCAGCCGATCACGAGCAAACCGGAAATCGGCAAGATCAAGAGCTATCCAGTCGTATTCATCGGGACAGGGCAATTGCTCGGTTCGGATGACCTGTCCACGACGTCGCCACAGCAACAAACACTATATGCAATCAAAGACAGGCTTAGTGCGGAGGATTATGGTAGCCCACGGCCACTGACGCCGGCGCAGACAACGCCAACCCCGGGTAGTTTTGTTGCTCAGACAATGACTAACACAACACTAATGGGAGCAGCGCTGACTTGTGCGTCTGGTCAGACATACTGTGACGCCGGGCAATCCATCGTAAAGAGCACAGCCAACGCAGTTGATTTTAGTGCTAAGGATGGGTGGTATGTTGATTTCCCGGTTGTCGGAGAACGAGTTAACACCGATCTTCATTTGCAACTGGGGACGCTGGTATTCAACACCAATACACCGAAATCCGGAAACTGTGTTCCTGTTGGAACCAGCTTCTCGTACTTCCTTGACTACCGTACTGGTGGCTACGTTGAGGGAACCAGCGGACTCGTTGGTGCAAAACTGGGCGATTACCTGGCGAGTTCGTCAAGTGTGGTTCGTCTGGAGGACGGGTCGCTCAAGCAATTGATCCGAACAGATGCGCCGAGTACCGATGTCGGTGATGTTCCGACGGCCCCCACTCTCTTTGATACGCGACGCGTATCTTGGCGGGAATTGGTAACCGAGTAAGTTGCTGTTCAACAAAAAGGCCGCGAAAGCGGCTTTTTTGTTAGGCTGATTTGGTGGCGTTGATCAGTCTTGCGCTTTTTGGCAAGTGGTAATTGGTTACACCTGCAACTCCTTCGGCAACGCAAACGTCACGTTCTCTTCAACGCCGTGCAGTTGGCTGGCCTGAGCCGGGTGGCCGTCAGTCAGCCTGTCCAGAACGTTTTGAACCAGCACCTCGGGTGCCGAGGCCCCCGCGGTTACGCCAATACGGTGCGCGCCTTCGAGCCAGTCCGGGTTGATCTGTTCGGCCTGATCAACGAGATAGGCTTTGGTGCCGAGAAGTTCTGCCACTTCACGCAGCCGGTTGGAGTTGGAACTGGATTTGCTGCCGACAACAAACACCACATCGGACTGTTTCGCCAGTTCCTTGACGGCATCCTGGCGGTTCTGCGTCGCGTAGCAGATGTCATCGCGTTTGGGGCCGACGATTTCCGGGAAGCGATCCCTCAGTGCCGACACGACCTTCTCGGCGTCATCCACCGATAGGGTAGTTTGTGTCACGTAGGCGAGTTTTGCGGTGTCGCCAACCTTGATTGTTTGAACATCTGCAGATGTTTCAACCAGGTACATGCCTGCCGGGCTTTGCCCCATGGTACCTTCGACCTCGGGGTGCCCCTTGTGCCCGATCATGATGATCTCGCGACCCTCTTTGCGCATACGAGCGACTTCTATATGCACCTTGGTGACCAGCGGGCAGGTGGCGTCAAATATTTTAAGTCCCCGTGCGTCAGCTTCATCGCGGACTGCCTTGGAGACGCCGTGGGCGCTGAAGATGACTGTGGCACCGGCAGGGACTTCGTTGAGCTCTTCAATGAAGATGGCGCCCTTTGCGCGTAGGTCATCGCAAACAAACTTGTTGTGAACAACCTCATGCCGTACATAGATCGGTGCGCCAAATTTTTCAATGGCACGTTCGACAATGGCGATCGCACGTTCGACGCCGGCACAGAAGCCGCGGGGGTTGGCGAGAATGATTTGCATAAACGATTTCCTATCTAACCACGGAGATCACGGAGTGCACGGAGAGCAGGGCTTAAGAGCTTTAATTGCCTTTCTCAGTGTGCTCGGTGTTCTCTGTGGCCAACTATTATTCATCAGTATCCGAATTGACAGTATTCGCACCCGGAGGTTTCGTGAAAAACTGATCCCAGATGAGCAATACGGCACCCAGCGTGATGGCTGAGTCGGCTACATTGAACGCCGGCCAGTAGTAACCGGCCACGTGCCACTGTACGAAATCGACAACGGCTCCGAAGCGGATACGATCGATCACATTGCCGAGTGCACCGCCGAGCACTAGCGTGAGCGCCAGCGCCAACCGTGTTTCACCAGCGTGACTGCGTAGCATGGCGATGATCCAGCCTGAGACACCTAGCGCCAGAATGGTGAAAAACCAGCGTTGCCAGCCACCGGCATCGGACAGAAAACTGAACGCTGCGCCGGCGTTAAAAGTCAGCACCCAGTTCCAGAACGGCGCAACATAGATCGAGTCGCCGGGGTGCAGGGTGGCGAGCACCACGGCCTTGCTAATCTGATCGAGCAGGACGATGGCTGCGGACAGCGCATACCAACGTGCTGTTGAGACTATGTTGGCTTTGTCTTTCATTTTCATCCCCTCTCCCCCGACCCCTCTCCCGCAAGGGGAGTGGGGGGTGTGTTCAACGCATCCGCGATGTCAGCCAAAACACCGTCGGAATTACCAAGTATTTCGTTATTCCAGAATCTCACTACAGTGAATCCTTGTTCACGAAGCCACGCATCACGTCGCAGGTCGGCATTCGAATCGTTATGTTGTCCGCCGTCCGCTTCGATGATCAGCCGTTTTTCAAAATGCACGAAGTCGACGATGTAGGGCCCGATGGGCTGCTGTCGTTTGAATTTGTTGCCGCCGAACCGATGCGCCCGCAAGTGTCTCCAGAGCATCTGTTCGGCCTCTGTCATGTTGCGTCGGAGGGACTTGACGAACTGATCTTGCGGCATTCGCCCCCTCTCCCCCAACCCCTCTCCCGCTAGGGGAGAGGGGCTATTAGCATTCGCGCCAGCTTGCGGCAGGGGAGAGGGGATTTGAGTATGCACGCCCTCTCCCGGCGCTGCACTCCCTGCGGTCGCGTGGGGAGAGGGGTGATGAGAATCGCACACCCTATAACCCCTCTCCCCTGGCGGGAGAGGGGTTGGGGGAGAGGGGGAAATGCCACGATCAAGCACAGGCACGTGCTTCGCCCTCGCCATGCAGATTGCTTACGCAGCGGCCGCAAATTTCGGGATGGTCAGCATGGCTGCCGACATCCTCGCGCACATGCCAGCAACGTTCGCATTTGGCATGTGCCAGCGGCGCACATTCGAGTTTGTCGGCACCGCGCAGTACGCGTGCGGCAGAGGAAATCAGCACGAAGCGCAGGTCATCACCGAGCGCAGCGAGGATGTCGTATTTCTCACCATCGGCATGTATCGTGACCTCAGCTTGTAGCGACGAGCCGATCTTGCCTTCGACACGCAGTTCTTCGAGCGCACGCGTAACCTCGGCCCGGTAGCCGCGAATCTTGCTCCATTTGCCGAGCAGGGCGGTCTCATCAGCCGGGGCCGGCAGCGGCTGCCAGGTTTGCAGCATGATCGAAGTATTTTTGCTGTTGATCGTTTGCCAGACCTCCTCGGCAGTAAAGGAGAGGATGGGCGCCATCAGTTTCGTCAGTGTTTGCGTGATGTGCCACAGCGCGCTTTGTGCCGAACGGCGTGCCGTGGAATTGACGGCGGCGGTATACAGGCGATCCTTGAGGATGTCGAGGTAGAAGCCGCCGAGATCCTCCGAGCAGAAGCCTTGCAGGGTTTGTACAACGCGGTGGAATTCGTACTTGTCGTAGTCGGCCTCGCATTGCGTCTGCATCTGGCGCGTCATGGCCAGCGCGTAACGGTCGATTTCCAGCCATTGCTCTTGTGGCAGCATGTTTTTGGCTGAATCAAAATCCGAGGTGTTGGCCAGCAGGAAGCGCAGCGTGTTGCGGATGCGGCGATAGGATTCGACCACGCGCTTGAGGATTTCGTCCGAAATGTTCAACTCGCCCGAGTAGTCGGTGGCGGCGGTCCACAGGCGCAGGATGTCGGCACCTAGGGTGTCGGAGACTTTCTGCGGTGCGATGACATTGCCCTTGGATTTCGACATCTTGAGGCCCTTGCCGTCGACCACGAAGCCGTGCGTGAGCAGCGCTTTGAAGGGCGCGCGTCCGTCGATGGCGCAGCCGGTAAGCAGCGAGCTCTGGAACCAGCCGCGATGCTGGTCCGAGCCTTCAAGATAGAGGTCGGCCGGGTACTCACACTGCACGTCGTGCGAACCGCGCATTACGCTCGAATGCGTGACGCCCGAATCGAACCAGACATCGAGCGTGTCGCTCATCTTGCGGTAGTGTGCGACATCGTCACCGAGCAACTCTTTCGGGTCGAGCGAGAACCAGGCTTCGATGCCGGCTTTTTCGACGCGCAGGGCGACTTCTTCGATCAGTTCCGGCGTGCGCGGATGCAGCGCGGCAGTCTCTCGGTGCAGGAAAAAGGGAATGGGAACGCCCCAGTTGCGCTGGCGTGAGACACACCAGTCCGGGCGGGTCCTCATCATCGCTTCAAGGCGGGCACGGCCCCAGGCCGGGAAGAACTGCGTTTCATCGACCGCGCGCTCGGCAGTCCAGCGCAGCGTGGCGGAATCTTCTTTGTCCTTGTGATCCATGCCGATAAACCACTGCGTGGTGGCGCGGAAGATGATCGGCGTCTTGTGCCGCCAGCAATGCGGGTAGCTGTGGGTGATGCGCTCCATCTTGAGCAGACGTCCCAGCGCTTCCAGTTCCTGCAGCACCAGCGGGTTGGCTTCCCACACCGTCTTGCCGGCGAGCGGCGAGACCGACATGGCGGGGGTGTTGGGGAGAAACTTGCCGTCGTCGCCGACCGGATTGACGACGGGCAGACCGTAGACTTTGCCGATCTGGTAATCGTCGGCGCCGTGCGCCGGGGCGGTATGCACGAGGCCAGTACCGGCCTCGATAGTGACGTGCGTGCCGCAGATGATGGACACGTCGCGATCCTGGAAGGGGTGCTTGAGCAGCACGTGCTCAAGGGCCGCGCCCTTGGCCGAGCCGAGCACGGTGCCTTCAAGTTCATAGCGTTTGAGGCAGGCCTCGGCCAGTTCGCGCACCAGGATCAGCGCGCCCTTGGGCGTATCGATCAGGTCGTAGTCAAATTCGGGGTGGGCGCTTACCGCCTCGTTGGCTGGCAGTGTCCAGGGTGTCGTCGTCCAGATTACGGCGAAAGCAGGGCCGCGCAGGTGCGAGAGCCCGAAGGCCTTGGCGACTTTCTCGGCGTGATTGGGATGCACCTCGAAGGCCACGTCAATGGCCGGGGAGTTCTTGTCTTCGTGTTCGACTTCGGCTTCGGCCAGCGCCGAGCCGCAGTCCAGGCACCAGTTCACAGGTTTTAGACCCTGATAAAGGTAGCCCTTTTCCAGAATTCTGCCGAGCGAACGGATCTCGTCGGCTTCAGTCTTGAAGGCCATCGTCAGGTAGGGGTTGTCCCACTCACCCAGCACGCCAAGGCGGATGAAGTCCTTTTTCTGGCGCTCGACCTGCTCGCCCGCGAAGGCGCGGCACAGTTCGCGCACCTTGTCGCCGGCGATGTGCTTGCCGTGCAGCTTTTCGATCTGGTGTTCGATCGGCAGGCCGTGGCAGTCCCAGCCCGGCACGTAAGGTGCGTCGAAACCAGCAAGGGTCTTCGAGCGAACGATGATGTCCTTGAGGATCTTGTTGACCGCGTGGCCGATGTGAATGTCGCCGTTGGCGTAGGGCGGGCCGTCGTGCAGCACGAAGCGCGGACGGCCTATGCAGGCCTCGCGAATCTGCTCGTAGAGCTTCTTCTCCTGCCAGGCTGCAACCCATTGGGGTTCGCGCTTGGCGAGATCGCCTCGCATCGGGAAAGAGGTGTCCGTTAAATTAAGAGTATTTTTGTAGTCAGCCATTTAGAAAGTCCACCGCAGAGGCGCAGAGGCGCAGAGGAAACGCAGAGAAAAATCAAAAACTATTTGCGATTCTTTTGACACCTTTGTGCAGTACTTCAACATTGAAATTAATGAGCAACCCAAGTCGCTTGTCGGTCAGCTTGAGATAGGTTAACACCTGAGCAGAATGAATCGGCAGCAACTGCTCAACGGTTTTGCACTCGACAACCAACGCGTCATCGACAACGAAATCAATACGGTATGCGTTTTCAACCGTAACTTTTTTATAAATAAGCGGAATCGAATATTCTCGAATGAAACTCAAACCACAATCATCCAGTTCAATAGCCAGGCACTCCGCGTAGGCGCTTTCAAGCAACCCGGGGCCTAGCTCACGATGAACCCGAATCGCCGAACCAATCACTTGTTCGGTCAGCTCGTTCAGGTCATCTTGAGATTTTCTCTGCGTCATCTCTGCGGCCCTGCATTCCCTTTGGTCACCTCCGCGCCTATGTGCCCCGCAGGAAATACCCTTGGGGTACGGTGGAAGTAAGTCTTCCCTTCCGCAACATCCTTCGCAATCTGCGCTTTCAACGCTTCAAAGTTTGTGAAGTGTACTTCGTTTCTCAGTTTTTGCAGGAAACGTATGTTCAGGTGCTTGCCGTAGAGGTCATCGGAGAAATCAAACAGATGTACTTCGAGGATGGGTCGTGGCAACGTATTGGCGCTCGGCCGGACGCCCAGATTGGCGACGCCCTGACGAGGCTCGCCATCCAGCCCGCGCACTTCGACAGCAAAAACACCCAATAGCGGCGGCTTTTCATGTTTGATGCGGATGTTGGCTGTGGCAAAGCCAAGTTGCCGCCCCGTCTTGTCGCCATGTACGACGCGGCCGTCCATGGAATACGGGCGGCCCAGCAGTCGTGCCGCATGCGCCATGTTGCCATCTGCCAGCGCGCTGCGTACTGCGGAGCTTGATGCGCGCTCGCCTTCAACAGTGACGCTGTCCATGGCGTCGACCTTGAAACCGAAGCGTTCTCCTGCCTCGCAAAGCAGGGCAAAGTTGCCCCGGCGGGCAGCACCGAAACGAAAATCGTCACCAATAATCAAGTGCTTTACGCGCAAGCAGCCGACCAGAACGCGCTCAATGAATTCCTCAGCTGAGAGTGCGGCAAAGCGCGCATTGAAATGGCACACGCAGGCCAGTGCGACGCCTTCGTCGGCGATCAATTCGAGCTTTTCGCGCAGCGTGGATAGACGCGCTGGTGCGCTATCAGGGGAAAAGAATTCGCGCGGGTGGGGCTCAAAAGTCAGAGCAGCCGGCAGAAGATCCGAGTTTTCAGCGACAACTTTCAGTTTCTTAAGCAGCGCACGATGGCCGACATGCACGCCATCGAAATTGCCGATGGTGAGCACTGTGTCATTGGGTGCTGTTTGTGAATAGCCGCGAAAAACGAGCATCAGGGTAGGGTGGTGGAGATAAAACGGAAAAGGGCTGAATTATAACGGTTTTTCGTGGGGTGCCGGTCGGAGGTCTGCTATATTCCAGGGCGTGCAAAGCTGTTCGGGCTGGCGGTGACCCTCAATCAGAACCGCTGAAGTGCTTCGAGAGCTTGATGCGATTCTTGCCGCTTTTAAACCGACCCGTTTCCTTGATTTGACATGAGATCATTTGATGGCTAATATCAGCTCATGATACCGAACTACAAACGCCCCTTCGCGCAGTACGTCAAGAAGGCACACAAGCCCTTGCAACTGGCGATTGAAGACGCTGTGGAATTGGTTTGTGACTCACCGGAGATTGGTGAACTCAAGGTGGGTGATCTGGCGGGGATACGGGTATACAAGTTTCGTTTCAACCGCCGGGAGTATCTGGTGGCGTACCGCACCCCGGACAATGATTTACCCCTTGAGTTTTTGATCATTGATTTCTATCAGGTGGGGTCACACGAGAATTTCTACGACGATCTAAAGCACTACTTGCGGCAGGAGAGCAGCAAAGGAGAAACGAAATGAGTCATGCCATGAACCAAACCTTGACAGCAGAAGATCTGTTTTCTGAAATGAAGCGCATGCCTGCGGTGGAGCGCACCCGGTTTTTTTCACTGCTTACAGGCAACGCTTTTCGCGACGATGATTTCAGTCACGATCAGGTGTTTGGCCATCTGCAGCAGGAACCATTTTCTGCATGCGAAGCAGCCGAGTACCTTGAGGTTTCCGTCCCCACCCTGCGTCGCTATGTTCAATCCGGCAAACTTGTTCCGAGTCACGTTGTTGGCCGTAACCAGATGTTTTCCGCCCAGATGTTGCGGGCGTTTAAACGTACCAGAAGCTGATTGCCTCACCCTCTGGCAGCTTTGGGTTCTCTCAATCTGATGGCTGACGCCATTTGTCTTTCGGCGGGGTAATGAGCCAGGAACGGGAACAGATGCGCTGCTATCACTGTGGCTTGCCGATACCCACAGGCTTGGATCTGTCAGCAAACATCGACGGCTGCTCGCGCGCTATGTGCTGCGCGGGCTGTCAAGCCGTCGCGCAGGCGATCGTCGATAACGGGCTGGCCGATTACTACCGTAATCGTGATGCGCTTCCCGATTCCCCGCGCGAGGCCTTGCCGGCCATTCTCGACGGGCTGAAACTCTATGATCATGCCGATTTTCAGAAGAGCTTTGTTCGTGTTCTGGGCGAATCGGAGCGTGAAGCGTCACTGATTATCGAGGGGATTACCTGCGCCGCTTGTATTTGGCTAAACGAGCAGCACGTGGCCAGGCTTGCCGGAGTGGCTGGTGTCGAGATCAACTTTGCCACGCGGCGCGCCCGTGTGCGCTGGGATGAGCGACTGGTCAAGCTGTCAGATATTCTCGCCGCCATTGCGGCCATTGGCTATCGCGCTTACCCCTACGATGCGGCGAAAAACGAGCAGCTTGCGCGCAAGCAACGGCGCAGTGCGCTATGGCGGGTGTTCGTCGCCGGTTTCGGAATGATGCAGGTGATGATGTACGCCATCCCCGGCTATCTGGCCGGCGACGGGGATATGGCGCCCAACATCGAATCGCTGTTGCGCTGGGCGAGCCTGGCGCTGACTCTCCCCGTGGTGTTGTATTCGGCTGCGCCATTTTTTCGTGGTGCATGGCGCGACCTTCGGCTGCGCCGGGTCGGCATGGATGTTCCGGTGGCGCTGGGCGTTGGCGCGGCGTTTGTCGCCAGCGTATGGGCAACGCTGACGTCGACCGGCGAGGTTTATTTCGATTCGGTCGCCATGTTTGTTTTCTTTCTGCTCGGCGGGCGTTTCCTTGAGATGACGGCACGGCAACGCGCTGTCAGTGTGACGGAAGCTTTGGCCAAACTCATGCCTGCTTTCGCCACACGAGTGACGAACTACCCGCAGGATCAATCGGTAACGCAGGTCATGGCGGCAGAGCTGGCGCCCGGCGATGTGGTGCTGGTCAAGCCGGGCGAGACGATACCGGCGGACGGCCACGTGCTGGAGGGTGTCAGTTGTGCGAATGAGTCTTTGCTTACCGGCGAGAGCGCGCCAGTCTCCAAGTGTCCGGGTGCGAGTGTGACTGGGGGTGCGGTTAACGTGGAAAGTCCGCTGTACATCAAGGTCGAGCAGGTTGGAGAGGCCACGCGTCTTTCGGCGATTGTGCGCTTGATGGAACGCGCAGCGATGGAAAAGCCGCGCATTGTGGAATTGGCCGACCGTATTGCCTCCCGTTTCATTCTGGCCTTGTTATTCGTGGCAGCTGCCGTGGCTGGTGTCTGGTATTTTATTGATCCGGCCAAAGCCTTGTGGATTACCGTTTCCGTATTGGTGGTGACCTGCCCTTGCGCCTTGTCGTTGGCTACCCCCGTTGCCCTGACGATCGCCAGTGGTGCGATGGCGCGCGCCGGTCTGTTGGTTACGCGCAGCCACGCCATCGAGACGCTGGCTCGGGCGACACACTTTGTTTTCGACAAGACGGGGACGCTGACTACCGGGCGGATGAAGTTGCTGGAGGTGATGCCATTGGGCAGCCTCGGTCAGAAAGCCTGTCTTGAACTTGCGGCAAGTTTCGAGCGTTCGTCTGAACATCCGATTGGAGCTGCATTGCGTGCCGCCCTGAACCATCCGTCACACCGGCGAACGCCGGTGTCCAGTTCCTCGCTTTTTCTGGATTCCGGCGTCCGCCGGAATGACAAATCTGAGAGAGTCCTGGACGAGGGGAGTCTGCCAGAGTTAAATGGGGTGAACAACGAACCGGGCAGCGGCATGAGCGTAGTTCTTGACGGGCGGAGGCTGCGTGTCGGTCGCATTGATTTTGTGGCTGACCTGCACGGTCAACCCTTGCCAGATTCAGCACACGCTTTTGCCGCGAGCAGCGATACCGTGATTGCGCTGGGTGATGATGCGGGCTGGCTGGCGCTGTTTCGTCTGGGCGATGAACTTCGGCCGGAAGCCGCAGCAATGGTCGCCGCATTGCATGCTGACGGCCGGAAGGCGACCTTGCTCACCGGCGATGCCGCACCAGTTGCCTTTAAAGTAGCGCAAGCACTGGGAATCAGCGACGTTGAAGCCGGCGTTTCACCGCAGGGGAAGCATGACTACGTCAGCCGCTTGCAGGCCGGCGGAGCCATTGTGGCGATGGTCGGGGACGGCGTGAATGATGCGCCGGTACTGGCCAAGGCGCAGGTGTCGATTGCCATGGGCGGCGGTTCGCAGTTGGCGCGCACACAAGCCGATCTGATTTTGCTTTCCGAAAATCTCGATCATCTGCGCCAGGGATTCTTTGTCGCACGTCGCGCCTTGCGTATCATCCGGCAGAATCTGGTGTGGTCGTTTGCCTACAATTTTGTTGCACTGCCTTTGGCGATGTGTGGCTATATCACGCCGTGGATGGCCGGCATCGGCATGTCCGGTAGTTCGCTGCTGGTGGTGCTGAATTCACTGCGATTGCAGCACAGAGAGGGGGTGTAATGGAAAGCCTTTACCTGCTTATCCCGATCTCGGTGGCGCTGGTCTTCCTGATCGGCATCGCCTTCTGGTGGTCGCTGCGCAGCGGTCAGTTTGATGATATGGAAGGGCCGGGTTACCGTGTGTTGATGGATGATGACAAGGCTCAGGAAGACGTTGTGGACAGACCTGCCGAAGACGCGCAGTTACCCCACAGAGGAATGTAATCCGGCTAAAATATAATCTGTTATTTCGCCGGCTTAACGGAGTATTTAGCCGACTATTTCCGATATTACTGCACTTCCTGATCGGGCCGCTTCGGATCCACAGCACCCGGGAAATGTCCCACTCCAGCATCTTATGCCGGATTAGCGTAATCTACTTAATTCGATCAAGCGGCAAGAGCAAAATTATTTTCGCCAATTAATTGTTTGGGTATTAAGATTTACGGGCCAACAACCCAAAGCCCGACATGCTTACGCACCTCTTCTGCCCGCTGTCAAAACCGGTCAGCCCCATAAAGTACGAACTGCAAAATTACCATTTTTACATTCATATTATTCGAATATCCTACTATTTATTTTCGGGGAGGATTTATGAGATGGAAATTTATATATCGCGACCGGCGTTTGGTATCTGGCAACAAGCGGCTGGCGGTTGGAAGATTTTTCAAAATTGACTCATTCTGATTTTTGGTACCAGATTTTGTAAACCTATTTCAGAACAAGTGAGTTTCATCTGAAATCGATCTAATGCCAGTACCAAGCTGCCAAAAGCCAGTTGCCGGTCTACACGTTTCTCAGCTGATGAATCGTCAACATCGGATCCGTCGCTCCAAACACAAAACTTCCGGCAACAAGCGCATTGGCCCCCGCATCAAAGAGCAGCTTTCCAGTCTCAAAATTGACTCCTCCATCGATTTCAATCAACGTGGCTGCCCCCTTTTCTTCAATTAACCGGCGCAGCTTCATCACTTTCTGATAAGTATTTTGAATAAATTTCTGTCCGCCAAATCCCGGATTTACC
>JANNGP010000126.1:0-2576 GCA_031403915.1 Betaproteobacteria bacterium
GCCTCGCGGACGGGTTCGGCCCTTTGGCAATCGCTGAAACGATGCGGCTGCGTGGGCGAGCTGCGCCCTTGGTGAATCCGCTCTGGCGGGCGACTTCGGCCGCCTGCGCGAGGTACGAACCAAAGCCTTCCGACAACCGCAGATTGGAACTCGGCCGCCCGACGGCGACCTTGCGGTGATTGTCCCGCAGCGAGACAGCCTGGCCGTACGGTGCTTCAATCCCGGTTTGCACAAGCGCCACCGTGATCAGCTGCGCTGCAAGCGCAACGGCAAGCACTGGCTTGGCCGACGACCCCGGCTCCTGTGCCACCGGCGCGACGAGCACTGCGCCCGCCAACACCCAGAAAATTGCCGCATGGCTGATTTGCCACCAGTAGTTGTTGACGGTGCCGAATGCGTAGACATATGGCAAAACAAACAGCAGCAGCAGCAAAGACCAACGCGCGCGAGAAATGCTCGAGAGTCCCTGCCGACTGCGCATGCCGACAAATATCAGCGCTGCAAACGGCACGATCAGCAGCAAAAGGCCGCGGTAGTACTCGATGGTCAGCAACTGCCGGGCAAATCCACAGACGACAACCAGGCCGCTCAGACCCAGCAGCCACATGCTCGCGTATCCCGTCCGCGAGAGTGCTCTTGTTTCTCGCGTGGCCAGCCAGGCGACCGCGACGAGGATGAGACTTCCGCCAACCAGAATGTTGCGCGTCCGGGGGTCAAGCTGGAGATCTCCGAGCCGTAGAAAGAGGGAGATTTTGTGGCCGCCGCCGAGCAGTTCCGCCAGTGCGATGCCGGTCTCATAACGTCGAACGAAGGCCATGACCGATCCGTCGATCCACCATGCGGACCCGAGCAATAGCGCAAGGGCAACGGTGCCCGCCAACATGAGCGGCCTCAAAGCGAACTTGCCGACTCCCAGCAGGTACACCACCACGCAGGGGGCGAGCGCGGCCGCGCTCGTAGGCTTGGCCATGAATGCCAACCATCCACCGATGCCAATGAGCAGCCAGCCTGCGAAGCTCCTGCGATCCATCTGCTTTCCGGCCATGAGCAAACCAGCGCAGGCGATCAACAGGGCCTGCAGCACCAGCCAGTTGTAGCTGGGCGTGGGCAACCAGATGTGCAGGAAGGAGAGCGACGCGGTTGCCATCGCCGCGGAGATTGCGAGCCTCGCTCCAAGCTGCAAACCAGAAGGCGGTACGCAGGCCTTCAGGACGGTATTGCCCAACGCCCACGCCAGTCCAAAGGTGATCAACAGATTGATCTGCCTGATCGCTGCGACGTTTTCGCGCACCAGCTGGAAGAGCGGGTGGTAGACATAGCCGAACTGGGTGACGGAAATGTCGTACTTGTAAGGATCGGACATCCAGACGAGATAGAAACCTTCGTCTCTGAAATCAATTCCGTAGCGGCAGTACCAGAGTACCCAACCCAAGAAGGAAATGGTTCCGACGGCCGAAAGCGCCAGCAAGCCGCGGTGCCACGCCGATCGTGCGAATGTTGGAGCCAACTTATCCAGAGACACTCCGTTGCCGCACTCAGTCAGAGAAGGAGACATGTGAGCCAACAAAGACGAGATCGCTTTGAGTCAGCGCTTGCAAGCTGCAGTCGCTCAGGCTACCGGCGACCCATGGGTTTCAACCATGGTGGGCGGCGCCACAACAACTAAAGGCCTTTTTGGAAATGTAACATCCATCACAGTAAGCACCGACAAACTAAGGAATTTTTTCCCGCGCTGCCTGACCACGCCCGACGGCACCTGCCCCTATTCTTGCCACGCTTCAGAAGCCGGCCGGCTGTCTGCGAGCCACCACTCGCCATCACCGCTGCAGCTTAGTTTTGGGCTAGAGTCCGCAGCATGCGCTCGTACTTCTCGAGCATCGTCCTGATGTCAAGGCGCTGCTCGGCAAGAGCTCTTGCGCTCTTCTTGAAACGCATCAACGTGTCTTGGTCCTCGACCAGCGCAATGATGTGCTTGGCAAAGCAATCGTAGTCGCCGGGCATGCACAGATGCCCCTGGCGGCCCTCCTCGAACATCTCGGGGAGCGCGCCGACCCGCGAAGCAACGATGGCTACGCCGCTGGCGAGGGCCTCCATGATGATGTTGGGGCGCCCATCCAATCGAGACGGAAGAACAAGGATGTCGCAGAGTTGCAGATACGGCTTCACGTCCGGCACAGCGCCCGCCAGCAAGAATCGGCGGCGCGAAAGCTCGGCCGCGGCGATCGCATTCCGCAATTCCTGCTCGAGCGACCCTGCGCCGGTCATGACAAAGCTCACCTTGGCTTCAGCCGGCACCCGCCGAGCGATCTCCACGAATCCGATCGGATCCTTCTCTTCCGACCAGCGCCCAAAGAAGCCGACGACGGTGGTCCCTGCAGGTATGCCGTACTGTTCCGGCGCTTTCGCGTCTTGAGATACAGGCGCGTTCTCCACCAGGTCGACGCCACTTTCCACCAGGCATATCCGTTCGTCAGGTTCACCTGCCTCCTTCAACCAATCGCGGACTTCAGTGTTTTCCACGAAGATCAGGTCGATGCAATCTGCGTACCTCCTGTTGTTCGTTGTGTGGCCGACGG
>JANNGP010000127.1:0-37185 GCA_031403915.1 Betaproteobacteria bacterium
TGTGTGCAGGTGGTGCTGCCCATCACGTTGGTGCTTCTGGTGGGCAATGCGTTTTGGGAGACCAACGATCGTGTTCCTTCCCGGCGTCGGCGGCACGACACGCTACTGGGAAAGCCGCATCGCGTCGCTTGCGGCGACGCACCGGCTGCTGCTGGTCGATCTGCTGGGCTATGGCCGTTCGCCGAAGCCATGGACGACCTATTCGGTCGAGCGCCATGTCGCTGAGCTACGCCACGTGCTTACGGGACCGAAGCCTACCGGCAAGCGTTTAAAGGCTACATCGGAAGGCAATTTGGCTGCCCATTTCAGTATATTCGGGTGCAGATCATTGCAGTGCGGGCAGCCGTAGTTAAAAAACTCGATAACTTCTATTTTGGACGGATTGTCAGTCAGTTGTGCCGGCTCGATGATCACATAATCCCGGTTGGCAACCAGTTGAGCCTGCGCCGGCAGCGCCAGCAGGACAAGGGAAATGGCTGTCAGCCATGCGCTCACATACTTCTTCATTGTTGTCTCCTTAATCCTTTTTGACGACATTGGCTTCGATGCCCTGTTTGGCGAGATCGGAGCGCATGCTACTCACTTCATCCATTTTCTTGAAGGGCCCGAGGCGAACCCGGTACCATACCTTATCCTGCAACATGACCTGCTGAATGGAAGCTTCAGCGCCCATCATGGCCAGCTTGGCTTTCTGGTTATCCGCGTCACTGGCACTCTGGAAGGATCCGGTCTGCAAATAAACCGCTTCCTTGAGCGCATCTTTCTCGCTCTTGCCTTGGGCAGCGTCGGACGGTTTTGGTTCGCCGGGTTTCGGACCGGGGATGGCTTCGGCATTGCCGGGCAGAATTTTGTAGAAGTCAAAACGCGGCTTGTCGCTAGTTTGCGGAACAGGATCGCCCGGCTTGCCCGGCAAAGCGATGGTGGCCGGAGCGCCACTGGCACCGGCTTGCTGTTGCGGTGTCTGTGACGTCGCAGGGGAGTGCTTGTTTGAGAAGGGTGGCGGTGTTTTGTATATGTACCAGACAACACTTGCCGCGCCGAGAACGCCAATAACCAGACCAAGGAACAGACCGACCAACGTATTTCCACGCGATTTATTTGCGGACAAGGTCTGGCGTTGTTTGCGGGATTTCATGTCACGACTCATGGACGTCTCTCTGATTCAGAACAACTAGCTAGTTAACGAAAAAAGTGCGAACCACCAAGTCACCAAGATAGCACCAAGTTAACGTCATGTATTTCTTAGTGAAACTTCGTGCCCTTTGTCCCTCTACAGGGAGGCTTTGCGCTGCCTTGGTGGTGAAGCCTTGATCCTCGCTATTAAACCTGACTGCTTACTACATTGATACCGGGCAACTAACGCCAAGAATGGCCAGGCCGTTGCGAATGACCTGACGCACCGCCGCGGCCAGCGCGAGGCGCGCGTCTTTAAGCGCAACATCGTCAACCAGCATGCGTTCTGCATTGTAATAGCTGTGGAATTCCGCAGCCAGATCCTTGAGGTAAAAGGCGATCATATGCGGTGCCAGCTCACGTGAGGCCGATTCAATAAGCTCTGGAAATTCACTCAGCTTGGCAGCAACCTCCAGTTCATGCGGATTTTCGAGACGGGTGAGATCGGCTTCACTGAGCGCGGAAATATCGGTTTCATTACCGCCCCATTGCCCAAGCACCGAACATACGCGGGCATGGGCATACTGGATGTAATACACCGGATTTTCGTTGGTCTGGCTTTTGGCCAGATCGAGATCAAAATCGAGATGCTGATCCGACTTGCGCAGCACGTAGAAGAAACGGCAGGCGTCGTTGCCGACATCCTCGCGCAGTGTACGCAAGGTAACGAATTCGCCGGAGCGGGTGGACATCGAGGCCTTCTGGCCGTTGCGGTAGAGCACGGCAAACTGCACCAGCGCCACGTCCAGCACCGCCGGATCGAGATCAAGGGCGGCTAGAGCACCCTTTACGCGCGGAATGTAGCCGTGATGATCGGCACCCCAAATGTTGATGATGCGCTCAAAGCCGCGCTCGTACTTGTTCAGGTGATAGGCGATGTCGGACGCAAAATACGTGAATAGATCGTTGTCACGTTGTACGACGCGATCCTTCTCATCGCCAAAAGCGGTGGATTTAAACCACTTGGCACCGTTCTGCACGTAAATGTGGCCAGCCTTTTCTAGTCGTTCTACGCAGCGGGCAACGAGACCGGTGTCGAACAGCGATTTCTCCGAAAACCACACGTCAAAGTGCACGCCAAATTCTTCGAGATCACTGCGCCCGTCTTCAAGCTGCTCCGTCAGCACGTGGTTATGAACGTAATTCCAGTCTTCACCGAGCAGAGCCTTGGCGTTGGCAATCAGCGTGTCCAGATGTTCCTCGCGCTGCGCCTTGGCTTCATCGTCGCCACGTGCTGCATCGGGCAGTCCAGGTGTGCCTTCAAGCAGCGAAGTTGCCCGATGAACGAATTTGCCGGCATGAGCGATCTTCATCTGCTCGGCCATGTCGCTCACGTAATCGCCCTGATAGGCGTTAGGTGGGAAAGTCACTTTCTCGTCAAAGGCGTCGAGATAACGCAGCCAGCAGGAGAGCGCCAGAATGTCCATCTGGCGACCGGCGTCATTCACATAGTATTCACGGGTGACATCCCAGCCGGCATAGGCCAGCAGGTTTGACAAGCTGGCACCGTACGCCGCGCCGCGCCCGTGACCGACATGTAGCGGACCGGTCGGATTGGCCGAAACGAATTCGATCTGAACTTTCTTTTTGGCACCACACAAGGAACAGCCGAAGGCGCTGCCCTGCATCAGTATGTTTTTAATGACGTCCAGCTTGGCCGCTGGCTTCAGGTAAAAGTTGATGAAGCCGGCGCCGGCAATCTCGGTTTTGCTTACGAAAGGCGATTTCGGAATTTCGGACAGCAACAGACCCGCAAGTTCGCGCGGATTGCGCTTCATCGCCCGTGCCAGTTGCATGGCCAGATTGCAGGAAAAGTCGCCGTGCGCAACCTGCTTGGGGCGTTCCAGCAGGATGGCCGTGCCTGATTGGTCAGGTGCCACGCTGAGCAGCGCAGCGTGCATCAGATCGGCAAGATGAGTCTTGATATCGTGGGTCATCAGGGTACATCATTAAAAATGGGGCAAGGCTCAGATTATACGATGACCGGCACCTCAGCAGGTCACCCGGAAGGGCGAACACCAAGGGGATGCAACAAACAGAAGTGGTCAGCCAGGCCACAGTGGCAGCGGTACAAAACTATTTGACAAATTCGGCATTCTTCAGCAAGCCCTTGTTAAACGTCAGATTGATGACATTGGCCATGCGCATGTTGACGTAGAGTTTGCCGTTCTTGTTGCGCACGACAGGTATCTCGGACGGTTTGGTGCCATCGAGGATTTTCAGAGCCGCCGCAATAGCCCATTCGCCCTGTTCCTCGGAGACTTTGGTCAGCCCAAGCATGGCAAAAGGCATCATCCAGGATGCGTTGGCGCCGATCGGAATGCGTACGTTTTTCTCGATGAAACGGATGGCGACATCATCATTCCAGCCGACGATGGCTGAATTGTTGACCAGAATCATTGCGTCGACTTCCTTTTGCAGGTTAAGGAAGGATTGCTGCCATTGCTCCATCGTCTTGACGAGGTAGATCTTGTCTAGCTTTACTTTGAGAATGTTGGCGTATGCGTCAACATTCTTGCGCTCGGTCAGGTCGTCAACCGAGAGCAGTCCGAAGCGTTTGCCTTTGCTGTAACTCTGAAGCTGCTCGGCAACTTTGTGTACCAGATCAACTTCAACCATCCCGGTGGCGTTTTTGTACGGCAGGTCATAAACCGATGCGTCCCAATTCACACCGCAAAAAACGAAAGGCAGTGCGGCATCACGGTAAAACGGCAAGAGCAGGTATTTGGCGGCATCGTCATCCGAGGTGATGACCACATCCGGCTTGAATTCTTCAATAAAAGCTTTGGCGCGCAGGGCTGAATTGGTTTTTTCCAGTTCAGACGACCGGTTCTTGGTGTCCATGTAAAACACCTTGTAGTTGATGCCTTTTTGAGTGGCCACCCGACGCATCTCGCTTTCTATAGCGTCAGTCCAAGCGAAGCCAATATGATAGGAGGCAAGGTGCAGGATCTTCTTGCCGCGATATTCCGACTGCCCATAGGCAAAGGTTGTACCAGCAAGGAGTGTGAGCAATACGCACTTGAACACAGTTTTTATCACGATGTACCCCTTGGAATATTACTTAGTGCATATTGCAGTTTCTACCCAAAAAGCGCGCAGGGTCAAGCGGAAAATGGGACGGCAGCGCGTGCCGAGGTGTTATGGGCAGCGCGAACCCACAGATTCGCGATAAACTCCCGCTTTATCCAATCAGCCTTGCAGTCCATGCGCCTTTTCCGCCTCGCCAAAATTCTCAGCGTTGCCAGCCGTTTCGGTATCGACGAGATGATCTTCGAACACGAACCGAGCGGCCGGCTGGCGTCTTTGACGCGCCTTGTTCACTTCTGGCGGCGTTTTGATCAACCGCGCGCCGTGCGTTTGCGTCTGGCACTGGAAGCGCTGGGGCCGATCTTCGTAAAGTTCGGTCAGGTGCTATCAACGCGCCGTGATCTGCTGCCGGTCGATATCGCCGACGAACTGGCCAAATTGCAGGATCAGGTTCCACCCTTCGCGCCCGAAGTCGTGCTGGCCCAGATCGAGGCAGCGTACGGCCGCTCTGCGGGTGAGGTGTTTGCCGAGTTTGATATCACGCCGGTGGCCAGTGCCTCGGTCGCACAAGTACATTTTGCCCGCCTGCATTCCGCAGACGGCGGCCACGAGGTGGCGGTCAAGATTCTGCGTCCGAACATGAATTCGGTCATCGACCACGACTTGGCCTTGCTCGATACGATGGCCGGACTGCTGGAAAAAATCTGGTCCGACGGCAAGCGATTGAAACCGCGTGAGGTGGTCGCCGAATTTGGCAAGTATCTGCATGACGAACTTGATCTGATGCGCGAGGCGGCCAACTGCTCGCAATTGCGGCGTAATTTTATCGACTCGACGCTATTGCGCGTTCCTGAAGTGTATTGGGATCACTGCACAACGACGGTGATGGTCATGGAGCGCATGCACGGCATCCCGATCAGCCAGAACGACGCCCTGCGGGCTGCTGGTGTTGATCTGTCAGCGTTATCGCGCGCCGGGGTCGAGATCTTCTTCACGCAGGTCTTCCGCGACGGTTTTTTCCATGCCGACATGCATCCCGGCAATGTCTTTGTGGCCATCGATGACGTGCACCATGGAAAATACATCGCGCTCGATTTCGGCATCGTCGGCACGCTGACCGATGTCGACAAGAATTATCTGGCACAGAATTTTCTTGCCTTCTTCCAGCGTGACTACAAGCGCGTGGCCATGGCGCACATCGAGGCCGGCTGGGCGCCAGCCGATACGCGTGTGGACGAGTTCGAGGCGGCGATCCGAGCCGTTTGCGAGCCGGTGTTTGACCGTCCGCTGGCCGAAATTTCTTTCGGCAAAGTGCTGTTGCGCCTGTTCCAGACGTCACGCCGTTTCAACGTCGAAATCCAGCCGCAACTGGTGATGTTGCAAAAAACCCTGCTCAACATTGAAGGCTTGGGTCGTCAGTTGGATCCCAAGCTTGATCTGTGGACGACCGCCAAGCCTTTCCTTGAGCGCTGGATGAAAGAACAGCTTGGCTGGCGGGCGTTGGCGCGCAGCCTGAAACAGGAAGCGCCAAACTGGGCGCGCACGTTGCCGCAGCTGCCGCGTTTAGTGCATCAGGTGCTGACCAAAGAGGGTGCGACAGACCTGGCTCCTTTGCTGATTGAGTTAACCGCGACTCAGCGTCAGCAAAACCGCTTGCTGGCCCTGATTGCTATTCTTTTTGCCGCTTTGATTGCCAGTCAGTACCTCTAAAAACTCGGGAGAAATCAGATGAATCGTGTTGCGATCAGTGGAAGCGGCCTGTACCGAGCGCCACACATCATCAGCAACGAGGAACTGGTGACTTCGTATAACGCTTATGTTGCGCAGTTCAATGCGGAAAACGCCAGACACATTGCCGCTGGCGAACTACAGAAACTCGTGGAATCGAGCGTCGAGTTCATCGAGAAGGCGTCCGGCATCACGCAGCGTAGTGTGATGGAGAAGGCGGGCGTACTCGATCCGCAGCGCATGCGCCCGAAGTTTGTCCGCCGGCCGGACAGCGAACTTTCTCTGCAAGCGGAAATGGCAGTGAATGCGGCGCGCGATGCGTTGAAGGCCTCGGGCAAGGCGCCTGGTGACATTGACCTCGTGATCTGTGCCGCGTCGATCATGCAGCGTCCCTTCCCGGCCATTGCCATCGAAGTGCAAAGCGCATTGGGCATTGCGCAGGGCGCAGCCTTCGATATGAACGTGGCATGTTCCTCGGTGACCTTTGCGCTGGAGATGGCGACGGCGGCGGTGCGCACCGGATCGGCGCGTGCCGTGCTGATCGTCAATCCGGAGATCTGTTCGGCGGGCTTGGCCTGGATGGATCGCGACTGCCATTTCATCTTTGGCGATGTAGCGACCGCGTTGGTCGTCGAGCAGTCGCAAAGTGCGACATCCGCCAACCAGTGGGAAGTCATTGGCACCAAGCTGGCGACCAGCTACTCGAATAACATTCGCGACAATGCCGGCGCCTTGTCTTACTGTGAAGACCGGAATCCGGCTGACCGCGACCAGTTGTTTGTGCAGGAAGGCCGCAAGGTGTTCAAGGAAGTATGCCCGATGGCCGCCGAACACATTGCTGCGCATCTCGCTGCCCTGGATTTTGTGCCGGCAGATGCGCGCCGCTTCTGGCTGCATCAGGCCAATATCGCCATGAACCAACTGATCGGCAAGCGCCTGCTCGGGCATGAAGCCAGCGCAGATGAAGCGCCAATTATCCTGCATGAATTTGCCAATACCGCATCGGCCGGGTCGATCATCGCTTTCCACTACCATAGTACTGACCTCAAGGTCGGCGACCTCGGCGTGATCTGCTCCTTCGGCGCGGGCTATTCGATCGGCAGCGTGGTGGTGAGAAAAGTTTGATTGTTCTAAAAAACTACAACATCCACCGCAAAGACGCAAAGTACGCAGAGGCAACGCAAAGAAAACCTTCATCACGCTTGGTTTGCATTTCTTTGCGGAAACTTTGCGCTCTTCGCGTCTTTGCGGTGGACTTTTAACTGCATTAAATGCCTGCATTACTTAATCCCCCGCAACGCGAAGCAATTCGATATCTCGATGGCCCCCTGCTGGTTCTGGCCGGTGCTGGTTCGGGAAAGACACGCGTCATCACGCAAAAAATCGCCTATCTGATTGATAATTGCGGTTTCAGCCCCTCGAACATCGCTGCCATCACCTTTACCAACAAGGCGGCACAAGAGATGCAGGAGCGGGTCAGCAAACTGCTCAAGGGCAAGCCAGACGGCTTGACCATCTCCACCTTCCACTCGCTCGGCGTGCGCATCCTGCGCGAGGATGCCAAGGCGCTGGGTTACAAGCCGCGCTTCTCGATTTTCGATTCAACGGATTGCTTCGGCATCATTTCCGAACTATCCGGCAGCGTAGACAAAGCGACCATCCGCCGACTGCAGTCGGTCATCTCGAACTGGAAGAACGCCCTGGTCTCGCCGGATCAGGCGCTGAAAGGCGCACAGGACGAAACAGAGAAACTGGCCGCGCGCGCCTTTGCCAGCTATTCGGCAACGCTCAAGGCCTATCAGGCGGTCGACTTCGACGACCTCATCGCGCTACCGGTTGAGCTGTTCGAGCGCCACCCGGAGGTGTTGGGCAAGTGGCAGAACCGTTTGCGCTACCTGCTCGTGGATGAGTATCAGGACACCAACGCCTGCCAGTACCGCATGCTCAAACTGCTGGCCGGGCCGCGAGCAGCGTTCACGGCGGTGGGTGACGACGATCAGGCGATCTACGGCTGGCGCGGGGCGGATATCGAAAACCTGCGCGGCTTGCCGCGCGACTATCCGAATCTCAAGTTGATCAAGCTGGAGCAGAATTACCGCTCGACAGTGCGTATCCTGAAAGCGGCCAACGCGCTCATCTCGCACAACGAAAAGCTGTTCGACAAAAAGTTGTGGTCTGATCTTGGGCACGGCGATCCGATCAGCGTGACGGTGTGCAAGGACAACGAAAAGGAAGCTGAATCGGTAGTGATGAAGCTGCAGGCACACAAGTTTGAACATCGCAGCACCTACGCGGACTATGCCATTCTCTATCGCGGAAATTTTCAGGCGCGGGCGCTCGAACAATTGTTGCGCGACCAGCGCGTGCCCTATGCGCTTTCGGGCGGGCAGTCTTTTTTCGATAAGGCCGAAATCAAGGACATCACCGCGTATCTACGGCTGCTGGCCAACAACGAGGACGATCCGGCCTTCATCCGCGCGGTCACTACGCCCAAGCGCGGGGTTGGTGGCGCAACGCTGGAAGCACTCGGTACCTACGCGGGGAAGCGACATCTTTCGCTGTTTGATGCGGCTTTCGAGGAAGGCTTCTCGCACTGTGTGCAGCCGCGCCAGCTGGCACCACTGCTGGAGTTTTGCGAATTCATCAACCGCCTTGAATATCGCGCAGCGAAAGAGCCGGTCAATGAAGTGATGAACGATTTGTTGGCCGCAATCGGATATGAAGCCTGGCTGCATGACGAGGACGACAAGCAGGTGGCCATGACACGCTGGAACAACGTGCAGGAACTGTGCAACTGGCTGGCGCGCAAGGGCGAAGAGGACGGCAAAAGCCTGATTGAACTGACGCAGATGATTGCGCTCATCAACCTGCTCGACAAGCAGGAGGACGGCAGCCGGCCGGATGCCGTTCAGCTATCCACGCTGCACGCGGCCAAGGGCTTGGAGTTCAAGCACGTGTTTTTAATAGGCGTCGAGGAAGGCGTGCTGCCACACCGCGAGTCGTTGGGCGACGACAAAATCGAGGAAGAGCGCCGCCTGATGTACGTGGGCATCACCCGCGCGCAACGCTCACTGCACATCAGTTACTGCGAAAAACGCAAGCAGGGTCGTGATCTGATTCCCGCCGAAGCCTCGCGCTTCATCAACGAGATGGGCAAGGAAGATATGCGCTTTTCCGGCGGGAAAGAAGCCAGCGCGCCGGACAAGGCCGGCGGCGCTGCAAAACTGGCGGCCATGAAGGCGATGCTCAAAGGGGGCGAGGAGAGCCGCTAGGTACTTTGCGCTATAAAAGCAAACCACCAAGACACCAAGGGCACCAAGAGCCACCAAGAAAACCTTTGTGAAACTTTGTGTCTTTGTGACTTGGTGGTGAAGGCCTTTTAATAATTGTTCGGCGCCTTCGCGTCCTGCACCCAGAACACAATCAGCACAATGATGCCGATAACAGGGACAAGGCAGATCAGTTGCCACCAGCCGGAGCGGTTGGTGTCGTGCAGGCGGCGTGCGCCGACGGCGATACCTGGCAGTAACAGGCCAAGTGAAACAATGCCCGAGATAATCTGCCCCAAGCCGATGACCCCGAGGACCACCTGGATGAGGAAGGAAAACAGGAACCACCACCAGAATTCCGGTTTTCCAGCACGGCCATTAAAGTCCGCGTATTTTTTGAAGCAGATGTTGATCGATTCGCCAAAGTTCATTTGCAATTTCTCCGTCGTTAAATGGAACAAACATGCAAGCACCGGGTATCGGTGCGAACGAAACCGTTTGAATCGCCTGGACGGCACCGTCACACAGCGTTACTCGGCGTTACCCAATTGATGACATCGCAATTGAAACTGCCCGCGTTAATGCATGCAAGGCCGGAACAAAACGCTCAGTTCATCGAACCGACCGAGTTGTTAACCCATATTAACATTAGGAGAAAAACATGCTTAAGAACATCATCGTACTTGCCATCGCCGCTGCTTTCGGTACCGCCGCTTTCGCACAGGCACCTGCCGCTACCCCGGCCAAACCGGTCGAAGCAGTAAAGCCGGCTGCCGCTGCACCGGCGCCTGCCGCCACCCCTGCTGCTGCAACCCCGGCGGCCAAACCGGAAATGAAGACTGAAGCCAAACCGGCAGCAAAAGCTGAAGAGAAAAAGGATGTCGTAAAGACCGAGAAGAAGGCCAAGAGCAAAGCCGCCAAAAAGACCGCCGCAACACCGGCGACTACGGCACCCTCCGCTGCTGCTCCTGCGGCAAAGCCCGAAGTAAAGGCTGAAGTCAAGAAGACCGAAACAGCACCGGCTGCAACACCCGCCACTACGCCCGCACCGGCTGCTGCTCCGGTAGTGAAAAAGTAATTAGCGTTACAGAAAGCGCGATGCCGGCAAAACGGTACGCGCTATGAGAAAGGGGAGGCCAGATTTGTGGCCTCCCCTTTTTGCGTCACGAGCAAATGTGCTTTGTTATTTCGCCTTGCCGGCCAGATACTCAACGGCACTCTTCAGTTCGGCATCGCTCAGATCCGCTGCCCCGCCCCTGGGTGGCATGGCTCCCTTGCCGTTGGTTGCGGTTTTGAGCATTGCCGCAGTACCTGTTGCAATGCGTGGTGTCCAGGCCGCTTTGTCGCCGGTCTTCGGCGCACCGGCAACACCGGCTTCATGGCATGCCTTGCAGGCGGCGATGTAAATGGCTTCGCCACTGCGCGGCTTGCCATCGGATTTGGCCACGGCCTTGTGCATTTCAACGCGGGCAACAGGCAGGATGCGCAACTCCGCTGCGTCGCTGCCGCCTGCAGACGCACTTCCTTTGCCCAGCATCGACAGCGGCCAGATAAGAAGGATGAGAATAATTGCAATGACAATCGTGATGACCATGATCATCTGCGAAGAATATTGTTTGCTAGCCATGTTTGATCTCCGGTTATCTGCAGGTGAAATCGAATTCAAGTCGTGCGATGCTGGATGAGTGGGTTGCACTAACTCAATCGAGGGTTTGTGATGTCTCGATCTGACGATAGCGGGCGCCATGGAATACCAGCGGATCTTCGCTCTCGCCCCGGGCGAAGCGCTCAACGTGTCCGACAAAAATAAGATGGTCCCCGCCCGGGTATTGTGCTTCATGGGTGCATTCGAACCAGGCGCAGCAGCCTTCAATCAGCGGTGTTCCACCAAGCCCCGTTTGCACAGGCAGTGTCGCAAAGCGGTTAGTGCTGCGTGAAGCAAAACGGTCGGAGAGTGCCTGTTGGTCTGCGGCAAGAACGTTAATCGCATAGTGGCTAGCGCTACGAAAAGTCTCCAAGAGCGGCGAATTCAATGACAAACTCCACAGAATAAGCGGCGGGTCGATGGAAACCGAATTGAATGAACTGATCGTGACCCCGACCGGCTCATTGTCAGGCGACATTGCGGTAACGATGGTTACACCGGTAGCAAAACTACCCAGCGTGCTGCGAAAGTCTCGGCAACACAATCCCTTGGCAGCGAGCGTGCGCCCGGTATCGCAACTCTGGCAGAGCAAATCGTCAACGGCCGCAGGTGTTTCAGGGCAGTTCGCAGTGGAGGTTGGCCGGGTCATAATGGGCTTCTGAAGGGTTGAATGGGCATGCTAAGATCGGCACTGTTCAAAGAAGTTCAGGAGTTTCGTGATACCGACTGCAGACATAGGGCAGCTCCAGGATCGCAAGCCACCCCGAAGAAACCAGCGCTTCATCTGCCCGATTATCGCCGCACAGCGTTTGGGTGTCGAGACGCATGCAAATCTGAACGTGTTTGTAGGGTTCTCAGATGTCTGACCGGGGGAAAGGACCCGGCAGAGGTTTTGCCACCCGTCTGATCAACTGGCAGCGGCAGCATGGCCGGCATGACTTGCCCTGGCAGAACACGCGGGAGCCTTATCACATCTGGCTTTCCGAGATCATGCTGCAGCAAACCCAGGTGCTGACGGTCATCCCCTATTACAAGCGCTTTCTTGAGCGCTTCCCAACAATTGAAGCCTTGGCGGGCGCGCCGCTTGAGTCCGTGCTTGAACTTTGGGCCGGCTTGGGCTATTACGCGAGGGCGCGCAATCTGCACCGCTGTGCGCAAACAGTTGTTGCCGATTTCAACGGCCGGTTTCCTGAAAAAATGAAGGATCTCGTGGGCTTGCCCGGCATTGGACGGTCGACGGCGGCGGCGATCAGTGCTTTTGCTTTTGGTGCCCGGGCAGCCATCCTCGATGGCAATGTCAAACGGGTTCTGGCGCGCTGTTTTGGGATTGAAGGATTTTCCGGCGTAGCGCAAACGGAAAAAGAGATGTGGGCGCTGGCAGAATCATTGCTCCCGCGCAAGGGGATTGAGGCCTATACACAAGGGGCGATGGATTTGGGCTCGACAGTGTGTACCCGGCGCCATCCTTTCTGCCTCGCCTGTCCGATGCACGATATCTGCGTAGCTCAACAAGAAGGGCGACAAACTGAACTGCCAGTGGCCAAGCCAAAAAAAATACTGCTAGTACGTGAAACGACGATGCTGCTGCTTAGCGATGGCAAACGTGTCCTGCTTGAACGCCGGCCACCGGCAGGGATCTGGGGCGGTTTGTTGGTATTGCCGGAGGGTGGCGTGGCCGAAGCCAGACAACTCGCCCGGCGATACGGCTGCCGGTTAATGAAAATGGAGGCTTTGGCACCACTGAAGCACAGCTTCAGCCATTTTCACCTGCATATCCAGCCGCTGCTATGTGCAGTAGAAGTGAAGGACAGTCTTGTTGCAGAGGCTGGATGGCAATGGCTCGACTATGGCGAGGTCGATACGGCTGCGTTGCCGAAGCCGATCAGGTACTTGCTCCGGGAAATGATTAAGACGTCGTATGACTAGGGCGAATAGTTCCTAGCCTAGTGGCTACCGCTTTCCGCGCTATTCTCATTGCCCGACTCAGCAGCTTCGCTTGCGCGCTTGAGTCTTTCGCGGCTGTTGGAAAGGTGCATCCGCATGCCGGCACTGGCGGCCTGAGGGTCTTTTCGAGTAATTGCATCGAGGATGTATTCATGCTCGCGGTTGGTGCGCAATAGATAACTTTGGCCAGGTTCTGGCGAAAATTGCGAAGTGTCCAACCGGGTACGGGGGATCGTTGCTGTTCCAAGGTGCCGGTAGAAGTCCTCAAAATACTTGTTGTCAGTGGCAAGTGCGATCTGCAGATGAAACTGGAAGTCGGAATCAACCGAAGTTTCACCCTTTTTGACACCCTCTTCGAAGTCTTCAACCGCCCTTCGCATGAGGCTTAGCTGTTCATCAGTACGGCGCAGTGCGGCGAGACCTGCAGCCTCGGTTTCCAGGCTGATACGTAGTTCCAGCATGGCCAGCACATCACGGATTGTTGTGACTGTTGAAAGGTCCAGCCTAGATGAAGTTTGAACAGATTGGGGCAGCACAAACGTACCTACGCCATGCCGTGTTTCAACAAAACCAGCGGCTTGCAATCGAGACATCGCTTCGCGTACGACGGTTCGGCTAACGCCTTGGGCAGCCATAACCTCGGGCTCGGTCGGTAATTTCTCCCCGGTTCTGTAAATGCCATTACGAATTTTCTCCGAGAGGTCATGCATAACCTCCTGAGCCAGGCTGCGGGAGCGCTTGCGCGGAAGAATGGAAGTGTTAGGCTCGTTCATGATGTGATTTATATCCCGGTAAGGTTTTACCAGTTGCAAACAAATTTTAAATCATTATACTATGAAATAGGACGTACGACGACGTATGAATAGGAGATGGTTAAAAATGCAGTCAAATTACAGCAATGCGCCCATTGTCACAAAATTGCAGGTTATCCCGGTAGCCGGCCAGGACAGTATGCTGCTTAATCTGAGCGGCGCACATGGAACCTTCTTCACACGTAACATCGTCATTCTGGAAGACAGTGCAGGTAATACCGGGCTCGGCGAAGTCCCGGGCGGCGAGAAGATCCGTCAGACCATCGATGACGCCCGCCCGCTGATCATCGGCAAGACGCTGGGCGAATACAACAACATCCTCAACGCCATGCGCAAGACCTTTGCCGACCGCGATACCGGCGGCCGGGGCTTGCAGACCTTTGATTTGCGCACCACCATACACGCGATCACGGGTGTGGAGTCCGCCCTGCTCGACCTGCTCGGTCAGTTCATGAACGTACCGGTCGCCGCCCTGCTGGGTGAGGGTATGCAGCGTGAAGCGGTGGAAATACTCGGCTACCTGTTCTACATCGGCGATCGCAACAAGACCCCGCTCAACTATCGCAGCGAACCGGAAGCCGACAACGCCTGGTTCCGCCTGCGCAATGAAGAAGCGCTGACGCCGGAATCCATTGTCCGCCTGGCCGAAGCCACCCACGAACGCTATGGTTTCAACGACTTCAAGCTCAAGGGTGGCGTGCTCTCGGGTAAGGAGGAGATGGATGCCATCATCGCCCTGCATGAGCGCTTCCCGCAGGCGCGCATCACGCTCGACCCGAACGGCGCCTGGTCGCTGGCCGAAGCGATCAGCCTGTGTCGCGACAAGCACGGCATTCTGGCCTACGCCGAAGACCCGTGTGGTGCCGAGAACAGCTTCTCCGGCCGTGAGGTGATGGCCGAATTCCGTCGCGCTACCGGTCTGCCGACGGCGACCAACATGATCGCTACCGATTGGCGCCAGATGGCGCATTCGATCCAATTGCAGTCAGTCGATATCCCGCTCGCTGACCCGCACTTCTGGACCATGCAAGGCTCGGTTCGCGTGGCGCAGATGTGCGAGATGTTCGGCCTGACCTGGGGTTCGCATTCGAACAATCACTTTGATATTTCACTGGCGATGTTCACCCACGTCGGTGCCGCAGCACCGGGCAAGGTCACCGCCATCGACACCCACTGGATCTGGCAGGACGGTCAGCGTTTGACCAAGGAGCCGTTGAAGATTGAAAGCGGATTGATCCGCGTGCCGGCCAAACCCGGTCTGGGTATCGAGATCGACATGGTGGAAGTGGAGAAGGCGCACCAAGCTTACAAGACTATGGGGCTGGGCGCACGTGATGACGCCGTTGCCATGCAATATTTGATTCCGGGGTGGAAGTTCGACAACAAGCGTCCGTGTCTAGTGCGCTAAAAGGGAATGATAATGACAAGCACACAACCGTACTCCGCCTTCCCCAACCAGTTTCGGAAGGACATCATCGCCGGCAAGAAATTGATTGGCTGCTGGTGCTCGCTGGCCAGTCCGATTTCGACAGAGGTTCTTGGTCTCGCCGGCTTTGACTGGATTTTGCTTGATGGCGAGCATGCGCCGAATGACGTAGCGTCATTCGTTCCCCAGCTTATGTCTCTGAAGGACAGTTCCAGTGCTCCCGTCGTTCGCCCGAAATGGAATGACACTGTCGAAATCAAGCGTTTGCTGGATATTGGCTTCTACAACTTCCTGATTCCCTTTATCCAGTCGGCTGAAGAAGCGCGTTGCGCAGTTGCTGCCACCCGCTATCCGCCAGCGGGAGTCCGTGGAGTGTCGGTGTCTCACCGAAGCAATCGCTTCGGTACATTGAAGGACTACATGCAGGTTATAAATGACAACATTGCTGTGATGGTACAAATCGAGAACCGGACAGGCATTGAGGCTATTGATGAAATTTGCGCAGTACCTGGAGTGGATGGCGTTTTCATCGGCCCATCCGACCTGGCTGCCGCCTATGGCTACCTGGGTGATCCATCCCATCCGGAAGTCCAGAAGGCGATGGAAAAAGTATTTGATAGTGCAAGGCGACACGGCAAGCCGGTCGGCATTCTCGCACCAGCCGAGGCCGATGCCCGTCGCTATATCGAGATGGGCGCAACATTTGTTGCTGTCGGCAGTGACCTCGGTGCTTTCCGCTCCGCAACACAAGCGTTGCGGGATAAGTTCAGATAACACAGGATTCCGGGGCGCATGTATATCCCATATCTGTTGACATCATTTGACAATCAATCGTGCCGTAATTGCGGCACACATCAAGGAAAGCAGAAATGAGCAAGATTGGATTTGTAGGACTGGGCATCATGGGCACCCCGATGGCCGAGCACCTGATCAAAGGGGGGCACGAGGTATCCCTGTACAACATTCCCAGTATTCCCCAGAGCCTGATCGAGGCGGGTGGTAAAGCCCTCTCTTCAGGTAAGGCCGTGGCACAGAGCGCCGAGATCATCTTCATCATGGTGCCGGATACTCCGCATGTTGCCTCCGCTCTGTTCGACCCTGATGGCATTGCCGAAGGGCTGACCGCCGGCCAGATCGTCGTCGACATGAGTTCCATTTCCCCGATTGAAACCAAGACCTTTGCAGAGAAAATTCGTGCACTGGGCTGCGAATACCTGGATGCGCCGGTGTCCGGCGGCGAAGTCGGTGCCAAGGCCGCTAGTCTTACGATAATGGTCGGCGGCAAACAGGAAATTTTTGACCAAGTAAAGCCCCTGCTTGAACTGATGGGCAAGAACATCACGCTGGTCGGCGGCAATGGTGACGGTCAGATCACCAAAGTCGCCAACCAGATCATCGTAGCGCTAACCATCGAGGCCGTCGGCGAAGCCCTGTTGCTCGCCGCCAAGGCCGGTGCTGACCCGGCTAAAGTGCGCCAGGCACTGATGGGTGGATTCGCCTCTTCAAAAATTCTTGAGGTACACGGCGAACGCATGATCAAGCGCACCTTCAATCCCGGTTTCCGCATCGAGCTGCACCAGAAGGATCTGAACCTAGCACTGTCGACTGGCCGCAAGCTCGGCGTCGCCTTGCCGAACACCGCAACCTGCCAGGAACTGTTCAACACTTGCGCAGCGCAAGGCGGAAGTGCCTGGGATCACTCAGGGATGGTCAAAGCGCTAGAATTGATGGCCAATTTCGAAATTGGCCAGAACTCCTGACACGGCTGTAGAAAGGCTATGTGTAATGAAGGAAACGAAAGAAGATTACGCACGTGGATTTTGGGTTAACAATGTTGTCAATTAAGGAGAGTGTCATGAAGAAAATTGTTTCTGCACTTGTAACCGGGCTGTTTCTGTCATTGGGTGCCCAAGCGGCTTACCCAGACAAACCAATAACCATCACCGTTCCCTTCCCGCCGGGCGGGTCGACCGATACTTTGGCACGATTCATGACGCACACGATGTCGGAAAAGCTGGGGCAGCCGGTTATCGTGGAAAACAAACCCGGTGCCACCGGTGCCATTGGTGCTACACAGGTCAAGCGTGCTGCTCCGGATGGCTACAATCTATTGTGTGCCTCGATCGGTGTCTGGGCAGTCAACCCCTTCCTGCAGAAAAACCTGGCCTACGACCCGGCCAAAGATTTCGACCTGCTGACGGTAGCCGTTCGTGCACCAAATGTGCTGGTGGTTAACCCGAACATTCCGGCCAAGGATGTCAAGGAACTGGTGGCACTTCTCAAGGAAAAGCCAGGCAAGCTGACGTTTGCCACGTCAGGCGCCGGTTCGTCTGACCACCTGTCTACCGCCTTGTTCTGGCAAGAAACCAACACGACCGGGATCCACATACCTTACAAGGGGGGTGGCCCGGCAATTTCCGATCTGATTGCCGGCCACGCCGACGTATCGTTCCAGAACCTGAACGTGATGACCGGCCATGTGAAGGCCGGCAAGTTGAGAGCCTTGGCTGTTACAAGTGAGAAGCGCTCCCCGCTAATGCCTGATGTTCCGACCTTGGCAGAGTTGGGCTACAAGGGAGTTGTGGTCTATTCATGGCAGGCCCTCGGTGCCCCCAAGGGATTGCCTGTAGACGTAAAGAAATCACTCTTTGACGCGATGATGGCGTCGTTGAAGAATCCTGATACTGCGAAGAAACTGACCGACCTCGGTTTTGAAATCACGGCTTCGAGTCCAGAGGAGTTTGCCACCTTCCTGCAAGCGGAACTCGCCAAGTGGAAAAAGGTAATTGAAGTAGGCAAGATTACCTTGGACTGATTAGTTCTTCCGTACCTGTCGTTCCGGTCGCGGCCGGAACGACGCTTTAACTACTTGTATTTGTTTTGCGCCAGCTCTGGTGCTGGACAGTCCGGGTGGCGCGCCTTAAGGAACAATGATGAGTTCTTTGATCAAGCATCCGAGAGATTTTTACGCAGGCCTGTTGTATGCCACAGTTGGAGTTGCTGCCGCATGGATTGCCAGGGATTACAACATGGGTTCGGCGGTTCGCATGGGCCCGGCGTATTTCCCGACAATGCTCTCAATACTGTTGACCATGGTTGGAGTGGCCTCACTGATACGCAGCTTCTTTCACCAAGGCGATGCGATCAAATCTTTCGCGTGGCGAGAAATTGCGCTAGTGATCGGAAGCATTGTCCTCTTCGGAGTTCTCGTACGAGTCGCGGGCTTGGCCATCTCGCTAATCCTGCTCGTTCTGATTAGCGCCTGGGCCAGCCCCCAGTTCAAATTCAAGACGGCCTTGTTGCTGGCTTTGGTCACAACTGCTCTAAGCGTTGCCGTATTTGTCAAAGGATTGGGTTTGCCATTTTCAATCCTTGGCTCTTGGTTCGGTAGATAAGGAGAATCCCGTGGATATTCTGGCCAACCTTTCCCTTGGCATCAGCACGGCCTTCGGTTTGTCCAATCTGTTTTACTGCTTCGTCGGTGTTGTACTCGGAACGTTGATTGGCGTCTTGCCGGGTCTCGGCCCGGTGGCCACCATTGCCATGCTACTGCCAATCACGTTTAGCTTTGAACCGGTAACGGCGCTTATCATGCTCGCTGGGATATTTTATGGAGCCCAGTATGGGGGCTCTACCACCGCCATATTGGTCAATCTGCCGGGCGAAGCGTCGTCAGTGATTACGGCACTGGATGGCTATGCTATGGCGCGCAAGGGCCAGGCGGGAAAGGCGCTCGCTACTGCCGCCATTGGTTCATTTATTGCGGGCACGATTGCTACTTTTCTGATTGCCCTATTCGCTCCGCCACTTGCAGAAATGGCACTCAAGTTTGGTCCAGCCGAGTATTTTTCTTTGTTGGTGATGGGGTTGATTGTCTCGATCATTCTTGCACACGGTTCTTTGCTGCACGCAATTGGCATGATTCTGCTTGGACTGCTGCTGGGAATTATTGGCACCGACGTTAACTCGGGCGCTGAACGTTATACCTTCGGTGCGACGTGGCTTGCCGACGGGATTGGTTTCGTTGTCCTGGCCATGGGAATGTATGGGGTTGGTGAAATCATTAACAACCTTGAGAAGAAGGAAACGCGCGATGTCATGCTCAAGCGCGTGTCCGGGCTGAAGCTTTCGTGGTCTGAATTCAAACAAGTCTTGCCGGCGATCCTACGCGGCACCGGGGTCGGTTCATTTCTCGGAATCTTGCCGGGCGGCGGGGCTGTGCTTTCTTCATTCGCGGCTTACGCGGTTGAAAAGAAGCTATCGAAGAATCCGATTCCTTTTGGAGAAGGTGCGATCGAAGGCGTGGCCGGCCCTGAAGCTGCCAATAATGCGGGGGCACAGACGTCGTTCATTCCGATGCTCACGCTGGGCATTCCATCAAATCCGACGATGGCCATCATGATCGGAGCCATGATGATCCACAGTATTCAGCCTGGTCCGGCCGTTTTGACCGAACAGCCCGCGCTGTTCTGGGGACTAATCGTTTCGATGTGGATTGGGAATTTCTTTCTGATCGTCCTCAATCTGCCTTTGATCGGGATGTGGGTGAAACTGATCACGGCACCCTACCACTTGATGTACCCGGTGATTCTGGTCTTTTGCGCCATTGGGGTGATCAGCATCAACAATACTGAGTGGGATGTATTCATGATGGCCGCTTTCGGCTTCATCGGTTACGTCTTCGGCAAACTGGAATGTGAACCGGCACCGATGCTCTTGGGCTTCATCCTTGGCCCGATGATGGAAGAATATCTGCGGCGCGCTTTATTGATGTCGTCGGGAGATTTCACTGTCTTCGTCACCCGGCCACTCAGTGCAACGATGTTGGCACTGTCGGTCATTGCCCTGGTCGTGGTGCTTTCCCCGGCAATCAGCAAAAAGCGTGAGGAAACCTTCAAGGAATAGTAGAGCTACTGCTCCAACAAACACCTAGGCGCTACCCTTTTCGCTAGCAGCGCGGGTGCCGCCAATCGGCACAATTTCTATCCCGTACTTCCGTGCGACTTGATGGTAGAGCTCGCGCGCCGAGATGACCTTGGCGTTGCGCATATCCTTGGCCTGAGCCATCTGCAGGTAGCGCACACCATGTTGTGACATTTCTTCGTCCCAGCCTTTGCGGTCAAGCATGGTGAAAATGGCTTTGCTGGCATTGACTAGAAACTGGATGTTGGGAACCCGCTCAGCCGCTTCGATCAGCATCAGCACAGAGGCCTCGATGTCCCCGCCACGTGCCGCCAGAACCCCCCGGTTATTAAGCTCGACAATTTCCTTGCCAACTTTGGCGAGCAGCGTCTGACCGGCTGCCTCCTTGCCGGTTTTCAGGAAGACACCCTGAATCTGGGCGATCATGCCGCGGTTTTCATGGTTCTCGGCGGCCACTTTGCTCAGGATCTCCTGCGCCATGGCTTCGTCGCCACTGGCCAGGCAGGCGTGCGCAAGATCAACAGCAATTTTCTGTGAAAACTCTTTTTGCCCGTCTTCCTTGCGTATGCTTTCATGCAGGATGAGCGCTTTTTCCAGATCATGCTTGGCTTTGGCCGGTTCGCCTTCCTTGTCGGCGCACAGGCTATCCATGATCAGCGCAGCAAGCTCCCCCTGTTTGTTGCCACGCCAGTCCCGACGGAGCTCCTGGGTAATCTTCTTGGCCCCTTCGGTGTGCCCCTGGTCGAGCATGACACGCGTCAGATTGGTGTAGTCGTCAATAACCTTGAGTGACGATCCGCGATGGCGTTCGAGCACTTTGCCATAGGCTTTCTCTGCGGCATCAAGATCGTTGTTGCGTATGGCTACATCGCCGACCATGCGTTGACGCAGCGAATTATTAGGCGAGATCACAGTGGCTTTTTGCAGGACGCTTTGCGCTTCCTCCAGCTTGCCCATTTCCTCACGTACGCTGGCCAGAAAATCATAAGCAGCCAGATACTCCGGGAAATCTTCAATAAGCGCAGCGCCCAGCAGTTCGGCTTCATCAAGCTCGTCCAGGCCGCGCAGGGCAATCGCCAGACCCATGCGCGCCCACGGCACCATGGCGTTATCCATGACCAGTTGATAAACCGCTTTGGCTTCTTCGTGACGGCCCAATACGTTGAGAATTTCCCCTTTGAAACGCAGTGTGTCGTAGAGAAAAAGATCTTCCTGCCCAATTAAACCTTCGCAAGTCGCGAGTGCATCAACAAATGCCCCGTTATCCAGATGTTCGAAAACTTCCGCAAAAAAACGTTTCTTGTAAATTGCCTTGGCCAGGCGGTTCTGTAGCTGATCGGCAGTAAATGGCTTGATCAGATAATCATCAGGCGCCAGTTCGGCGACGGACACCACGTTGTGGTAGGCGCGCTCCGCCGTGATCACCATGTACACCGTGGAGAGCGAGATCAGATGCTGCTGACGCAGCTCTTCAAGCAATTGCTGGCCGTCACGGCCGTCATCCAGATGGTAGTCCGCAAGAATGATGTCAAAGGAGTAGGCCTTGACTTGGCGCAGCACCTCGGCAGAGGTTCCGGCGCTATGCACGGCGCTGACACCGAGGGTCGAAAGGATGATGCGCAGCGAGTTGCGTGCACTGGTGTGCCGGTCGACGAGCAAGACACGCATGCGTGCCAACTCCTTGCTCAACTTGTGCAAAAGTTCGACGGCAAGCTTGGGGTCGGGAGTGGCCATGTGAATAACATTACGCGACTGAGCGCCTGTGAGCAAGCGGGACGGGCAGTTGAGTGATTACGCATAAAACACCTTGGAATCGGCTCTGAAAGGCGATCCAAAGACAAGCAATGCCAGAAGCCGCGTGAATATTAGCTGCTGGCATTGTTGCATTCAATGTGCCCGTTTTTATTGGGCTGCAGGCCGGTACCGTACAGAAATTCAGCGAGTAATTGCGTCATTTCAGACCACCATCCGGCGGCCGGAAACCTGTTATCTTTCAGCGAATTGGCGTAAAATCCGCCTCCTTTCGCCTGAAATGACACCCCATGCTGTTTCCTGACCGTTTCGATGTGATCGTTGTCGGTGGCGGCCATGCCGGCACCGAGGCGGCGCTTGCTGCTGCGCGCATGGGCGTGAAGACGCTGCTGCTGACGCACAGCCTCGACACGCTCGGAGCGATGAGCTGCAATCCGTCAATCGGCGGCATCGGCAAGGGGCATCTGGTCAAGGAAGTCGACGCGCTTGACGGCGCGATGGCCGCAGCAACCGACGAAGCGGGTATCCAGTTCCGCATCCTCAATTCGTCGAAAGGGCCGGCAGTGCGTGCGACGCGCGCGCAGGCCGACCGCGTACTGTACAAACAGGCGATCCGCACGCGTCTCGAAAACCAGCCGAATCTGACCCTGTTTGCGCAGGCCTGCGACGACCTGATCATCGAGGGCGACCGCGTGACCGGCGCGGTGACGCAGCTTGGCGTGCGCTTTGCCGCACGCAGCGTGGTGCTGACCGCAGGTACTTTCCTCAACGGCAAGATTCACGTCGGCCTGACCAACACCACCGGCGGGCGCATGAGCGAGCCGCCGTCGGTCTCACTCGCTGCGCGCCTGCGCGAACTCGATCTTCCCGTTGGCCGCCTGAAAACCGGTACACCGCCGCGCCTCGACGGGAAAACCATCGACTTCTCGGTGATGGAGGAACAACACTCGGACGATCCGCTGCCGGTTTTTTCCTTCCTCGGCAGCGCAGCGCAGCACCCGCGCCAGTTGCCCTGCTGGGTGACCGCCACCAACGAGCGCACGCATGACATCATTCGCGGCGGTCTCGACCGCTCACCGATGTATACCGGCGTGATCGAAGGTGTCGGGCCGCGCTACTGCCCGTCGATCGAAGACAAGATTCACCGCTTTGCCTCCAAGAACAGCCACAACATTTTTCTTGAGCCGGAAGGGCTGACGACGCACGAAATCTATCCGAACGGGATTTCGACCAGCCTGCCTTTTGATGTGCAACTGGCGCTGGTGCGTTCGATGAAGGGCTTGGAGAACTGCCACGTCCTGCGCCCCGGCTACGCCATCGAATACGATTATTTCGACCCGACCGGACTCAAGGCTTCGCTGGAGACCAAAGCTATCAACGGCCTATTCTTTGCCGGCCAGATCAATGGCACGACGGGCTACGAGGAAGCCGCCGCGCAGGGCCTGCTGGCCGGGGCCAATGCTGCCTTGCAGGTGCAGGAGCAGGACGCGTGGACGCCACGCCGCGACGAAGCCTATCTTGGCGTGCTGGTCGACGACCTGATCACGCGCGGTGTATCCGAGCCCTACCGCATGTTCACCAGCCGCGCCGAGTATCGCCTGAGTCTGCGCGAGGACAATGCTGACATGCGCTTGACCGAGCACGGCCGCCGCATCGGGCTGGTGAGTGATGCCCGCTGGGCGGCCTTCTGCGCCAAACGTGAGGCCGTTGCCCGTGAGCAGGAACGCCTGCGCACGACCTGGGTGCATCCATCGAAGGTGCCGGTTGATGACGTGACGCGCGTGCTGGGCAAGCCGATCGAACGCGAGTACACGCTCTACGATCTGCTGCGCCGGCCGGACGTGAGCTATGCCAGCCTGATGTCGCTGAAGGTCGGCGACGTACCGCTGGATGCCGGCTTGTCTGACCCGCTGGTCGTCGAGCAGGTCGAGATTCAGGCCAAGTATCAGGGTTACATCGACCGTCAGCTTGAGGATGTGGCCAAAAGTCTGGGTAATGAAGAGACTAAGCTGTCGGAGGATATGGATTTCAGCGGCATCGGCGGCTTGTCGAACGAGATTTTGCAAAAGCTGATCCGGCATCGTCCGCAAACCATCGGCCAGGCCTCCCGCATTCAGGGCATGACCCCGGCGGCGATCTCCATTCTGCTGGTTCACCTCAAGCGGGGCGGGCTCGGCGCGGCGCGCAAGCTGGCATGAGCGCGGCGGCGCAACTCAATGAGGGCTTGGTGGTACTCGGCATTGACTTGCCGGCCGCCGCTCAGCAAAAATTGCTCGATTACGCCGCACTGCTTTACAAGTGGAACAAGACTTACAGTCTGACGGCATTGCGCGAGGAGGAGAAGGCGGTTAGCCATCACCTGCTCGATTCGCTGTCGGTGTTGCCCTTCGTGCCTGAGGGCAATTTGCTGGATGTCGGTAGTGGCGGCGGAATGCCCGGGATTCCGCTGGCCATCGCCCGGCCGGATTTGTGCGTAAACTTGCTGGACAGCAACTCCAAGAAGGCGGCTTTTCTGCAACAGGCGGCAATAGAGTTGGGTTTACTCAATATTTCCGTTCACTGCGGGCGAGTCGAACAGTATCATCCGTCGGTTGGCTTTTCAGCGATTACCTCGCGTGCGTTTTCCGAACTGGCTGATTTTGTGAATTTGTCACGGCATTTGTTGGCCGATGGGGGGCGCTGGCTGGCCATGAAGGGCGTGTGGCCGCATGACGAAATTGCGGGCCTGCCCGGCGATGTGCTGGTCGATGCCGTGCATCGCCTGCAGGTGCCGGGCGTTGAGGGTGAGCGTCATCTGATTGTTTTGTCCGGCAAGAACGAGAAAAGTAACAGGGAGAGTTGAGTTGGCAAAAATACTGGCAATAACCAACCAGAAGGGCGGAGTAGGCAAAACGACGACAGCCGTCAATTTGTCGGCTTGTCTGGCCGATCTTGGGCAGCGTGTGCTGATGATTGATCTTGATCCGCAGGGCAACGGCACTACCGGTTGCGGGGTGGTCAAACGTGAAGCGCTGCCCACCGTCTACCAGATCCTGATTGGCCGCTCGACGCTGGCCGAAGCGCGCATCCGGACAGACTTCGGCTTTGACATCCTGCCGGCGAATCGCGAACTGGCCGGGGCTGAAGTAGACCTCATTGAAATGGGCGGGCGTGAGTACCGGCTTCGCGACGCACTTGCGCCAGCGCTGGGTGACTATGATTTCATCCTGATGGATTGTCCGCCGGCGCTGAACATGCTGACGGTCAACGGCTTGGTGGCTGCCGATGCGGTAATGATTCCGATGCAGTGCGAGTATTACGCACTGGAAGGCCTGACCGATCTGGTGGCGACGCTCAAGAAAGTGCGCGCCAATCTCAATTCAAAACTGGAAATCGAAGGGCTGCTGCGTACCCTGTTTGATCCACGCTCGACGCTTACACAGCAAGTCTCGGGCGAACTGGTTGATCATTTTGGCAGCAAGGTTTACCGCACCATTATTCCGCGCAATGTTCGTCTGGCTGAAGCGCCGTCCTATGGCAAGCCGGTGAGCGCTTTCGACCCTCAGTCCAAAGGCGCGCTGGCGTATATGTCGCTGGCGCAAGAAATACTGGATCGCCGTGATGGGGTCGTTCGTAAAGTGGAAGAACAAGGAGCAGAGGCATGAAACTCAAAGGACTCGGTCGCGGGCTCGATGCCCTGCTGGCCGGCAATGAATCGCAGGGCAAGGAACAGCAACGTTCCCTGCCCGTAGGCAATCTGCAGCCGGGCAAATATCAGCCGCGTACTCATATGGACAGTGCCTCGCTTGAGGAACTGGCGGCCTCGATACGCAAACAGGGTTTGATGCAGCCTATTCTTGTCCGTCCGCTGGGCAACGGGATGGGCGATGACCGCTACGAGATCATCGCCGGTGAGCGCCGTTGGCGTGCTGCGCAGATGGCCGGGTTGAGTGACGTGCCGACCCTGATCCGCGAAATACCGGACGAATCGGCGCTGGCCATGGCGCTAATCGAAAATATCCAGCGTGAAAACCTTAATCCGCTGGAAGAAGCACAAGGCCTGCAACGCCTGATTGACGAATTTTCAATGACACACCAGCAGGCGGCCGATGCGGTGGGTCGCTCGCGGCCGGCGGCATCCAATCTGCTGCGTCTGCTACAACTGGTCGCGCCAGTGCAGGAATTGCTGATGCGCGGCGAGATTGACATGGGCCATGCGCGTGCGCTGCTGCCCCTGACCGGTGCGTTGCAAATCCAGCTGGCTCAGCGCATTGTACAGAAGGGTTTGTCGGTGCGCGACGCCGAAAGGCTGGCGCAACATGCCTTGAAGCCGCCAAAAGAGGCCGTGGACAAGGCGCCGGATCGTGACGTGTTGCGCTTGCAGGAAGAGCTTTCAGATTATCTCGGGGCGCAGGTTGAAATACGCTCCAACAAGAAGGGTGCCGGCAAAATCCAGATCGAATTTGGTGATCTGGATCAGCTGGAAGGCATTTTGCAGCGCATGCGCTAGTAGTCTTTGTCGAGTGGCTGGTCGAAAGACATAAATCCCTACCCCATGCTGTTCTGTAGAGGGATGAAGTGCTACATTACTCAATTCGCGCGATAGGCATTGACGGGGATTTTTAAAGGTCTTATAGTAGACTAAACGACTTGCAGCGGATCACCACTTTTTTGCATTGCACTAATGTTTAGAGCTATCCTTCTGCAGGTAGGAGCAACACTAATAACAGCGTTAGCGGCTGGGTTGTACGCAGGAACGCGCGGGGCGGTGTCAGCAGCATTGGGCGGGGCAGCATGTGTCCTCCCTAATTTTTTATTTGCTTTACGCCTGAAGTTCGTGGCAAGTCGCCCCGGCGCTTCGTACCCTGCCAATTTCTTTCTTGGCGAATTCGTCAAGATCGCAGCAACAATCGCGCTATTGGTCTTTGTTGTTAGGGAGTACGCCGATTTGCATTGGCCTTCCATGCTGATCGGACTAGGGCTTGCTTTGCAAGCAGGTTTTTTGGCTTTTTGGAAAAAGTCCTGATTATGGCTACTGGTCACGAAGCGGCTGCGAATGCTCCCAACGCTGGCGAATATGTTGTCCACCACCTGACCCAACTCAACAACACGGGACATGCACAGACCTCGATTGTTGACTTCAGCGTGATCAATCTGGATACCGTCGTCTTCTCGATCCTGATGGGTGTGCTTGGACTGTTCCTGATGTGGCGCGTGGCCAGGAACGCCACCGCCGGTGTCCCCGGACGCGGCCAGGCCGCACTCGAGATTTTGCTTGAAATGGTCGCCAATCAGGCCAAAGCCATTGTGCACAGCCCGCAATCACGTAAATTTGTAGCGCCGATGGCTCTGACCGTTTTTGTCTGGGTTTTCCTGATGAATTCGATGGATTTCCTGCCGGTTGATCTGCTGCCGAGAATCTGGCAGGCCATGACCGGCAATCCGCATGCCTACCTGCGCGTTGTGCCGAGTGCCGACCTGAACGGGACACTGGGTATGTCGGTTAGCGTGCTTATTCTCTGTTTCTGGTACAACATCAAGATCAAGGGTCTGGGCGGTTGGGTGCACGAGCTATTCACGGCGCCGTTTGGCAACCACTTCCTGCTCTATATCCCGAACTTCCTGATGCAGATGATCGAATTTCTGGCCAAAACCGTTTCGCACGGCATGCGACTGTGGGGCAATATGTACGCCGGTGAATTGCTCTTCATGCTGATCGCGTTGATGGGCGCGTCATTTGGTGTGTCGAGCGGGCTGACCGGGCCATTACTGTGGCTTGGAGAGGTGCTGGTCGGGACGGGATGGGCGCTTTTCCATATTTTCATCGTTGTACTGCAGGCGTTCATTTTCATGATGCTGTCGCTGGTCTATATCGGCCAGGCACACGAAGGGCATTGATTTGCAGGGTTTGTTGTCGTTCTGATTGTTAACACGTATCTTAATTTGAAGGAGTGGTCATGGAACATGTTCTTGGTAATGTAGCGCTGGCCTGTGGTCTGATCATCGGTCTGGGTGCTATTGGTGCGTGTATCGGGATCAGCTTGATGGGTGGCAAGTATATTGAAGCCTCTGCCCGCCAGCCTGAGTTGATGAACGAATTGCAGACCAAGATGTTCATGCTGGCCGGTCTGATTGACGCGGCTTTCCTGATCGGCGTTGGTATCGCCATGATGTTTGCCTTCGCCAACCCGTTCGTCCTCAAGTAAGCGGATTTTTCCCATCAACCTTTCAGGGGGAAGATAACCGTGAATCTGAACGCAACCCTGTTCGCCCAGATCGTAGTGTTCTTCATTTTGGCGTGGTTCACGATGAAATTCGTGTGGCCGCCTATCATGAAGGCGCTCGACGAACGTGCGACAAAGATCGCTGAAGGCCTCGCTGCCGCAGAACGCGGACGGCAAAGCCTCGATCTTGCTGCCAAGCATTCGGCTGAAACCGTGCGCGAAGGTAAAGACAAGGTCGCCGAGATCGTTGCCCAGGCAGAAAAGCGCGGGCAACAGATCATTGAGGATGCCAAGGCGCAGGCCAGGATTGAAGCCGACAAAGTGATCACTGGGGCCAAGGCGGAAATCGAGCAGGAAGCGGCGCGCGTCAAGGAGTCCCTGCGCGAACGTGTGGCTGAACTGGCCGTCGCCGGCGCCGAGAAAATACTGCGCCGTGAAATCGATGCCAAAGTGCATGCCGACATGCTGGCAGCGATCAAACAGGATCTGTAACGCTCATGGCTGAATCTGTCACCATCGCTCGTCCCTATGCCCAGGCGGTTTTCCGTCTGGCGCGTGAAGGCAAGGCGCTGGCGGTCTGGTCTGATCGGCTGCAGCGGCTTGCGACAATTGCGCAAGATGCCGAGATGTCCAGGGTCGTTGGCAATCCGAAGTTTTCCGCCGGGCAGGTCGCGGATCTGATTGTTTCTCTGACCGGCGAGACCGGAAACCAGGAGCTGACCTCATTCGTGGGCATCCTGGCCGAGAACGAACGGCTCGACGTCCTGACGCAAATTCAGGAAATCTACGAGCAACTGAAGAGTGCGAACGAGGGAGTCGAGGATGCTGTGGTTACCAGCGCCTACCCTCTTGATGATGCACAACTGAAAAATCTGATGAGCCAGCTTGAGGCGCATTTTGGCAGCAAACTCCAGCCTCGTGTCGAGGTGGATCCAGCGCTGATTGGCGGAATCAAAGTGGCGGTAGGTGACCAGGTGCTCGATGCTTCCGTCCGCGGCAAGCTTGATGCAATGGCCACGGCGCTTAAGAACTAAGAACTGGGAGAAAACCATGCAATTGAATCCTTCAGAGATCAGCGAGCTGATCAAGAACAAGATTCAGAATCTGGATGTGGGTGCCGAAACCCGTACGCAGGGTACCGTCGTCTCGGTGACTGACGGTATCTGTCGCATACACGGCCTGGCCGATGCGATGCAGGGCGAAATGCTTGAATTCCCGGGCGGCACGTTCGGCATGGCGCTGAACCTTGAGCGTGACTCGGTTGGCGCGGTGGTTCTCGGTGAGTACGAACAGATTACCGAAGGCGATACGGTCAAGACGACCGGCCGCATCCTTGAAGTTCCCGTGGGTCCGGAACTGCTCGGCCGTGTGGTGAATTCACTCGGTCAGCCGATTGACGGCAAAGGGCCGATCAATGCCAAGCTGACCGACAAAATTGAAAAGGTTGCACCGGGCGTGATCTGGCGCAAGTCGGTTTCGCAGCCGGTACAAACCGGCCTGAAATCGATCGATGCCATGGTGCCGATCGGTCGCGGACAGCGCGAGTTGATCATCGGTGACCGTCAGACCGGCAAGACAGCGGTGGCGGTTGATACCATCATCAACCAGAAGGGCAAGGATCTGATCTGTATTTACGTGGCCATCGGTCAGAAAGCATCGACCGTCGTCAACGTGGTACGCAAGCTTGAAGAGCATGGGGCGATGCATTACACCATCGTCGTTGCCGCGACGGCTGCCGAATCGGCTGCCCTGCAGTACATTGCACCGTACTCCGGTTGCACCATGGGCGAATACTTCCGCGACCGCGGCATGGACGCACTGATTATTTATGACGACTTGACCAAGCAAGCCTGGGCCTACCGTCAGGTCTCACTGCTCCTGCGTCGTCCGCCGGGTCGTGAAGCCTATCCCGGCGACGTGTTCTATTTGCACTCGCGTCTGCTTGAACGCGCGGCACGTGTCTCGGAAGAGTGGGTGGAGCGGTTTACGAATGGCGAAGTCAAAGGCAAGACCGGTTCACTGACCGCCTTGCCGGTGATCGAAACGCAGGCCGGTGACGTTTCCGCCTTCGTTCCGACCAACGTCATTTCGATTACCGACGGCCAGATATTCCTGGATACCGATCTGTTCAACGCCGGTGTGCGTCCTGCAATTGATGCCGGTATCTCGGTGTCGCGGGTGGGTGGTGCGGCGCAGACCAAAGTCATCAAGAAACTCGGCGGTGGCGTGCGTCTGTCGCTCGCCCAGTATCGTGAATTGGCGGCCTTTGCGCAGTTCGCTTCCGATCTCGACGATGCAACGCGCAAGCAGCTCGATCGTGGCCGTATGGTCACCGAACTGATGAAACAGCCACAGTATTCGCCGATGGCGATTTCCGAAATGGCCATTACCCTGCATGCGGTGAACAAGGGCTTCTTTGACGATGTTGAAGTGAAAAAAGCACTGGACGTCGAGAAGCAGATGCAAGCCTACGTCAAACAGAAACATGCCGCTCTCGTCAGCCAGATCGAGAAAAACAAAGAACTTGATGCTGACGCTGAGCAAGAGCTCACCAAGGCGATCGAGGAGTTCAAGGCCACGCTGGCCTGATCGATCAAGGAGATTGCCATGGCAAGCGGCAAGGAAGTACGAAACAAGATCAAGAGCGTCGAAAGTACGCGCAAGATCACCAAGGCCATGGAGATGGTGGCCGCGTCGAAAATGCGCAAGGCGCAGGATCGCATGCGCGCGGCGCGTCCGTATGGTGAAAAAATCAGGCGTGTGGCCGGTAACCTGTCGCATGCGCTGACCGACTACAGTCATCCCTTCCTCGTCGTGCGTGAAGACGTGAAGTCGGTCGGTCTGATCGCGATCACCTCTGACAAGGGGCTGTGCGGTGGCTTGAACACCAATATTCTGCGTCTGGCCTTGAGCAAGATGAAGGAGTGGGATGCCGAGGGCAAAAAGCTGCAAGTCACTGCCGTCGGCAACAAGGGCTTCGGTTTCATGATGCGCACTGGGGCTAATATGGTGTCGCACGTTGTCGGGCTGGGTGACACGCCGCATCTCGAAAAACTGATCGGGCCGGCCAAGGTACAGCTGGATGCTTATATCAACGGTGAGATTGACGTTCTGTACATTGCCTACACGCGCTTCGTGAATACCATGAAGTAGGAGCCGGTGATCGAACAGTTGCTGCCGCTCTCCGGTGACCTGGTGGGAAGCCAGAGCAAGAACCGTTGGGATTACATCTACGAGCCCGATGCCAAAGCGGTGATCGACGATCTGCTGTTACGCTATGTCGAGGCCATGCTGTATCAGACCGTGGCCGAGAATATGGCGTCGGAACAGAGTGCGCGCATGGTGGCCATGAAGTCCGCTTCGGATAACGCCAAGAACGTGATTGGCGAGCTCAAGCTGGTTTATAACAAGGCTCGCCAGGCAGCAATTACCCAGGAACTTTCAGAAATTGTCAGCGGCGCAGCAGCCGTTTGAACAGAACCGTATTAACCACAAAGTACACAAAGAGCACGAAGAAATACGTTTTTTTGCAAGATTATGAGACTACACCTTGAGCTGGAAATGCACGAAACAAAAACGCTAGGCTTTTCTTCGTGTACTTCGTGCTCTTCGTGGTTTAACTGTTTTTTCAAGATTGATTGAGGATACGACGATGAGTCAAGGAAACATTGTTCAGTGTATCGGCGCTGTGGTGGACATCCAGTTCCCGCGTGATGCGATGCCCAGGATTTACGACGCCCTTCTGCTCGATAAGTCGGAAGAGCATGGCGGCTGTGAAGCGGATCTGGTTTTTGAAGTCGAGCAGCAACTCGGCGACGGCGTCGTGCGTACGATTGCCATGGGCTCGTCCGACGGCTTGCGGCGCGGCATGAAAGTTAACAACACCGGCGCCGGGATTGCTGTTCCTGTCGGTGACGCGACCATTGGCCGCATCATGAATGTACTTGGCCGGCCGATTGATGAAGCCGGGCCGATTGCCACCGAAGAACGTCGTGTTATTCATCAGCCGGCGCCGAAGTTTGAAGAACTTTCACCATCGGTCGATCTACTCGAAACCGGGATCAAGGTTATCGATCTGGTTTGCCCGTTCGCCAAAGGCGGCAAGGTCGGCCTGTTTGGCGGTGCCGGCGTCGGCAAGACGGTGAACATGATGGAACTGATCAACAATATCGCCAAGCAGCACGCCGGCCTGTCCGTGTTTGCCGGCGTGGGTGAGCGCACCCGCGAAGGCAACGACTTCTACCATGAGATGAAGGATTCCAACGTTCTCGACAAGGTGGCGATGGTCTTCGGCCAGATGAACGAGCCGCCCGGCAACCGTCTGCGCGTCGCGCTGACCGGCCTGACCATGGCCGAGCGTTTCCGTGACGATGGCCGCGACATCCTGTTCTTCGTCGATAACATCTACCGCTATACGCTGGCCGGAACGGAAGTTTCCGCGCGCTGCTTGGTCGTATGCCCTCCGCCGTGGGTTACCAGCCGACGCTGGCCGAAGAAATGGGCCGTCTGCAAGAGCGCATTACCTCGACCAAGGTCGGCTCGATCACCTCGATCCAGGCCGTGTACGTGCCGGCCGATGACTTGACCGACCCGTCACCGGCGACGACCTTCCTGCATTTGGACTCAACGGTCGTGCTTTCGCGTGACATCGCTTCGCTTGGCATCTACCCGGCCGTCGACCCGCTCGACTCGACCTCGCGTCAGCTTGATCCGCAGGTCGTTGGCGAAGAGCATTATCAGGTGGCACGCGCGGTGCAGATGACGCTGCAGAAATACAAGGAACTGCGTGACATCATCGCCATTCTGGGCATGGACGAGCTGTCGCCGGAAGACAAGATGGCCGTGTACCGTGCACGCAAGATTCAACGCTTCATGTCGCAGCCTTTCCACGTGGCTGAGGTGTTCACCAATTCACCGGGCAAATATGTGCCGCTCAAGGAGACGATCAGAGGCTTCAAGATGATCTGTGAGGGTGAGTGCGACAATATTCCCGAACAGGCCTTCTACATGGTCGGCGGTATCGATGAAGTCTTTGAAAAGGCCAAAACCCTTTAAGCCACCACGCTCAATCGGAAAGAAACCATGCCACTCAGAGTTCATGTTGATGTTGTCAGTGCCGAAGAGCTGATTTTCTCCGGCGAAACCGACTTCGCGGTGTTCCCCGGCGAGGCCGGCGAACTGGGCATCTACCCGCGCCATACGCCGCTGCTGACACGCATCAAACCGGGCACTGTGCGTTTGAAGATCCCGGATCGCGACGAGTATGAGCTGGTTTATGTTTCCGGCGGCATTCTCGAAGTCCAGCCGACACTAATTACCCTGCTGGCAGACACAGCGATTCGCGCCCACGATCTGGACGAAGCCAAATCCATTGATGCCAAACGCCGTGCCGAAGAAGCGTTGAGGAATCGTGGCACGGATGTCAGCTATGCCGCAGCAGAGGCCGAACTGGCCATGGCCATCGCGCAGCTGCAGACGATCAAGAAGGGCCGCAAACGCCATTGACCGGATTGGCCACAATCGCGCTAAAAGGCAGGCGGCAGGCCTGCCTTTTTTACTAGTAGCCTGTGTGCCAGGCAGGACAAGCTTCTTGAAGTTGATTGCCATGGAGATCAATGCTCATGCGGTTTCCGTGGCTAGTTGTTTGCAGACTGCCTATTGACGGGCATTTCGGGCGGGCATAGGGCTTGGCTATTCCCGCCCGTACTTGTATTCGCATACAGGAACGAAATGGATCTTGTTCTACGCATCATTGGTGTTATTACACCGGTACTGATCATTGCCGTCATTGGCTACGCTTATGGGCGTATTCGACAGCCGGACATGACTTGGATCAACCGACTGTGCACCGATTTGCTGTTCCCGCTGCTGATTTTTTCGGCCATGGCCTCAAGGGATTTCCACATCCTCGACTATCTGCCGCTGATCGGCGGCGGCCTGATCGTCATGCTTGGATCAGGGCTCATTGCCTGGGGGGCGGCAAGATTGTTGGGCTATAACCCGCATGCCTTTGTCCCGCCCATCATGTTCAGCAATGTGGCTAATATGGGGCTGCCGCTGACCTTGTTTGCGTTCGGCGAAGCAATGATTCCTGCGGCCGTCGCGCTGTTCATGACCTTCAGCCTATTTCACTTTACGCTGGGAATCCGTATCTGCGCCCCCAAAGCCAGCATGCGCGGGATTTTGAAGGGGCCGATGTTGTGGGCCATGATCTTTGGCGTGCTGGCGAGCCTGGTAGGACTGTCATTACCCCACTGGCTGGCGACGAGCGCCCGGATGCTAGGTGATACGTCAATTCCGCTCGGCTTGTTCACGCTTGGTGTGGGCTTCGCCGGTTTCAAAGTTGAGCGCTGGAGTATCGGCATCGCCGGAGCCTTGCTGTGTCCCATTTCGGGATTGCTGATCGCTTGGCCTCTGGTCAAAATTTTGCCGCTGACCGAGCCAATGAAAGGACTCTTGCTGCTCTATGCGGCCTTGCCGCCAGCGGTGATGAACTATATCTTTGCCGAGCAATACAAGCAGGAACCGGGTCTGGTTTCCGCCATCGTCGTGGGCGGAACCATCGCCTCACTGGTTTTTATTCCATTCGCCTTGTATCTGGCTTTTTGAATCTATCCGAAATATGGGTCTGATATGTACGCAGCATGATGTACTAACGAGCATCTGAGCAGAAGATTCATGGCATGAGGTGTGCCTGTTCAGGCCAGCATCCCCGCCCCAATTGCTAGAAAAAACGACGTAAAGAACAGCCAGAAGAGTGACCGCCACAAAGGCACATGTGTGTCGAGTACAGCGTCCGCAGGATTGTGCGGGTTGAAGTAGATGGTGACTGCCTTGCCAACGGGATATGGCAAAAGATAAGTTCTGGCTTCTGCTTCATCAGGTTCCTGGTTGCAGGAATAAAAATAGAGCTGGTCGCTTGCGTAGTTTTCCCCATGTATGGAATATGAATAGCGTACATACGGATACCAGCCATCGGAGTCTTCATCAAGCTTGCTTTCCAGAATCTTCCCCATTGTCGTAGGCCAGCGCTTTGACGCATGCTGGCGGACGAGTGACCTGACCAGGTAGATGCCGGAACCAAGCCCAACGAGTATGGTGAAGAGACGGATAAGTTGAGGAGTGATTTCCATACGTGCCGATGTGAGGAAGACGTGGTGGTAAGGAGTGTAAGGAGTGCGCGTTCAGTCCTCGAGAAGCTTTATCCGGTTTTCCAGTTGCGTCAGCGCTGTTTGCAGGTGGTCGACGTCAGCGCAAAAAGAGGAAACATCCTGGCGGCGGGCAATGGTCGGGCTTTCTTCGGTAAAATATTCGGCCAGATTCAGCGCCAGATTTCTGGCCTGTTGGACGTGCCATGTGGCCACTTGCTTGCCGCCTTCAACAAGGCGCCGCGCAGCAATATCGCCGACCAGTGGCGAAAGATCACTTTCAACATCCCAGAGCAGATTGCGAAAAACAAAGCTTAGCGCTTCCGCCAGTTCAGCTGAGCCGCTGATGTGTGCGGCACTCAGGAGAGAGGATCGATCCGTTAGCGCACGCAGCGGTGCGTCAGCAGGCAGGGTGATACAAACAGCGACAAGAGCACTCTTGTCGCCAGGCATGAAAATCCCGTCGCGAGTAATCTCCAGCGACAAAAAAAGCGCGCCCAATTCAAGGCGCGCTTTTTGTCCGGCAAAGGGTTTGAGGCGTTCACTCGGCCATTCTTCAGAAGTCAGAAGATGATTAATAAAACCGAGTGCCGCGTCAACCAGCATCAATAATCAGCTCAGTTGCTGGATTCCAGAAATAACCCAGCCCTTGCCACCTTCAACCGGTTTGCTCATGTTCCAGACTTCGTTGAAGGGCGCAGCCGCTGCGCCGGATTCCTCGCGAATCATGCCGCTGAAATGCACACTGGCAATATGGCGGCCGGCTTCTGTCGTTACTTCGAGAAGTTCGGCATTGAGCGTGACGACATCGGTTTGCTGAGGTGCCGTACCGCGCTCATCGATTTGCATCTTGATCTCGGCAAACAGTTCCGGGCTGGTAAATTCGCGGATGTCGTCAAGATTTCCGGCGTCGTTGGCGGCCTGCAGGCGGACAAAATTAAGTTTGGCGGCGCGCACAAAGCCTTCTGCGTCAAAGCCAGCGGGGATGCGTAGCGCAGCGGGTTCGGCAGTGGCTGAAGAACCAAACTGAGCGTTTTGAACCGGCTGGCCCATGCCTGGATTGCCTGCGCCAGCATACTGCAACGGCTCAGAAGCTTGTCCGGCGGTTGTTTTCCGGCCAAACAGGAGTTTGATAACGAAGAATGCGGCGAAGGCCAGTAAGGCGATCATCAGGATGTTGGCCATGCCTTCACCCATACCAAAGTGCGAAAGCAGCGCCGCAATGCCCAATCCGGCGGCGAGACCGGCAAGCGGACCCATCCAGTTACGCTTAGGGGCGGCCGCGGGTGCGGCGGCAGGTGCCGCCGCGTTAGCAGGAGTCGCCTGTTGGGTGGGAGCCGGTTTAGGGGAAACTGACTGGCGTTGCATGCCGACGGATTTTCCACCGCCCATGCGCGCGGCTTCAGCTTCGCCTACGCTCAAGCCAAGTGCCATTGTCGCTACAAAAACAGCCAAGAGAACTTTTTTCATTTGTTACTCCATCAGAATTTAAAACCACGGTGCAGTGCAACAACCCCAAGAGTGAGGTTAAAGTATTCGACCTTCTCAAGACCAACTTGTTCCATCAAGCTTTTTAGTGTTTCCTGATCCGGATGGACGCGAATCGATTCAGCCAGGTAACGATAACTGGCTTCGTCTTTGGTAATGATCTCGCCAATGCGTGGAATGACACTGAACGAGTAAAAGTCATAAAACGGAGCCAGCGGCTTCCATACCTGTGAAAACTCAAGAACCAGCAAGCAACCACCCGGACGCAGCACACGTTTCATCTCGGAAATCAAAACTTTCACAATTAGTCACGTTGTTGGGTGATGAGTGTTAAAGTTATGGAGTTAGTTCTTGACTTAGAAGTTAATCTTTGCTATACTCTTTGTATTCGCTTCTGTCGTTCAATGGTTAGGACGATTCTTTCGTAAAGAATAAACGCTGGTTCGACTCCGGCCAGAAGCTCTGGAGATCATCAATAATGCACGAAGAAAAGAATTCATCAAATGAACCCAGCTTATTTTGAGCATCTGCATCCGCATGGAAAAGACCTTGAGGAAACAGTCGTTAGCGTGACACCAGACGACATCGCCACGGGGAAACGTGGCGATGCAATTCTTTGCCCCTTAGCACTTTCAATTAAACGC